>NZ_VCKX01000321.1 GCF_005889725.1 Nonomuraea zeae
AGATGTGGATAAGAGACAGGTGCCCGAGCTCGTGCACGTACGTGCGTAACTGCGCCCGCTGCGCCTGCGGCGTGTCACCCTTGATCGCGTCGTAGAACACCGCGGACCCCTGCCGCTGGTGAGCGTCGTTGTAGTCGAACATGATCCCGCGGTAGCCGCCCACGTGCTTGCTGGCCACCAGCAGCCACACCCGCCAGGCCGGCGCGTCGCCGAACGAGCCGAACTGCTGCGTCATCGCGTGGTGCAGCTCGGCGTCGTCCCATGCCAGGTCCGCGCCCGACCCGTCCACGGGGATCACCCCCGGCTGGGTGACGGTCAGCTCGATGCCCGCCTCCGCGTACGCCGCGCTCACGCTCAGGTCCCGCGCGGGCGAGCCGGCCGGCCCCTGCAGCGAGCCCGTCGCGTACGACACGAACGGCACGGTCCCCATCACGGAGTCCTGCTCCAGCAGCACGCTGCGGAAGTAGGGGGAGGCGAAGGCCACCCGGTACGTGCGCCCCGCTATGTCCGCCGACGCCGTGCCCTCGGAGACCGTGATGTTCACGTCCTTGTCCGGGGTCTCGAACGTGAAGCTCCCCAGCCCGCTGATCCGCGCCTCGTCCCCTTCGGCCCGCACGGAGGGAGCGTTGACGACGAACGAGCCCGCGTAAGAGGTCGTCGCGCCGGACACGGTGAACAGGTCGCCGCTAACCCGCCCGGCGGGCCTGGTCCCGTCGACGTCGACCCGGAGCGCCAGCCGCGAGTCACCGTCCTGGCCCTGGTACAACCCGCTGATCATGGGAGCTCCCTGGGGGAAATCGCTGGGGGTTATACCCGGGAAGACTTCCCCCGCGGGGAGAGGCTGTCAACGACCTCCGCGAACTTGCAACGCCCCCAGCAGCTCCTCGGACGCCTTGGTGATCGCCTCGACGGCCCGGTCGAACGCCTCGGCGTTGTGCGCGGCGGGCGCGCGGAACCCGGAGATCTTCCTGACGTACTGCAACGCGGCCGCCCGCACGTCATCCTCGGTCACGCTCTCGGTGTACGGCGGACGCAGCGTCTTGATGCTTCTGCACATGCCCTAACGGTAATAGCCGATTCGCTGGCTTATCTCCCCTGCGCCCTCGACGAGCAGCTCGCCCACCTCGGGCAGCCGGTCCGGCGTCAGCCGGTAGGAGGGCCCCGAGACGCTGACCGCGGCCACCACCGAGCCGTCGCCGCCCCTGATCGGCGCGGCCACCGCGTTCAGCCCCACTTCCAGCTCCTCCACGGTGACGGCCCAGCCGCGCTCCCTGATCCCGGCGAGATCCAGCCCGTCCTCCGAGGTGATCGTCCTGGGGGTGTAGCGCTCCAGCTCGGGGGGCAGGCGCAGGGCGCCGGCGGCCAGCAGCACCTTCCCGCTCGACGTGGCGTGCGAGGGGGTGCGCTGGCCGACCCAGTTGTGGCCGCTGATCGCGGCGGGGCCGCGCACCTGGCTGATGTTGACCGTGTCGCCGTCCTGCGGCATCGCGATGTTGACGGTCTCGCCCACCGCCTCGGCCAGGCGCAGGCACACCGGCCTGCTCTCGCGCGCCAGGTCGAGCTGGGCCGTGGCCGCGCCGGCCAGGCGTACGACGCCGAACCCCAGCCGGTAGCGCCCGCGGTCGCCGCTCTGCTCCACCAGCCCGCCCTGCTCCAGCGCCGCCAGCAGCCGGAACGCGGTGGACTTGTGCACGTCGAGCTCGGCCGCGAGGTCCGTGACGCGGGTGGCGCCGTCGCGGGCCAGGATCTCCAGGATCGCGATGGCCCGATCGACCGACTGCACCGTCGTGCTGTTGCCCATAGCGCAACAGAATACGCCGAAGCCCGGTCAGTCCGCCCTCGCCGCCGGACTGAGCTCGTTCCCGAAGTCGAGGGCGATCTTCCGCATGCCTTCCGCGAGCTCGTCGCGGTCCAGCGCGTCGATCCGCTCGGCGGGCCCCGACACCGACATCGCGGCCACCACGCGGTCGCCGTCCCACACGGGCACGGCCAGGCAGTGCACGCCCAGCTCCTCCTCGCCGAGGTCCATGGCGTAGCCGCGGGCCCTGACGAGGTCCAGCTCGGCGCGCATGGAGGTCAGGTCGGTGACCGTGTTCGGGGTGCGGCGCGGCATGCCGGTCCGCTCGAACACCGCGACCGCGTCGGCGGGCCGCTCGGCCAGCAGCACCTTGCCCACGGCCGTGCTGTGCGGCAGCACTCGCCGGCCGACCTCGGCGAACATGCGCAGCCTGCGCGGCGAGGGCACCTGCGCCACGTAGACGACGAAGTCGCCTTCGAGCATGGCCAGGTTCGCGGTCTCGCCGGACAGCTCGACCATCTTGGTCAGGTACGGCTGCGCCCACACGCCCACCATGCCCTCGGCGATGCCGCCCAGGCGGACCAGGCCGCCGCCCAGCGCGTAGCGGCGGTCCGACTCCTGGCGCACGTAGCCGCGCGAGAGCAGGGTCTGCAACAGCCGGTGGATGGTCCCGTACGGCAGCCCGGTCCTGGCGGCGATCTCCGACAGCCCCGCCTCGCCACCGTGCTCGGCCAGCGCCTCCAGCACGTCGAGCGCCCGCTCGACCGACTGGACGCTCACAGGCCCACCCCGCGCAGGGAGGCGTCGAGCACTTCCGCCGTGTGGGCCACCCTGATCTGCGCTCCCGCGCGCCGCATGGCCGCGGCGATCTGCATGGTGCAGCCGGGGTTGGCCGAGACCAGCAGCTCGGCGCCGGTCGTGCCGACCGCCTCGGCCTTCCTGTCGCCGAGGTCGCGGGCGGCCTCCGGCTGGAAGATGTTGTACGTGCCCGCCGACCCGCAGCAGACGGCCGACTCGGGGATCTCCCGCAGCTGCAGCTCGGGGATGCCGCCCAGCAGCTCGCGCGGCTGGGCGCGGACGCCCTGGGCGTGGGCCAGGTGGCAGGCGTCGTGGTAGGCGACGGTCACCGGCAGGGGGTGCCGCTTGGCCACGGGTCCCAGCTCGGCCAGATATTCCGACAGGTCCATCACCCTGAACCCGGGCTCGGTCCCGAGCAGCTCGCCGTACTCCTTCATGGACGACCCGCAGCCGGCCGCGTTCACCACGACGGTGTCCACCCCGGCCCTGGTGAACGTCTTGACCGTGCGGCGGGCCAGCCGCCTGGCCTGGTCGGCGCGCCCGGAATGGACGCTCAGCGCCCCGCAGCAGCCCTGGCCGGGCGGGATGACCACGTCGCAGCCCTCCATCGCGAGCACCCGCGCGGTGGCCGCGTTGACCTGCGGGAAGAACTCGCCCTGGACGCAGCCGGTGAGCATCCCGACCACGGCCCGGCGCTCGCCTCTCGCCCTGACGACGCGCGGCATCCGCTGCCGGTGCTCCACGCGCGGCGCGAGCCCGGCCATCGCGCCGAGGCTCGGATGCACCCGGGCGAGGAACGGCGCCATCCGCCCCGCCAGCCACATCGTCGGCCGCAGCAGCCGCAGCCTGCGCGGGTAGGGGAAGAGGTTGAACACGATCCCGCGCACGGCCCGCTCCCGCGGCTCGCGCACGTGCTCGCGCTCGACCTCCACCCTGGTCAGCTCGATCAGCCGGTCGTACTGCACGCCGGACGGGCAGGCCGTGACGCACGCCATGCAGCCGAGGCACGCGTCGAAGTGCCCGGCCATCTCCGGCGTGACGGGCGTGCCCTCGACGTGCTGCTGCATCAGGTGGATCCGCCCGCGCGGCGAGTCCATCTCCTCGCCCCACAGCACGTATGTCGGGCAGGTGGGCAGGCAGAACCCGCAGTGCACGCAGTCGTTGATCAGTTTCGGGTCCATGTCAGATGCCTCCCAAGAACCGGCCGGGAGACATCCTGCGCCCGGGATCGAACCGTTCCTTGACCCGCCGCATCAACGGCAGCCCGCTCACCTGCCCCCACCGCTCGACGCTGTCGTACGGCGAGGACAGCACGCTCACCCGGCCGCCGGCCGCCTCGACCTTCGCGCGCAGCCCGGACACCACGGCGGCCAGCCGGCGCTCGCCGACCTCGGTCCACGACTCCAGCAGCACCCGGCCGGAGACCGGCGAGCCGCGCAGCGCCAGCCCCGTCTCGGTGGCCGCGTCCAGCACGGCCCGCGTCTCCGAGGGCGGGAAGCGTACTTCCACCAGCACGTCGTCGCGCAGGATCAGCCCCCACCACGAGGGCGGCTCGCCGGTCACGGCGCCCGTGCCGGTCAGCTCGCGCAGCGCCCGCGCCCGTGACTCGGCCGCGGTCCCCTCCACCAGCACGGCCAGGCTGAGCGGGCCGCCCGGGTCCGGCCAGTCCACCTCGACCGCGCTCGGCTCGGCCTGCGAGGCGGCCAGCGCGGCGGCGATGGGGGGCAGCGCGGCGCGATCGATCTCCGCCGTGACCCAGCGGCGCTCGGCCGGCAGGGGATGCAGGCGGAACGTGGCCTCCGCGATGACGCCGAGGGTGCCGTACGAGCCGGTGAAGAGCTTGCCCAGGTCGTAGCCGGCGACGTTCTTGACCACCTTGCCGCCCGACTTGGCGACGGTGCCGTCCGGGAGGACGACGGTGATGCCGATGAGCAGGTCGCGGGCGGTGCCGTACCTGAAGGAGCGCGGGCCGGGGAGCGCGGCGGCCAGCGTGCCGCCGACGGTCGTGCCCTCGGGGAACGGCACGTCCAGCGCCAGCTCCTGCCCCTTCTCCGCGAGCGCGGCGGACAGGGCGTCCATCGTCACCCCGGCCTGCGCGCGCACCACGAGGTCGCCCGCGGCGTGTTCGAGCACCTCGTTCATGCAGCACATGTCGAGCAGCACGTCGCACCGCTCGGGCGGGCGGCCCCAGTGCAGCTTCGTGCCGCCGCCCGCGGGCACCACCGCCAGGTCGTGCTCCGAGCAGGCCCGCAGCACGGCCGCGACCTCCTCGACCGTCTCGGGCAGCGCCACCCAGCGGGGCCGCACGCCGCTGACGGCGTCGTCGTCGTCCGCCTGCCTGACCGTCACCCCGGTCGCGGCCAGCGCCGCACCGGCTTCCATCAGAACTGCTCCGCCTTCCCGGACTCCACGAGGGGGTGCACGCCCTTGCGCACGCCCGGCACCTCGCCGCACAGTCGCGGCGTGGGGAACACCTTGCCCGGGTTCGCCAGGCCCTGGGGGTCGAACGCGCATCGGACGAGCTGCATGGTGTCCAGGTCATCCTCGCTGAACATCCTCGGCATGTACCGCGATTTGTCCACCCCGACCCCGTGTTCGCCGGTGATCGAGCCGCCGTGCTCGATGCACAGGTCCAGGATCGCGCCGGACACCGTCTCCGCCCGCTCGCCCGCCCCCGGCTCCGCGTCGTCGAAGAGCACCAGCGGGTGCAGATTGCCGTCACCGGCGTGGAAGACGTTCGCCACTCTGATCCCGTGCTCCTGCGAGAGGCGGTCGATGGCGGCCAGCACGCCGGGCAGCGAGGTGCGCGGGACCACGCCATCCTGGACGATGTAGGCCGGGCTGATGCGCCCGACGGCCGCGAACGCCGACTTGCGGCCCTTCCAGATCGCCGCCCGCTCGGCCGCGTCCGCCGCCACGCGCAGCTCGAACGCGCCCGAGCAGATGTCCCTGAGCTGGGCGAACTGCCGCTCGACCTCGGCGGACGGCCCGTCCAGCTCCACGATCAGCACGGCTCCCGCGCCCTCGGGGTAGGAGCAGGCGACCGCCGCCTCGGCCGCCTCGATGGCCAGCGCGTCCATCATCTCGATCGCGGCGGGCACGATGCCCGCTCCGATGATCGCCGAGACCGCCTGCCCGCCCTGCTCGATGCTCTCGAACGCGGCCAGCACCGTGGTGACGGTCTCGGGCGCGCGGCACAGGCGTACCGTGATCTTGGTGGCGATGCCCAGCGTGCCCTCCGAGCCGACGAACGCGCCCAGGAGGTCGTAGCCGGGGTCCATGCGGTCGAGCGTCACCAGGTCGCCGTCGGGGGTGACGATCTCGCAGGCTTCGACGTGGTTGACGGTGAAGCCGTATTTGAGGCAGTGGGCGCCGCCGGAGTTCTCCGCCACGTTGCCGCCGATCGAGCAGACCTGCTGGCTGGAGGGGTCGGGGGCGTAGTAGTAGCCCTGGTCGCGGACGGCCTCGGTGATCGCCAGGTTCGTCACGCCCGGCTCGACCACGGCTCGGCGGTCGGCCAGGTCGATCTCCAGGATCCTGCGCATCTTGGAGGTGACGATGAGCACGCCGTCCTCGCGGGGGAGCGCGCCCCCCGACAGGCCGGTGCCCGATCCCCTGGCCACGAAGGGCACGCCGAAGTCGTTGCAGAGGCGTACCACGCGGGCGACCTGCTCGGCCGTGCCGGGCAGCACGACCACGCCGGGGGTCGCCCGGTGGTAGGTGAGGCCGTCGCACTCGTACGTGCGCAGGCGTACGGGGTCGGTGATCACCGAGTCGTGGGGCAGCAGCGAGCGCAGGGCCGCCGTCAGCGTTTCCAGCACCGATCCCCCTCTTCGCGTCCTACTTATCTATTTTTTCTACGCCTTATCTGGTTTTTCTACGGCATTTGAGCATAGGCGGGCAGGGTCAGGAAGTCGGCGAAGTCGTCGTCCAGCGCGACCTCCTTGAACAGGGCGGTCGCCTGCGCATACAGCTTCTCGTCGTAGCCCGGCTCCGCCGCGATCTTGTCGAGCTCCTCCGAGATGATCCGCTCGACGAGCTCCTTGGTCACCTGCGCGCCGGTGTCGGCGAGCGTGATGTCGTTGTGGATCCACTGCCAGATCTGCGAGCGGGAGATCTCGGCCGTGGCGGCGTCCTCCATGAGGTTGTGGATCGCCACCGCGCCCAGCCCGCCCATCCAGGCGGCCAGGTAGCGCAGCGCCACGTCCACGTTGTTGCGCAGCCCGGTCTCGGTGATCTCCCCGGGGGTCTCGGAGACGGCCAGCAGCTCGGCGGCGCTCACGCTGACGTCCTCGCGCGAGCGGTCGAGCTGGTTGGGCCGCGACCCCAGCACCCCGTCGAACACCTCGCGGCAGATCGGCACCAGGTCGGGGTGCGCCACCCAGGACCCGTCGAACCCGTCGCCGGACTCGCGCGTCTTGTCCGCCCTGACCTTCTCCAGCGCCACGGCGTTCACCTCGGGGTCGCGCCGCGAGGGGATGAAGGCCGCCATCCCGCCGATGGCGTGCGCGCCGCGCTTGTGGCAGGTGCGCACCAGCAACTCGGTGTAGGCGCGCATGAACGGCGCGGTCATCGTCACCGCGTTCCGCTCGGGGAGCAGGAACTCGCGCCCCCTGGTCCGGAACTTCTTGATCACGCTGAACAGGTAGTCCCAGCGGCCCGCGTTGAGCCCGGCCGAGTGGTCGCGCAGCTCGTAGAGGATCTCCTCCATCTCGAACGCCGCCGGGTAGGTCTCGATGAGCACGGTCGCCCTGATCGTGCCGTGCGGGATGCCGAGCAGCTCCTGAGCCCTGGTGAACACGTCGTTCCAGAGCCGCGCCTCCAGGTGGGACTCGATCTTGGGCAGGTAGAAGTACGGGCCCTTGCCCTTGTCGATCTGCCGCTGGGCGCAGTGGAAGAAGTAGAGGCCGAAGTCGAACAGCGACCCCGAGACCGGCCGGCCGTCCACCTCGGCGTGCTTCTCGTCCAGGTGCCAGCCGCGCGGCCGCACCACGACCGTGGCCAGCTCGCCGTCGGGCTTGAGCGCGTACGTCTTGCCGCCGGTCTCGAAGTCGATCGTGCGGTCGAGCGCGTCACGCAGGTTGAGGTGGCCGCTCACGCAGTTTTCCCAGAGCGGGGAGTTGGCGTCCTCGAAGTCGGCCAGCCACACCTTCGCGCCGGAGTTGAGCGCGTTGATGGTCATCTTCTTGTCGACCGGGCCGGTGATCTCGACGCGGCGGTCCTCCAGGCCGGGCGCCGGGGGCGCGACCTGCCAGTCGCCCTCCCTGATCCCCTTGGTCTCGGGCAGGAAGTCGAGCAGGCCGCCGGCCGACAGCTCGGCCTGGCGCGTCTGGCGGGCCTCCAGCAGCTCCAGCCGCCGGGCGCCGAACTCCCGCTGGAGGGCCGCCACGAACGAGAGCGCCTCCGGCGTGAGGACCTCGTCGAACCGGTCGGACATCGGGCCGGTGATCTCCATGGGACCTTCTTTCCACTATGCGGAAAACGACTTCTGGATTGTGGAAGTGAAATTACTCCCCTGCCGGTTCCCGGGTCAAAGGTGGGGAAACCCCGGGGCGTGTCCCGGGGGCATCCCCGATGTGTGGCACGGCCTGCCGCGAAAGGATTTCGAGCATGAAGACGATGATGGTCGCGGGCGGGCTGCTGGCCTCCGCCCTGCTGCTGACGGGATGCGGGCTCGCGAGCATCGGCGGCCCCGACAACCAGGACACCGTGTCCTACCAGGTGACCGACAAGGTCGCGAAGCTCCAGTTCAAGGGCAACGCCGGCGACGCCGTGATCACCGAGACCGACGGTGCGGCCATCAAGGTCGTGGAGACCCTCCGCTGGCGCGGCGACGACAAGCCCGTGCCGGAGCACAAGGTCGAGGGCGACGCGCTGTTCGTCACCTACGACTGCCCGTCGAGCTGGGGCAGCTGCGGGGTCGACTACAAGATCGAGATCCCCAAGGGCCTCCCCGTGGACCTGGACAGCGGCTCCGGCAACATCACGCTCAGGAGCCTGACCGGGCCGATCGACGTGCGCGTCGGCTCCGGCGACCTCGACGCCACCGGGCTCGCGGGCAAGAAGGTCTTCGCCGAGGCGGGCTCGGGGAACATCGCGATGAAGTACACGACCGTTCCCGAAGGCGTCGAGCTGAAGGTGGGCTCCGGAGATATCGCGCTCAACGTCCCCGACGGCGCCTATGACGTGAAAACCGAAGTGGGCTCCGGAGACGTGGCGGTATCCGTTAAGACCGACAAATCTTCGCCCAGCAAGATCTCGCTGACCTCGGGTTCCGGGGACATCTCGGTGCTGCCCGGATAACCAGGTGATTGCGCCGCGGATGTCGTGCCACCATCGTGGGAAGACACCGAGGTGTCCAGACGTTCCCTAATAGAGATGACACGAATGCACGAATACACCGCGCTCGACGAGTTCGAGACCGGCGACATGGACCTTGAGGAGCGCCAGGCGCTGCGCCGCGTGGCGGGCCTCTCCACCGAACTCCAGGATGTCTCCGAGGTCGAATACCGGCAGCTGCGGCTGGAGCGGGTCGTTCTCGTCGGCGTCTGGACCACCGGCACCGTCGCCGACGCAGAAAACTCCCTCCTGGAGCTCAAGCTCCTGGCCGAGACGGCTGGGTCCGAGGTGCTCGACGGGCTCATCCAGCGCCGCCAGAAGCCCGACCCGGCCACGTACATCGGCTCGGGCAAGGCACTGGAGCTGCGCGACGTGGTCGAGTCCAGCGGCGCCGACACCGTGATCTGCGACGGCGAGCTGACCCCCGGTCAGCTCCGCCAGCTCGAGGAGACGGTCAAGGTCAAGGTGATCGACCGCACCGCGCTGATCCTCGACATCTTCGCCCAGCACGCCAAGAGCCGCGAGGGCAAGGCCCAGGTCGAGCTGGCCCAGCTGTCCTACCTGCTGCCGCGCCTGCGCGGCTGGGGTGGCAACCTGTCCAGGCAGGTCGGCGGTCGCGCCGCGGGCGGCGTCGGCATCGGCGGCCGCGGCCCCGGTGAGACCAAGATCGAGCTGGACCGCCGGCGCATCCGCGAGCGGATGTCCAAGCTGCGCCGCCAGATCGGTGGCATGTCCACCTCGCGCGACACCATGCGCCACCGGCGCCAGCGTCGCGAGGTCCCGGCCGTGGCCATCGCCGGCTACACCAACGCGGGCAAGTCCTCGCTGCTCAACCGCATCACCGGTGCGGGGGTGCTGGTGGAGGACGCGCTGTTCGCGACCCTCGACCCGACCGTGCGCCGGGCGCGCACGCCCGAAGGCCGGCTGTTCACGATCGCCGACACCGTCGGCTTCGTCCGCCACCTGCCCCACCAGCTGGTCGAGGCGTTCCGCTCCACGCTGGAGGAGGTCGCCGACGCCGACCTGATCCTGCACGTGGTCGACGGCTCGCACCCCGACCCCGAGGGGCAGCTCTCGGCCGTACGCGAGGTGTTCGCCGACATCGATGGCGCCGCCGACGTACGCGAGATCGTCGTGATCAACAAGGCCGACGCGGCCGACCAGGAAGTGATCGACCGGATCCTCCGGCGCGAGCGCGACAGCATCGTGGTCTCGGCGCGCACGGGCAAGGGCATCCCCGAGCTGATGGCGCTCATCGAGCGTGAGCTGCCGAGGCTGGACCACGAGGTCCATCTGCTGGTGCCCTACGACAGGGGCGACCTCATCTCGCGGGCACACAAGGAGGGCGAGGTGCTCGCGGTGGACCATGTCGAGGACGGCACGATCCTGCACGCCCGCGTGCTGCCCAGCTTGTTCCAGGAGCTGGAGCGGGCCGGCAAGCCGGTCGAACGCGTCGCCTGACCGGTCTCTTTTCCGCTTGGTTGGGCAGCTCTCGCCACAAAGCGCGCAGAGCTGCCCAAAAGCGGCAGTGGTCCCCGAACCCTTGGATTGCTAGGATGGCCAGACCTAACATTGGTCTGGTTTTTGGGTTTGGGTTCTGGGTTTCGGATGATGACTCTTGGTAGCGAAGTCGTCAGCGGGGGCCGTGGGGTCGAGGTAGGGCTGGGTGACGGTTGTGATGAGTGGTCTTTCTTCCGAATAACCCTGTACAGCAAGCCCAGCTGTGAAATAACGTAACTGAACTGAAATCACCGGATCATGACTCCGGCGATACGGTCACCGCACACAGGATGCGGATGAGAGCAGGAGACCCCCCATGTCGTCCGGACCCGGAGCGGACTCAGTGGGCGCGGCACAGGCCGTGCGCTGGGCTCTGCGCTCATGCCGGGCCACAGGTAAGGGCTCGTGCGGGGCGGTGATGCGGTGACCGTTCGACTGCTGACCAACATTGGCCGCCTCTGGACCGGTAACGAGGTCCTCAGCAACGCGGCCATCCTCGTGCACAACGACCGCATCGCGTGGGTCGGGCGGGCGCCCGACCTCCCGCAGAGCGTGCCCGGAGTCGTCGATGACATCGTCGACGTCGACCACGTCGAAAACCTGGGCGGCGCCCTGGTCACGCCCGGTCTCATCGACGCCCACACGCACCCGGTCTACGCCGGCAACCGCTACGCCGAGCTGGCCATCCGCACCGGCGGCTCCAGCGCCGCCTCGATCACCGCGGCGGGCGGCGGCGTGGGCTCGACCGTCACCGTGACACGAGGCACCGACCCGTGGACGCTCTGCAACGGCGTGCGCGAGCGGCTGCGCGGCTGGCTGCTCAGCGGCACCACCACCGTCGAGGCCAAGACCGGCTACCACCTCACCCGCGACGGCGAGCTCGCCGACGTGCGGCTCCTGCGCGAGCTGGAGAAGGAGCCGATGATGCCGCGGGTGCACGTCACGTTCCTGGCCGCGCACGTGGTGCCGCCCGAATACTTCGGCCGTCAGCGCGAATACGTCGAGGCCGTGGGCGCGTGGTGCGCCGACGCGGCCGCCGCGGGTGCCGACAGCGTCGACGTCTACTGCGACGAGGGCCACTTCACCACCGAGGAGTCCCGCTGGGTCCTCGCCTCGGGCCGCAACGTCGGCCTGCTGCCGCGCATCCACGCCGGCCAGTACAGCCGCCGCGGCGCCGTCCAGCTGGCCGCCGAGCTCGGCTGCGCCTCCGCCGACGGCCTGCACCACATGTCCGACGAGGACATCGCCATCATGTCCCGCTACGGCGTGCCCGCGGTCGTCTGCCCCGCCACGGCCCTCCAGCGCGGCCAGCTCCCGCCGGTCCGCCAGATGATCAAGCACGGCGTGCAGATCGCGCTCGGCAGCGACCACAACCCCGGCTACTGCGGCATCACCTCGATGTCCCTGGTGATCGCCATGGCGGTGTCGGCCTTCGGCATGAGCGTCAACGACGCGCTGCGCGCGGCCACCCTGGGCGGAGCCACCGTCCTGGGCGCGCCTGACCGCGGGGTCCTGGCGCCCGGGCGGCTCGCGGACATCGTGCAGTGGGACGCCGACCACGAGGGCGCCTTCGCCTGGTCCTTCGGTCTCAAGCCACGGCGGGTGTGGCGGGGTGGGACGCCCGTTCAGTAGTTAGATTCGGGTTATGCCGCCTTTGGTCGCCGTGGTCACGGATTCAACCGCTTACCTGCCTGATGTGCCGGGTGTCACGGTCGTACCTGTGCAGGTGATCTCTGGCGGGGTGTCGTACGACGAGGACGCCTTCAGACCGGGCGGCCCGCCGACCGGCGAGGGCGGCGCTCCGCGGGGCGGTGACCCGTCCCGCGGGACGGGCGGCTTCCACGGCGCGGCCGGCCCTCGCGGCGCCGATGGCGCTTACGGCGCCGGTGGCCCTCACGGAGCGGGCAGAGCTTACGGCGCGGATGGCTCTCACGGAGCCGGTGGCGCTTCTGGCGCGGGTGGAGCTCAGGGTGCGGATGGCTCTCGTAGCGTGGGCGGCTCGCATGCGGCGGATGACGCTCAGGGTGGGGCTGGCTCTCGTGGCGTGGGCGGCTCGTATGGGGCGGCCGACCCTCGCAGGGCGGATGGCCCTCGCGGCGCGGCGCCATCGGGCTCCGGCCGCCAGCGCTCCCACCAGACGGCTGCTTCCGCCGCCGCCATCACCACCTCCCGCCCCGCCCCGGCCCGCTTCGCGGCCTGCTACGCCTCCCTGGCTGCTGCCGGCGCCACGGCGATCGTCTCGATCCACGTGTCAGGAAGGCTGTCCGGCACCGTCGAGTCCGCGCTGACGGCGGCCCGCGACGCACCGGTGCCAGTGGAAGTGATCGACAGCCGCTCGATCGCGATGGGCCTCGGCTACCCGGTCCTGACCGCCGCCCGCGCCGCCGCACGCGGAGCCGGGCTGGAGGCGGTCGCATCAGCAGCCCGCAGCTGCATAGCGACCACCCGGACGTTCTTCTACGTCGACACCCTCGAACACCTGCGACGCAGCGGACGCATCGGTACGGCGGCCTCCCTGCTCGGCTCAGCCCTCATGATCAAGCCCTTGCTGCACATCACGGACGGCGAGATCTCGCTCCTGGAGAAGGTCCGCACCTCCTCGCGCGCGATAGCCCGGCTGGAGGACCTGGCGGTACAGGCGGCGGGGGACGGGCCGGTGGAGGTGGCGGTGCAGCATCTGAGGGCCAGGGAACGAGCCGAGGCGCTGGCGGAACGGCTCCCGAAACGGATCGCGGGGCTGGTGGAGTTGCGAGTGGTGGAGGTCGGGGCGGTGGTCGGCGTCCACGTGGGCCCGGGGCTG
>NZ_VCKX01000322.1 GCF_005889725.1 Nonomuraea zeae
GCCCAGCCCGCAGCCGACCCCCACGGTCCCGCCCGAGGAGACCGAGGTCCACCGCTTCGACATCAGCTCCCCCGGCGCCCCCGCCTACGTCGCCTCGGGCAAGGTGCCGGGCCGCCTGCTGAACCAGTACTCGCTGTCCGAGCACGAAGGCCACCTCCGCGTCGCCACCACCCTCACCTCCGAGGACGGCGCCAAGAGCTCCAGCACCGTCTACGTGCTCAAGGCCGACACCCTGGCCAAGACCGGCGAGGTCGGCGGCCTGGGCGAGGGCGAGCGCATCTACTCGGTCAGGTTCATCGGCGCGGTCGGCTACTGCGTCACGTTCAAGCAGGTGGACCCGCTCTACACGCTCGACCTGAGCGACCCGGCCGCCCCCAGGGTGACCGGCGAGCTGAAGATCACCGGCTACTCCGCCTACCTGCACCCGGGCAACACCGGCCGGCTGATCGGCATCGGCCAGGAGGCCAGCGAGAAGGGCAGGACGCTCGGCACGCAGATCTCGCTGTTCGACGTCAGCGACCCCGTCAGCCCGCGCAGGCTGTCGCAGTTCTTCCAGAAGGACTCGGGCTCGGAGGCGGAGTGGGACCCGCACGCCTTCCTGTACTGGCCCAAGACGGGAATGTCGGTGATCCCGCTGAGCGGGCAGACGGAGTCGGGCGCGCTCGTGCTCAAGATCGACGACTCCGGCGTGTCGAAGGTCGGCATGATCAAGCACCCCGTACAGGAGCAGGGCGAGAACGCCTACCAGCCCGGCATCCAGCGTTCGATGGTCATCGGCGACTCGCTCTGGACGCTCTCCTACGAGGGCCTCCAGGTCAACGACGCCACGTCGCTCGCCGAACGGGCCTGGATCCCGCTGCGCTGACCCACCGGATCCCGCCGCGCTAAACCAAGGGTGCCGATTTGTAATGGATCGGCACCCTTTCTCTGGACACATACCTACAAATAATGAAAAATCCACTGACAATGTGTTGTCGGGCCAGGCAGGTGCGTCATGCCTTTCGTGGGACGAGCGCGCGAACTCTGTCAGCTCACCGACGCCCTCTCCCGCCCACCGGTCGTGATCCTGATCGAGGGCGAGGCCGGCGTCGGCAAGACCCGGCTCCTGCATGAGCTGACCGGCCGGCCCATGCTGTTCGGCAGCTGCCACCCCATGCGCTTCCCGTACGGACCCATCGTCGAGGCCCTGCGCGAGACCCGCCCGCCGAAGAACCTCAACCCGGTCACCGGCGCGCTGCGCCCTCTCCTGCCCGAATGCGCCCACCTGCTGCCACTCGCGCCGCCCGCCCTGCAGAACGCCCAGGTCGAGCGGCACCGCCTGTTCAGGGCCGTCCTGTCGCTGCTCGACGCCCTCGGCCCCGTCACTCTGGTCGTGGAGGACGTCCACTGGGTCGATCAGGACACCAGGGAGCTGCTGGCGTTCCTGGTCCGCTGCCTGCCGCCGGCCGTCAACCTGGTGCTCACCTACCGCGGGGAGGACCTGCGCCACCCGGTGGCCGAGCTGCTCGCGCACCTGCCGCCGCGCATCGACCACGCCGAGCTGGCGCTGAAGCCGCTCGACACGGAGGAGACCGCGCTGCTGGCCAAGCACCTGCTGCCGGACTCGGCCGACCTGTGGCCGCTGACCTGCGGCGTGCCGTCCGCGATCGAGGAGCTGGCCCGCATGCTGGCCGAGGGCCGGCCGCCGGGGACCCCGCCCGCGCTGCGGGACACCGTACGGCTCAAGCTGGACGCGCTGCCGCCCGTCGCCCGCAGGATCGTGCAGGCGGCGGCCATGCTGGACGAACCGGCCGCGCCGAAGGCGCTGGCCTCCGTCGCGGGCATCGCGCCCGAGCAGAGCGAGCGCGGGCTCGCCGAGGCGCTGCGCCGCGGCCTGCTGCGCGAGTGGGCCCCCGGCGCGTACGGCCTGCGCCAGCCCCTGGCCAGGCAGGCCGTCCGCGAGTCGATCACGCCCGCCGTCAGGCGCCGGCTGAGCCGCAGGATCGACGCGCCCACCGAGCCCCTGGGCACCCTGTCTCCCCGGGAGGAGCAGGTGATCGGCCTGGCCGCGGACGGTCTGACGAACAAGGAGATCGCCGAGAGCCTGTTCCTGTCGCCGCGCACGGTCGAAGTGCACGTCGCCAACGCCCTGCGCAAGCTCGGCCTCACCTCGCGCCGGCAGTTCCAGCGGACTACGTAGTCGCAATACGTGCGAGTCACGTATGGCCGCGAGCCTGATTCTGGCTCATGTTTTTCAGTGGTTCCCATCCATCACCCCAGGAAGGGCTCACGCTGCCATGCGAACACGCACCCCCCTGCTCGCATTGTTCACCAGCGCCCTGGCGTTATTCGCCGCGTCATCCATGACGCCGCTCCCGGCACTGGCGAACGCCGCGCAGGAGACCTACATCGTCCAGCTCAACCCGCTGCTGCGCGCCGCGCCGCGCGCTTCCGCGCAGGACCAGGTGGCCAGGTTCGGCGGCACGCTCATGGGCGTCTACGAACACGCCTTCAAGGGCTACACCGCCCGCCTGACCGAGGCCGCCGCCCAGCGGCTCAGGCAGAGCCCGAACGTGCTGAGCGTCGAACGCGACGCCGTCGTCACGGCCTTCCCCCAGACCACGCCGACCGGCGTGCGGCGCGTCTTCGGCCCCGCCAACCCGAACCTGGACATCGACGGCACCGACGACGTCCGCATCGACGTGGACGTGGCGGTCGTCGACACCGGCGTGGACTACACCCACCCCGACCTGAACGTGGTCGCGCGGGCCAACTGCCAGAGCGGCACGTGCACCAACAACGCCGGCACCGACGACAACGGCCACGGCTCGCACGTCGCGGGCATCGTCGGCGCGATCGACAACTCCGTCGGCTCGGTCGGCGTCGCGCCCGGCGCCCGCATCCACGGCGTGAAGGTGCTCAACTCGGCCGGGCAGGGCACCCTGGCCGCCATCGCCGCGGGGCTCGACTGGGTGGTGGCGCGCGCGTCCACCATCGAGGTCATCAACCTGAGCCTGGGCTGCAACGGCTGCTCCAGCAGCGCCATCAGCAACGCGATCACGAACGCGGTCAACGCCGGCATCGTGGTCGTCGTGGCCGCGGGCAACAGCCACGTGAACACCTCGACGTTCTTCCCCGCCAACCACGCCGACGTGGTCACGGTCTCCGCGCTGACCGACAACGACGGCCTGCCCGGCGGCTCGGGCGGCAGCACGCTGTCCTGCCGCAGCGAGACCGACGCGGACGACACCTCGGCGTTCTACTCCAACTTCGGCGCCACCGTCGAGATCACCGCCCCCGGCACCTGCATCTACTCGACCTGGATGGGCGGCGGCTACAACACGATCAGCGGCACCTCGATGGCCAGCCCGCACGTGGCGGGCGCGGCCGGCATCCTCACCTCGGGCGCCAACAAGCCCACGGCCAGGGCGGGCGCGCTGGCCGTGCGCAGCACGCTGATCTCCACCGGCAACTCCAACTGGACCGACGACTCCGGCGACGGCGTCAAGGAGCCGCTGCTCGACGTGCACGACGCCACGCGGTATCCGCCGAGCACCGGAGGCAACCAGCCGCCGGTGGCGTCGTACACGTCGTCGTGCGCCGTGCTCGCCTGCTCCTTCAACGGCTCGGCCTCCACCGACCCCGACGGCACGATCGCCTCGTACGCCTGGAACTTCGGCGACGGCCAGACCGGCACGGGCGCGACGAACGCGCACACCTACGCGGCGGCGGGGACGTACACCGTCACGCTCACCGTGACCGACAACCAGGGCGCGACGGGATCGGTCGCCAAGCAGGTGACGGCCGGCACGAGCGCCAACCAGCCGCCGGTCGCCAGCTTCACGCAGACCTGCACGTTGCTGCTCATCTGGCGCTACTGCGACTTCAACGGCTCGGCCTCCGCCGACCCGGACGGCACGATCGCGACGTACGCGTGGACGTTTGGCGACGGCGCCACGGGTAGTGGGGCCACGATCCGCCACTTCTACACCACGGGCGGCGCCAAGACCGTCACGCTCACCGTGACGGACAACCAGGGCGCCACGAATGCGGTGACCAAGTCGGTGACCGTGCCCTGACGACCATCCCGGAACGGGCGGTCCACGGATCCCGCAGCGCCGTGGGCCGCCCCTCCCCTCAGGGCTCGGCCAGCTCGCGGGCGATGTCGAGGTGGCCGGCGTGCCGTATGTACTCCTCCAGCACGTGGAACAGGATCCAGCCCAGCGTCGGCGCCTCCTTGGGCGGCTGGAACCGGCCGGTCCGGGCGGCCACGTCGGACGGCCGCGCCTTGGCCACGATCTCCCTCGACCGCTCGCACTGCGCGAGGTAGAGCTCTTTGAGCTCCTCGTACGACTCGGTGGCGACCAGCTCGTCATTTTCGCCGCGGTCGCCGTGGGGATCCTCGACCTGCTCGCCCGCGAAGCCCCAGACGAACCAGCGGCGCTCCATGTAGGCCAGGTGCTTGAGCAGGGCCAGCGGCGTCCACCCTGACGGCACGCGGCTCACCTCGTGCTCGGGGAAGCCGTCCAGGCCGCGCAGGATCTCCTCGCGGTAGTGGTCGAGATATCCGGCCAGCAGCTCCTGGGGGTCGGACAGCTGTCTTGACGGCTCAGGCATCAGTCCTCCGGGACGAAGACAGGGACGATCTCGGGCGCGCCCAGCCTGATCGCGTCGGCCTCCTGGTCGGAATCCTGCTCCTGGGAGCGGCGCTCGGCCTCCACGCGCTTGGTGAAGTATTCCACCTCCCTCTTGACCTGCTCGCCGTCCCAGCCGAGCGGTTCGGCCAGCAGCTCGGCGGCCTCCTGCGCCACGGCCAGGCCCCGGTGGAAGGTCTCGATGGAGATGTGCGTACGCCGGGTCAGCACGTCGTTGAGATGCCGGGCGCCCTCGTGCGTGGCCGCGTAGACGATCTCGGCCCGCAGGTAGTCGTCGGCCCCCGACAGCGGCCGGCCCAGCGACGGGTCACGCTCGATCAGCTCCAGCACCTCGTCGATCAGCGACCCGTACCGCTGCAGCAGGTGCTCGATCCTGGCCACGTGCAGCCCGGAGGTGCGGGCCAGCCGGTGCCTGGTGTTCCACAGCGCCGGGTAGCCGGCGGCGCCGACGAGCGGGACGCGGTCGGTGCACGAGCGCGGCACCCGCTGGTCGAGCCCGTGGGCGACGGCGTCCACGGCGTCCTGCGCCATGACGCGATAAGTCGTGTACTTGCCTCCGGCGATCATCACCAGCCCGGGCACCGGATGCGCGACCACGTGCTCCCTGGACAGCTTCGACGTCTCGTCGGACTCGCCCGACAGCAGCGGACGCAGCCCCGCGTAGACGCCCTCGACGTCGTCGCGGGTCAGCGGCACGGACAGGACGGCGTTGACGTGGTCGAGCAGGTAGTCGATGTCCACCCGGGAGGCCGCCGGGTGGCTCTTGTCGAGCGTCCACTCGGTGTCGGTGGTGCCGATGATCCAGTGGCGGCCCCAGGGGATCACGAAGAGCACCGACTTCTCCGTGCGCAGGATGATCCCGGTCAGCGAGTGGATCCGGTCTCTGGGGACGAGGAGGTGGATGCCCTTGGAGGCGCGTACGTGGATCTGGCCGCGGCCTCCGACCAGCTCCTGGATGTCGTCGGTCCAGACGCCGGTGGCGTTGACGACCTGCCGGGCGCGTACTTCCAGCTCCTCGCCCGACTCCAGGTCGCGTACGCGCACGCCGGTGACCCGCTCGCCCTCCCGCAGGAACCCCACCACCTGCGCCCTCGGGGCGATCTGCGCGCCGTAGGTGGCCGCGGTGCGCAGCATGGTCATCACGTAGCGGGCGTCGTCCACCTGGGCGTCCCAGTACTGGACGGCGCCCGTGAAGGCGGCCTTCTTCAGCGCGGGGGCCAGCCGGAGCGCCCGCGACCTGGACAGGTGGCGATGCCCCGGCACGCCGCGGGCGACCCCGGTCGCGAAGCCGAGCGTGTCGTAGAGCGCCACGCCCGCGCCGACGTAGGGCCGCTCCCATCCGTAGTGGGTCATGGGGAAGAGGAACGGCACCGGCCTGACCAGGTGCGGGGCGATCCGCTGCAGGAGCAGCGCCCGCTCGCGCAGCGCCTCGCGGACCAGCTCGAAGTTGAGCTGCTCCAGGTAACGCAGGCCACCGTGGATGAGCTTGGACGAGCGCGAGGAGGTGCCCGAGGCGAAGTCCCTGGCTTCGACCAGCGCCACGTCGAGCCCTCTCGTCGCGGCGTCGAGCGCGGTCCCCGCCCCCACGACGCCGCCGCCCACCACGACCACGTCGAACTCCTGCGCGGCCATGCGTTCCAGCGCCCGCGCCCGTTCCTCAGGCCCCAGCCGAGCCACGCCCCTGCCCGACGCCATATATCCCCCTGGGATGGCTTTGTCGCTTGCGCCTCGATACCTACCCTCCAGGGGATCCCCCTGTAACACCAGGGACGGTCGTCAGGCCCGGACCACCTTCACACCCGCGTCGGTGAGCTGCCCGGCGAGCTCGTCGGAGAGCTGGGCGTCGGTGACGAGCGTGTCGATCTGCTCGATCGGGCAGATGCGGGAGAACGCCCGCTTGCCGACCTTGGAGGAGTCGGCCACCACCACGACCTGGCCGGCCCGGCTGATCAGCAGGTTGTTGACGCTCGCCTCGCCCTCGTGGTGCGCCGAGGCGCCCAGCTCGACGTCGAGCGCGTCCACCCCGAGGAAGGCCACGTCCAGCGTCACCTGCTCCAGCACGCCCGTCGCCAGCGGCCCGATGAGCTCGTAGGACTGCTGCCTGGCCACCCCGCCGGTCACCACGATCTTGACGTGCTGGCGGACGGTGAGCTCGGAGGCGATGTTGAGCGCGTTGGTGACGATCGTGAAGCCGCTCTCCAGCGTGGCCGCCGTGGCGAGGGTGCGCGCGAGCTCCGAGGTGGTGGTGCCGCCGTTGAGCCCCACCACGGCCCCCGGCGTCACCAGCTCGGCGGCGGCGGCCGCGATGCGGTGCTTCTCGTCGGCGTGCCTGGCCGTCTTGTAGCGCAGCGGCAGGTCGTAGCTCACGCTCTGCGCCACCGCGCCGCCCCGCGTGCGCATCAGCATCTGCTGCTGGGCGAGCTGGTCGAAGTCCCGCCGGATGGTCGCGGTGGACACGTCGAGCGCCTGGGCGGCCTCCTCCACCGACAGCCTGCCCTCCTGGGCCAGCAGCTCGAGGATGGCGTTCCAGCGGTCGTAGCGGGACACGAAGGCCTCCCTGGGGGATGCGGTCAGGAGCAAGGGTGGCACAACCCGGCAGCGCAGAGCCACCAGTGCACAATGCTGCACTTTCCTGGTATATAAGAAGCAGAAACAATCAATTATGGGGAGGCAAGTGGTGACCACCCACACCGAAGCCGAGATCGCGTCCCAGCCGTCGTGCTGGCGCCGTGCCGTCGCTGACGTTCCGGCCGGCGCGCTGCCGCGCCAGGGCGAGCGGGTCGCCGTCGTCGGCTGCGGGACGTCGTGGTTCATCGCGATGGCCTACGCCACCCTGCGCGAGCGGGCCGGGCACGGCGAGACCGACGCCTTCGCCGCCTCCGAGGTCCCCGACGGGCGCCACTACGACCGCGTGCTCGCGCTGACCCGGTCCGGCACCACGACGGAGGTGCTGGAGCTGCTGTCCAGGACCACCACGAAGACCACGGCCATCACCGCCGACCCCAACACGCCGATCATGACGGCCGCCGACGAGGTCGTCGTGCTCGACTACGCCGACGAGCAGTCGGTGGTGCAGACCAGGTTCGCCACCACGCAGCTCGCCATGCTCCGGGCCAGCCTCGGCGAGGACCTCACCCAGGCGATCGCCGACGCCGAGGAGGCCGTCGCCGCGCCGCTGCCCGACGCGCTGGTCCAGGCCGAGCAGTTCAGCTTCCTCGGCACCGGCTGGTCGGTGGGGCTTGCCCAGGAGGCCGCGCTGAAGATGCGCGAGGCGTCCCGCTCGTGGACGGAGGCGTACCCGGCGATGGAATACCGGCACGGCCCGATCAGCATCGCCGCGCCGGGGCGGGTCACCTGGATGCTCGGCGCCGCGCCCGGCGGGCTGCGCGCGCAGGTCGAGGAGACCGGCGCCACGTTCTTCGAGACCTCGCTCGACCCGATGGCCGAGCTGATCAGGGCCCAGCGGGTGGCCGTCGCCAGGGCCTTCGCCCAGGGGCTCAACCCCGACGAGCCCATGCACCTCACGCGATCTGTGATCCTTTCTTCATGAGCCTTACTCTTGCCGACGCCAGGATCGTGACCCCCGAGGGAGTTCACGACGGGTGGCTGACCATCGAAGACGGCCGCATCACGCATGTCGGCCACGGATCCGCCCCCGGTCCAGGACTGAGCGTGGGTGGCCGGCACGTCGTGCCGGGGTTCGTCGACGTGCACAACCACGGCGGCGCCGGCGGCTCTTTCCCGACCGGCGAGCAGGACAAGGCACGCGAGGCCGTGGCGCTGCACCGCCGCCACGGCACCACGACCACGATGGCCAGCCTGGTCACCGACTCCATCGACGGGCTGACCAGGGCCGCCGCCGCGCTGGCCGAGCTCTGTGAGGAGGGGCTGCTGGCCGGGATCCACTTCGAGGGCCCCTACATCGCCAGGGCCCGCTGCGGCGCGCACGACCCGACAATGCTGCGCGAGCCGTCGCCGCAGGAGTTCGCCGGGCTGGTCAAGGCCGGGCGCGGGCACGTACGGATGCTCACGATCGCGACCGAGCTGCCCGGCGCGCTAGACACGATCAGGATGGCCGTCGCCGAGGGCGTGATCGCGGCGCTCGGGCACAGCGACGCCGACTACGACCAGACGATCGCGGGCATCGAGGCGGGCGCGAGCGTGGCCACGCACCTCTACAACGCCATGCCGCCGCTCGGGCACCGCGCCCCCGGTCCCGTGGCGGCGCTGCTCGACGACGAGCGGGTGACGGTCGAGCTGATCAACGACGGCGTCCACGTGCACCCGGCCATGCTGCGCCTGGCGTACGAGGTCGCCGGGCCCGGCCGGACGATGCTGATCACGGACGCCATGTCGGCCACCGGGCTGGGCGACGGCGACTACGTGCTCGGCCCCATGCGGGTGCGGGTGGACGGCGGCGTGGCCAGGCTGGTCGAGGGCGGCTCCATCGCCGGGTCCACGCTGACCATGGACGTCGCGTTCCGGCGCAGCGTCCAGGAGGTGGGCATGTCGCTGCCCGACGCCGTGCAGGTGGCCTCGCTGACGCCCGCGCGGGTGCTCGGCCTGGCCGACCGGATCGGCTCGATCGCCGTCGGCAAGGCCGCCGACCTGGTGGTGCTCTCCGACTCGCTGGAGGTGTCCGGAGTGATGAAGGACGGCGTCTGGATCACGGAGCCCTGATGATCCTCACCGTGACGCTCAACCTCGCCCTCGACGTGACGTACCAGGTCCCCGACGTGGACTGGGACGGCGTCAACCGCGTCAGCGCCGTACACAGGCGCGCGGGCGGCAAGGGCGTCAACGTGGCCCGCGTGCTCGCCGCGCTCGGCCAGGACGTGCTGGTCACGGGCCTGGCCGGCGGGCCGACCGGGCAGGCGGTCGAGGAGGACCTGCGCTCGGCGGGGCTGCCGAGCGCGCTGACCGGCATCGCGGGCGACTCGCGCACGACGCTGGCGGTCTCGGAGCACCAGGGGGCGTCAGGGCGCACTGCGCTGTTCAACGAGCCGGGGCCCGAGGTCACGCCCGCCGAGCTGGCGAGCTTCCTGCGGCGTTACGAGTCGCTCCTGGACGGGGCCGGCGCGGTGGTCATCTCGGGCAGCCTCCCGCGCGGCGTCCCCCTCGACACCTACGCGACCCTGGCGGCCATCGCCGCCGAGGCGAACGTGCCCGCCATCGTGGACGCCGACGGCGAGCCGCTGCGCCACGCCCCCAAGGGCCGTCCCTCCGTGGTCAAGCCCAACGCTGAGGAGCTGGCCAGGGCCGTGCCCGGCGGCACCCCGGCCGAGAGCGCGCACGAGCTGCGCAGCCAGGGTGCCGGGGCCGTGGTCGTGTCCATGGGCTCCGACGGGCTGCTGGCCGTCACCGGCGAGGGCACGTTCCGGGCGCGGATGCCGTACACCGTGCGCGGAAACCCGACCGGGGCGGGCGACTCGCTGGTCGCGGGCCTGGCGCTGGGCCTGGTCGAGTCGGCGCCGTGGCCCGAGCGGCTCAGGCGGGCCGCCGCACTGGGCGCGGCGGCCGTGGCCGCGCCGGTGGCCGGTGACTTCGACCCAGACGTGTACGCCGACATACACCCCCAGATCACCATCACGTAAGGAGCAGGCCATGCCCCTCGCCGCCATCGGCGACATCGTCACCCAGTCGCCCGCAGGGGTCGGCGCGTTCAACGTGATCCAGCTGGAGCACGCCACCGCCATCGTGGCCGGCGCTGAGGCGCTGGGCCTGCCGGTCGTGTTGCAGATCAGCGAGAACTGCGTGCGCTACCACGGCGCGCTGGAGCCCGTCGCGCTGGCCGCGCTCGCGGTCGCCAGGCGGGCCGAGGTGCCCGTCGCCGTCCACCTGGACCACGCCACCGACCGCACGCTCGTGCGGGAGGCGGTGGAGCTGGGGCTGGGCTCGGTGATGTACGACGCCTCCGCGCTGCCCGACGACGAGAACGTACGCACCACCGCGGAAGTGGCGGCCTGGTGCCACGAGCGCGGCGTGTGGGTCGAGGCCGAGCTCGGCGAGGTCGGGGGCAAGGACGGCGTGCACGCGCCGGGAGCCCGCACCAAGCCGCACGAGGCGGTCGACTACGTGACCAGGACCGGCGTGGACGCGCTGGCCGTAGCCGTGGGCACCTCGCACGCGATGACCACCAAGGACGCGGTGCTCGACCTGGAGCTCATCGCCGAGCTGCGGGCGGCGGTGCCGGTGCCCCTGGTGCTGCACGGCTCGTCGGGGGTGCCCGACGAGGTGCTGCGCGAGGCCGTACGGCAGGGCATGAAGAAGATCAACATCGCGACGCACCTGAACAAGGCGTTCACCGGCGCCGTACGCGACTACCTGACCCACGACGAGCGGGTGGTCGACTCCAGGAAATACCTCAAGGCCGGCCGCGACGCGGTGGCCAGGGAGGTCACGCACCTGCTCGGCGTCCTGGGCGGCTGACCCCGGCTCGGGCTTTACGCGGCCCCCAGCCAGGCTCAGGCTTTACGCGGCCCCCAGCCGGGCTCGGGCTGACACGGCCCCGGCCCGGCTCAGGCCCCCAGCCTGGTCAGGACCCGCTCGGCCTGCCGCTGGAAGGTGCCCGGCGGATTGCGCGGGTGCTCGTGCGAGAGCAGGAACAGCCAGACGAGCGCCTGCACCTTGCGGCACTCGCCCATCCGCCGCTCCTCCAGCGGGCTCAGCTCGAACGCGGGCGCGATCTCGACCTCGCCGTCCACCCACATGGACGCGTGCTCGACCAGCTCCGCCAGCTCGAACGCCCGGTCGCTGCGTCCGCAGTCCTCGAAGTCGACGACGCGGACGCGGGCGCCGTCCCACAGGAAGTTCGCCAGATTGCCGTCGCCGGCCCCGAACACCGGCGTGATCCCCGCATCGCCCGGCGACCAGCTCTCCAGCCACTTGGCGCCCTCCTTCACCGCCCGGTCCACCAGCGGCTCCCTGGGCTCCCAGGCCGCGCAGCGCCGGGCGACCCAGTCCACGACTGCCTCCCGCTGCCACGGGCGCAGAGGGACGCTCTCAAGCACGCGAGCCGGCACGGCCGCGTGCAGCTCCGCGAGGGCCTCTGCCATGGCGGCGAGGTGCACGGCCCCAGGAGGCAGCCCGCGCAGCGGCACCCCGTCGATCCTCGTCATCCGCACCACGCCGTCCTCGAACGCGATCGGCGCGGGCGCCAGCCCGGGGGCGTGCTCGGCCAGCAGGCTCAGCCCGCGCCACTCGCGCTCGGCGGCGCCCGGCTTGCTGTCCACGTACCGCTTCGTGACCACGTCGCCGTCGAAGGCCAGCTCGTGCGTGTGATGAAGATCAGCCATGCCGGGGATGCCAGGGCAGCAGGCGCTCGACCGCGCTGGTCACGAGCTGCCGGGCCTCCTCCTCGCCGAACACGCCGGGCAGCGTGAGCCGCTCCACGACCAGCCAGTTCATCGCCAGGTAGAGCAGCACCACGGTGGTGGCGTCGCCGGGCAGACCGGAGTCGAGGTGGTGGCGGACGTTCGCGTCCACGTCGGCCCTGATCCGCTCGGTCAGCACGGCGCGCAGATCCTCCCGCCTGGTCGCCTCCAGCCGCAGCTCCAGCAGCGCCAGATAGCCGGATCTGAACGACGACACGCGATCGACCATCTCACGCATGAGCTCGGCCACCCGGTCCCGGTCACGCGGCCCGCCCAGGCTCGCGGCGATCATGGCCTCGTCCGGCTGCAGCCGCTCATAGATGCGGCCGCCCGCCTGGGTGAGCAGGTCGTCACGGCTGGCGAAGTAGTTGGAGGCGGTGCCGGTGGGCACCGCCGCCTGCGCGTCAACCGCTCTGAACGTCAGCCCGCGGGCCCCGTCCCTGGCCAGCACCTCGATCGCGGCATCGACCAGTGCCGCCCGCCTGGCGACGTTCTGCCTGACCACCTTGACACCACTCCATCTGTAGTACTACGGTCAAACCACTTCGGCCATAGTACTTCAATTGGAGTTATTTTGCGTAAGCTCACGTACTACGTCGGCACGTCCATCGACGGCTACATCGCCGGCCCGAACGGCGAGGTGGACTTCTACCCGCTGGCCGAGGACATGGCGGCCGGCATGAACGCGCAGTTCCCCGAGACCGTGCCCACGCACATCCGGGCGCAGATCGGCCTCGACACGCCCAACCAGCGCTTCGACACCGTGGTCATGGGCCGCGGGACGTACGAGCCCGCGCTCAGCATCGGCGTGACGAGCCCCTACGCCCATCTGAAGCAGTACGTCGTGTCCGGCACCATCAAGAGCATCGACGACCCGACCGTGGAGCTGGTCGCCGGCGACCCCCTCGGCCTGGTGCGCCGGCTCAAGCAGGAGGACGGACGGGACATCTGGCTGTGCGGCGGCGGCAACCTGGCGGCGGCCGTCCTGCCGGAGATCGACGAGCTGATCATCAAGTGCTACCCGGTGGTGGCCGGAACGGGCGTCTCGGCCTTCGCCGGGGACTTCCGGCCGACCGTGTTCACGCTGACCGGCACGCGGACGTTCAGCAACGGGGCGGTGGTCATGACCTACACCCGCTAGCCCCGTTTTCCGCACGTCGAGGTGAGTGAAGATCGCCGAGTTTGCCGCAGTGATCGTCGCGCGGTATGACGTGGCTGGTGAGACAGCGCGCGCAGTGGGGTCAGGCCAGTGTCGAGAAGATG
>NZ_VCKX01000323.1 GCF_005889725.1 Nonomuraea zeae
AGATGTGTATAAGAGGCAGGTCCTGCAGCACCCCGCCCCGGCGCACTTCGTCCCCGGACGTGCCGTCCTGGCGCACCCCATAACGGCGCGCGAGGTTCTGGAGCACCGCGTACGCGGCCCCCTGCCCGTCCTGCCGCCGCAAGCTCACCCGCCCCCGGATCACCACGGCAGGCCCCTCGCCGACGAGCAGCTCGCCCACCGCCACAGCCTGCCGTTCCAAGGTCGATGACATCTCGACTCCCCATTTCGGGCCGGCCTTCCAGAAGCCGGCGGAAAACCAAAAAGGCAGAGACGGGATGTCTCTGCCTCGTGCCGACTCCAGGTGGTCGCTAGCTGCCGACCGGCCCTCCCGGAGCCGGCTCGGTAAACGCGTGGCGACAAGTCATATCTGAACCCTACACCCAGCCCTCCACCTGCTGGACGAGCCTTCTCACATGACGGACTGACCTTCTGGCGAGTCGCCGTTGATCCCTCGCTATGGGAGTATTTCCTGGCCTAGAGGAGGGTACGAGGCCGTTGATGTCGGATCGCAAGCAGGACGGACGCCGCATCGCCGGCCGCTATCAGCTGCAGGAACCCATCGGCAGGGGCGGAATGGGCATCGTCTGGCGAGCCCACGACGAGCTTCTCGACCGCACGGTAGCGGTCAAGGAGGTCCGGTACGCGGCCGCCCTGGGCGAGGAAGTGCAGCTGCTGAACCGGCGCACGATGCGCGAGGCGAGGGCGGCGGCCAGATTCGAGCATCCCAACGTGATCGTCGTCCACGACGTGATCGAGGAGGACGGCCGTCCCTGGATCGTCATGCAGCTCGTCCAGTCGCGGTCCCTGGGCGCCGTGATCAAGCAGGACGGGCCCCTGCCGCCCAAGCGGGTGGCCGAGATCGGCCTGGCCATGCTGGACGCCCTGCACCGGGCGCACGAGTCAGGAGTGCTGCACCGCGACGTCAAACCCGAGAACGTGCTCCTGGCCGACGACGGCCGGGTCGTGCTCACCGACTTCGGCATCGCCACCCTGGAGACCGAGACGCAGCTCACGGTGACGGGGCTGGCGGGCACACCGGCGTTCATCGCGCCCGAGCGGCTCAAGGGCCTGCCCGCGCGGCGCGAGTCCGACCTGTGGTCACTGGGCGCCACGCTGTACACGGCCGTGGAGGGCCGCTCGCCGCACGAGCGCGGGATGGCCCTGGCGACCATGCACGCCGTGCTGACCGACGAGCCCGATCCCGCCACGCACGCGGGTCCGCTGGCCGGTGTGATCGAAGGGCTGCTGACCAAGGAGCCCGTGCAGCGGCTGACGTACGAGGAGGCGCAGCGGCTGCTGCGCAACGCCATCGCGCAGGCGAGCCCGCCGCCGACCGCGCAGTTCCCCGCCGCCCAGCAGTTCCCCGCGCCCGCCCCGGCGAAGCCGAAGGCCAAGCGCAGGCCCGCGCCCACGCCTCCGCCCCTGTCCATGCCCGCGGCTCCGCCCGCCGAGGACGACACCCCGACCGACCCGAACCTGGCGCCGCCCCCGGTCGCGCTCCCCGAGACCGGCGCGCGGATCACCCCCGCGCCGACCGTGGAGCCCAGGCCGCGCACCCAGCCCACGATGAGCGCGGCGAAGCCGGAGAGCCATCGGCGCGCCGCGACGGTCATCGGAGCCGCGGTCGCGGTCCTGCTCGTCGCCGCGGTGGCCGGCTATCTCGGCCTGCGCTCCGCGCCGGAGACGTCCGACCCGGATCCGACGCAGGCGGCCATCACCTCCTCGGGCCCGTCGCAGGAGGCCTCGGCGAGCACCTCCCCGTCGCCCTCGGCCACCGCGTCGGGCACGCCCTCGGCCAGCCCGTCGCCGACACCGACCAAGTCCCCCACCGAGAAGGCGGACCCGCTGCCGGCCGGCTGGAAGATGTACAAGGACAAGATGGGCTTCTCGATCGGGCTGCCCAAGGGCTGGGAAGTGTGGGAGCGCCAGGGCCGGCAGGTCAGGTTCAAGGGTCCCGGCGGCGCGTCCAACGCCTACGTCATGGTCGAAGAGGCGGCGAAGCCGGGCACCGACCCGTACAAGGACTGGAAGAAGCAGGAGCCGTCGCTCAAGCACAACTTCGGCGGCTACAAGAAGCTCGACATCAAGAAGGTCGACGTCAAGGACTTCGACTACATGAAGGCCGCCGCCGACTGGGACTTCACCTGGAACACCGACACGGGCCCATCCCGCGTGCGCAACCGGGGCTTCACGACCCACAACGGGCGTGCCTACGCCATCTACTGGCACACCCTGAAGAGTCACTGGAAGGACGATTACCACTTCTTCGAGGGGTTCGTCGCGAGCTTCAAGCCCAAGAAGTAGGCTTCCCTGCGTGGAAAGGCAGGTCAGCAACCGATACCGCCTCATCGAGCCCCTCGGTGAGGGCGGCATGGGCGTGGTCTGGCGGGCCTACGACGAGCTGCTCGACCGTACGGTGGCGATCAAGGAGGTCCGCTACTCGGGCGTCGGCGACGCCAAGCGGGCGGAGCTCAACAGCAGGACCATCAGGGAGGCCAGGGCGGCGGGCCGCCTCGACCACCCCTCGGTGATCGTCATCCACGACGTCGTCGAGGAGGACGGCCGTCCGTGGATCGTGATGCAGCTCGTACGCTCGCGCTCGCTGGCCCAGGTGCTCCAGGAGCAGGGCCCGCTGCAGGCCGGGCAGGCCGCGGTGATCGGCGGCCGGGTGCTGGACGCCCTGCGGGCCGCGCACGCCACGGGGGTGCTGCACCGCGACGTCAAGCCGGAGAACGTGCTCCTGGCCGACGACGGCCGGGTCGTGCTCACCGACTTCGGCATCGCCTCGCTGGAGGCCGAGGCCGGGCTGACGGCGACCGGCGGGCTGGTGGGCACGCCCGCGTACATGCCGCCCGAGCGGCTCAACGGCGAGCCGGCCAGGCCGGAGTCGGATCTGTGGTCGCTGGGCGCGACGATCTACGCGGCCGTCGAGGGCGAGCCGCCGTTCAGGCGCGACTCGTGGGCGGCCACGGTGGCGGCGGTGCTGCGCGACGAGCCCCGGCCACCGGCGCGGGCGGGCGCGCTGGAGCCGGTCATCATGGGGCTGCTGCGGCGGGACCCGGCGACCAGGATGCCCGCGGAGCAGGCCGCCAGGATGCTGTACGAGGTCGCGTCCGCGCCGCGATGGCCCTCGCCACCTGGCCACCCGCAACCTCCCGGCGCCGCGCCGGCCATCGGAGCCGCACAGGCCGCCGGCGCCGCGCCGGCCGGCGGGCGTCACGGCGACCCGGCCGGGTACCCAAGCGGGCACCCAAGCAAAGCCCCGGGCGGGTACTCGGGCGGGCACCCAAGCGGAGACCGAGCCGGGTACTCCGGCGGGGACCCAAGCGGAGCCCCGGGCGGGTACTCCGGCGGGCACTCAGGCGGAGACCCCGGCGATCAGCGGGGTGCCGGCCGGTGGCAGTCCGGTGACGGCCGGCCGCACCTGGCGACGGGCGGCGGGTCAGAGGCGGTCACCGGGTCGTCCGTGACCGGGCGGCCGCACCAGACGCTCCCGGTGCGGCGCAGGGTCGGCGGCAAGGCGCTCTGGATCGGCGTGCCCGCCGCGGTGGCCGCCGTCGCGGTGCTGGGCACGGCCGGCGTGCTGCTGTCCAGCCAGGGGACGAGCACGACGACGCCCTCCCCCACCCCCACGACGGGACCGGCGACGACAAGCCCGCCGACCACCGGACCGACGCCGAAGCCGTCTCCCACCCGGACGAACCGGCCGCTGCCCGCCGGCTGGCGCTCCTACTCGAACGCCGCCGGCCGCTTCTCGATCGCCCTCCCCAGGCAGTGGCAGGCCGTACAGGACCCCGTAAGGGACAGCATCTCCATCGCCGGCCCCGGCACCTCCGGCAAGATGATCGTCGAGTGGACCGTCCCCGACATCCCCTGGGACGACCCGAAGGCGCACTGGCTCGGGCTGGAGAAGGAGATCCGGGCGAAGGGCGAGTTCCAGCAGTACACCCGCCTCGGCATCACCTCCACCGCCTACCTCGGCCTCAAGGCGGCCGACTGGGAGTTCACCCGGATGCGCGGCGGCCAGCTGATCCACGTGATCAACCGCGGCTTCCATACCGCCGACGGCCGCCCGTACGCGCTCTACTGGGAGGCCCCCGACGCCCGCTGGGACCGGGACCGGCACTACTTCGACACGTTCGTCAAGACGTTCAGACCGCGGTGAAGGAGCAGGCCCACTTCTGGCGGCACCCCGCGGTGCCCGGGACCGACCTGCTCAAGGCCCGCTACGTCACCCACCGCTTCACCCGGCACGTGCACGACGGCTACGCCATCGGGCTCATCGTCGGCGGCGTGGAGGAGTTCGACTACCGCGGCACGCTGCATCGCGCGGGTGCCGGCGAGCTGGTGCTGGTCAACCCCGACGCCTCGCACACCGGCCAGGCCGGGACGCCGGACGGGTGGTCGTACCGCATGCTCTATCCGTCGATCGACGCGCTGGCCGGGATCGCCGCCGAGCTGGGCACGCCCTACGGGACGCCGCACTTCCCCGAGCAGGTGGTGCGCGACGACGCGGTGGCCGCGCTGCTCGGCCGGGCGCACCAGGCGGCCGAGCGCGGCGACGCGCTGGCCGCCTCGACGCTGAGCCGCACGCTGTTCGCGCGGCTGCTGAGCCGGCACGCGACCGTCCGCCCCGCCGCCCTCGTGCCCGCCGAGGGCAGGCGGGCCGTGCGGGAGGCCCTCGACCTGCTGCACGACAGCCTCGTCGACCCGCCCACGCTGGAGGATCTGGCGGACGCGGTGGGCGCGCGGCCGTTCGCGCTGCTGCGGGCGTTCAAGGCGGCGACGGGCCTGCCGCCGCACGCCTACCTGACCTCGCTCCGGGTACGCCGGGCGCGTCACCTGCTCCAGACCGGCGTACGCCCGGCCCAGGTGGCCGCCGAGGTGGGTTTCACCGACCAGGCCCACCTCAACCGGCACTTCAAGCGCATCGTGGGCGTGCCGCCCGCCGCTTACCAGCGCGCAGGAACGTACAAGACCGGCGATTTCCCCACCACATAACCTCAGGTGGCATGGAACAGACAACATCCCGTTCCGCCGCCATACGGGACGGTCTCGGCGTGGGCCTGGCCGTGGGGCTGTCCGGGCTCGCCTTCGGCGCCGCGGCGATCACGGCCGGGCTCAGCGTGCCGCAGGCGTGCGTGCTGAGCCTGCTGACGTTCACCGGCGCCTCGCAGTTCGCCCTGACCGGGGCGGTGGGCGCGGGCGGCGATCTGGTGACCGCGACCCTGGGCGCGCTGCTGCTCGGCGGCCGCAACACCCTCTACGGCCTGCGGCTGGCCGAGCTGCTGCGGGTGCGCGGGCCGCGCCGGCTGCTCGCCGCGCACGGCGTGATCGACGAGACCACGGCCGTCACGCTCGCCCAGCCCACCCCGGAGTCGGCGCGTACGGGCTTCGCGACCACGTTCGTCAGCCTCTACCTCACCTGGAACCTCACCACCCTGGCCGGCGCGTACGGCACCTCGTTCCTGGGCGACCCCGGCGTGCTCGGCCTGGACGTGGTGGGCCCGGCCACGTTCCTGGCCATCCTGTGGCCCCGGCTGAGCGCGAGCGGCGAGCTGCGCCGGCTGGCCGCGGTCGCGGCGGTCATCGCGCTGTGCGCCACCCCGTTCCTCCCGCCCGGCGTGCCCGTGCTGCTGTCGGCCGTCGCGGTCCTGGTGGTGATGGTGCGATGACGCTGTGGTGGGCGATCGCCGCCGTCTGCGCGGGCTGCTACGCGCTCAAGCTGGCCGGCCTGGCCGCGCCGCAGCGGGTGCTGGACCATCCGGCGGTGCGCCGGTTCGCGGAGCTGGTGCCGGTGGCGCTGCTGGCGGCGCTGATCGCGGTGCAGATGTTCACGCAGGAGGGCGGGCTGAGTTTCGACCCCGCGCGTACCGCCGGGCTCGGATCCGCAATCGTGGCGCTCCTGCTCCGCGCCCCTTTTCTGGTCGTTCTGGCCACGGCGGCGGTCGTCACCGCGCTTGTCCGGATGCTTATGGGGTAGTCGCCGGTGCATGTCCGATTCAGCACAGATGGTGGGCGGGCGCTATCGGCTGCTCAGGACGATCGGCCGGGGCGGAATGGGCACGGTGTGGCAGGCACACGATCAGGTGCTCGGCCGGGACGTGGCCGTCAAGGAGATCCTGCCGCCGCCCGGCCTGACGGAGCCCGAGCTCGACGAGTTCACCGTCCGCACGTTCAGGGAGGCCAGAGCGGCCGGCCGGGTGGCGCATCCGGGCGTGGCGGCCGTGTACGACGTGCTGGAGGAGCACGGGCACCCGTGGATCGTCATGCAGTTCGTACCCTCCAGGACCCTGGGCGAGCTCATCCGTGACGACGGCCCGATGCCGCCCGCCGAGGTCGCGGCCATCGGGTTACAGGTCCTGGAGGCGCTGCGCGCGGCGCACGCGGCGGGCGTGCTGCACCGGGACGTCAAACCGGACAACGTACTGCTCACCGAGGACAACAGGGCGGTGCTCACCGACTTCGGCATCGCCACCACCGAGGACGAGGCGCCCCTGACCAGGACCGGCATCCTGATCGGCACACCCGCGTTCATGGCGCCGGAACGGGCCGCCGGCAGCCAGGCGCAGACCGCGTCCGACCTGTGGTCGCTCGGCGTGACCCTGTACATGGCCGTCGAGGGCCACTCACCCTTCCACCGGGACCACGCCCTGGCCACGCTCGGCGCGGTCATGCACGCCGAGCCGGAGCCGCTGGCCCGCGCCGGAGTGCTCGGCCCGGTGCTGCTCGGCCTGCTGCGCAAGAACCCGGCCGAGCGCATGTCGCTGGAGGAGGCGGAGCGGCGGCTGGCCAGGATCATCACCGGCGGCCCGCCCGACGAGACGAGACCCGTCACGCTGCCGACCGGCGTGGGCGCGGGCCTGAACACCAGCCCGGCCGCGCGTTCGGCTGCGGGCCTGGCTGGGGGTGCGGCGGGGGGCCTGGCCGCGGGTGCGGCCAGGGGTTCGGCTGGAGGCCCGGCTGAGGGTGCGCCGCGGCGGCGGCGCCGCTGGCTGCCGCTGGCCGGAATCGCCGCGGGGGCGCTCGTCGTCGCCGTAGTCACGGGCGGCGCCGCCTGGTGGTCCAACCGCCCCGGCGCCGCGACCCACACCACGCCGCCCACGCCCGCCGTCGTGTCCAAGTCCGGCACCACCGCCGAGTCGTCCAAGCCCTCGGCATCCGCTTCGCCGGTTACGCCGGGTACGTCGGCACCGGTGACGTCCGTTCCGCCGGCCTCGCGGAGCACCCCGCCCCCGACCCGTGACCAGCCGGGGAAGCCGACGACCGGGAAGCGCCCCTCGCAGGAGCCGAAGCCCACCGGTTCCGGGACGAAGAAGCCGGGCTCCCCGTCGGAGACGCCAGGCTCGGTCGAGGGGACGGACCGGGACGAGCAGCAGGGCGAGGAGAGCGAGTGACCCGGCCCGCGCAGCGGCTCGGGACACGGCGTCGCGGGCCGGCAGCGACTTGGGAGACGGCCACTCAGGAATCAGCGGCTCAGGGCCCGGCCACTCGAGCTTCGGCGGCTCAGGATTCGGCGGCCACGACGTCCAGCGCCTTCTGCAGGTCCTGCGGGTAGTCGGTGCTGAACGACATCCACTCCCCCGTGGAGGGATGCTCGAAGCCCAGCGCGACCGCGTGCAGCCACTGCCTCTTGAGCCCCAGCCGGGCCGAGAGCGTCGGGTCGGCGCCGTAGAACAGGTCTCCGACGCAGGGGTGGCGCAGGGCCGACATGTGCACCCTGATCTGGTGCGTACGCCCGGTCTCCAGCTTGATGTCCAGCAGCGACGCCGACCTGAACGCCTCGATCGTGTCGTAGTGGGTGACCGACGGCTTGCCGCCCGCGACCACCGCGAACCGGCCGTCGCCCGACGGGTGCCGGTCGATGGGCGCGTCCACGGTGCCCCTGAACGGGTCGGGGTGCCCCTGGACCAGCGCGTGGTAACGCTTGTCGACCGTACGCTCCTTGAAGGCCCGCTTGAGCCACGAGTAGGCGTGCTCGCTCTTGGCCACGACCATCGCGCCCGTGGTGTTGGCGTCGAGGCGGTGCACGATGCCCTGGCGCTCGGCCGCGCCGCTGGTGGCGATCGTGTGCCCGGCGCCGAGCAGGCCGCCGATCACGGTGGAGCCGGTCCAGCCGACGGTCGGGTGGGCGGCCACCCCGATCGGCTTGTTGACCACGATGATGTCGTCGTCCTCGTAGACGATCGTCATCCCCGGCACCGGCTCGGCGACCGGCATCGGCGTGGTGACGGGAGGCGGCAGGGTCACGTCGAGCCACGCGCCCGCGTGCACCCGGTCGGACTTGGCCGGCTGCCGGCCGTCCACCAGCACCTCGCCCGAGCCGATCAGCTCGGCGGCGCGGGTGCGGGAGAAACCGAACAGCCTCGACAGGGCGGCGTCGAGCCGCTCGCCCTCCAGCCCGTCGGGCACGGGCAGACTCCGCTGCTCAGTCACTCTTCTCGACCTCCTTGGCGCTCTCCCTGGACCCGTCGATCTGGACGTTGCGCCAGGCCAGGATGACCGCCAGGATGCCGCCGCAGACGATCGCGGAGTCGGCGATGTTGAACACGGGGAAATAGTCGATGATCGGGAAATGGCCGGGGAGCACCTCGATGAAGTCGACCACGTGCCCCTGGAACTGCGTCGACCGGCCGATGCCCGACGGGTAGCGCAGCAACCGGTCGGTGAGGTTGCCGAGCGCCCCGCCGAGCAGCAGGCCGAGCGTGATCGCCCAGGACCTGCTGCCCAGCTTGCGCGCGGTGCGCACGATGGCCACCACCACGCCGGCCGCGATGAAGGTGAAGATGAAGGTCATCCCCGTGCCGATGCTGAACGCGGCCCCGGAGTTGAAGATCACCCGGAACTGCAGCACGTCCTGGATGACGACCAGCGGCGCTCGCCCCTCAAGCGTCCGCAGCACCACCGTCTTGGTGATGAGGTCGGCGAGGTAGATGACGGCCGCCAGCACGATGAGCACGGCGAACAGGCGGCCACGGGGCTTGCCTACCGGCGCTCCTCCTTCTGCTTGCAGGCCACGCACAGCGTCGCCCTCGGGAACGCCTGCAGGCGCTCCTTGCCGATCGGCTTGTGGCACGATTCGCACACTCCATAGGTCCCTGCGTCGATCCGGGCGATCGCACGTTCGTTCTGCGCGACCAGATCGCGCGCATTCAGGGTAAGGGCGATCTCGCGTTCGCGCTCGTACGTCTTCGCGCCGGCGTCCGCCTGGTCGTCGCCGGCTCCCTGGGTGACGTCTCCAGAGGCTATCTCCGACTCGTGGCGGAGGATGTCCGCGTTGAGCTCGTCGATCTCGGTCTGGAGACTGCCGCGTACCTCGGCCAGCTCCTCTTCCGACCACATCGACGGTGTAGCGGTCTGCGTGACTGCCGCCATGGCTGCCTCCATTGCTGATCAAGGCCGTAAATGGTGCGGGCAGCTTAGGATCCACATAACGGAACGGCAAACGACCCGCCGGACGGTTTACCTCCCCCGTACTATCCCGCCTCGCGCATTCAACTCCTCCTCAGGCGCGTCCATTCCCACAACTTTGTCGGCTTTACGTCTTCGCTACCGGCGGCGTGGCCGCAGAAGTGAGACGCGTGTGCATCGCCAGGGAAACTGGGAAGCCTCAGCCTCCACTCTGCGTTATGGTTTGAGACTGCAAGGCGTTGATGGGGCCCGACTGTGAGGGATATCACCCCGGAGCCGCCGGAAGAACGGCTTTCGAGCTCATTAGACCCGGCAGCAGACTTGAATGAAGAGGGCTTCGCCATGCGAGGCCAAGAAGGGTGGTACCGCGGGGCCGCGAGGCTTCGTCCCTTCACGCTAGCCCTACCGGCCGTATCAAGCGTGGAGGTCCCGCCAGAAATGTCTGCTTTCCGCTCTCTTCCCGCGCAGGTCGACCTGCCCGCGCTCGAGCGTGAGGTCCTCGACCGCTGGCGGGACGGGAAGATCTTCGAGCGTTCCGTCGAGCAGAACGCCGGCAACCCCTCCTGGGTCTTCTACGAGGGCCCGCCCACGGCCAACGGCCTGCCCGGCGTCCACCACGTCGAGGCGCGGGTCTTCAAGGACCTCTTCCCCCGCTACAAGTCCATGCGCGGATTCAGCGTTCCGCGTAAGGCCGGCTGGGACTGCCACGGCCTGCCGGTCGAGGTCGGCGTCGAGCGCGAGCTGGGCCTGTCCGGCAAGAAGGACATCGAGACGTACGGCATCGCCGAGTTCAACGCCAAGTGCCGCGAGTCGGTGCTGCGGCACGTGGACGCGTTCGAGCAGATGACCGAGCGCATGGGCTACTGGATCGACCTGTCGCAGGCCTACCGGACCATGGACCCGTCCTACATCGAGTCGGTGTGGTGGTCGCTCAAGGTCGTGTTCGACAAGGGGCTGCTGTTCCGCGACTTCCGCATCACGCCCTACTGCCCGCGCTGCGGCACGGGCCTGTCCGACCACGAGCTGGGCCAGCCCGGCGGCTACGAGAACGTCTCAAGCCCGTCGGTCTACGTCCGCATGCCGGTCACGTCGGGGCCGCTGGCCGAGCTGGACGCGGCGCTGCTGATCTGGACGACGACGCCGTGGACGCTGGTCTCCAACACGGCGGTGGCCGTGCACCCCGAGGTGACGTACGTCGCGGCCCGCACCGCCGGCGGCGAGGTCCTCGTCGTGGCCGAGCCGCTGCTCGCGGTGCTCGGCGAGGGGGCGACCGAGGTCGCCCGCTACACCGGCCGCGAGCTGGAGCGCACCACCTACTCCCGCCCGTTCGACCTGGTCGACATCCCAGACGCCCACTACGTCGTGCTCGGCGACTACGTCACCGTCGAGGACGGCACCGGCCTGGTCCACCAGGCGCCGGCCTTCGGCGCCGACGACCTCGCCGTGATCAAGCGGTACGACATGCCGATCGTCAACCCGATCGGCCCCGACGGCCGCTTCCTCGACGACGTCCCCATGGTCGGCGGGCAGTTCTTCAAGGACGCCGACGAGGAGCTGACCGAGGACCTGCGCGCCCGCGGGCTGCTGTTCCGCGGCGGCCACTTCGAGCACAGCTACCCCCACTGCTGGCGCTGCCACACCCCGCTGCTCTACTACGCGCTCCCGTCCTGGTACATCCGCACCACCTCGGTCAAGGACCAGATGCTGGCGGAGAACTCCAAGACCAACTGGTTCCCCGACACGATCAAGTGGGGCCGGTTCGGCGAGTGGCTGCGCAACAACGTCGACTGGTCGCTGTCGCGCTCGCGCTACTGGGGCACGCCGCTGCCGCTGTGGGTGTGCTCCGAGGACGAGTCCCACGTCACGTGCGTCGGCTCGATGGCCGAGCTGAGCGACCTGGCGGGCCAGGACGTCTCCGCGCTCGACCCGCACCGCCCGTACGTCGACGACGTGACCTTCGACTGCCCGTCCTGCGGCGCCGAGGCCCGCCGCGTGCCCGACGTCATCGACGCCTGGTACGACTCCGGCTCCATGCCCTTCGCGCAGTGGGGCGAGCACGGCAAGCCCGAGGGCCTCTACCCGGCGCAGTTCATCTGCGAGGCCACCGACCAGACGCGCGGCTGGTTCTACTCGCTGATGGCGGTCGGCACGCTCGTCTTCGGCCAGTCCTCCTACGAGAACGTGCTCTGCCTCGGCCTCATCCTGGCCGAGGACGGCCGCAAGATGAGCAAGCACCTGGGCAACATCCTCGAGCCGATCCCGCTGATGGACCAGCACGGGGCCGACGCGCTGCGCTGGTTCATGGCCTGCTCGGGCTCGCCGTGGTCGGCCCGCAGGGTGGGGCACAACACGCTGGAGGAGATCGTCCGCAAGGTCCTGCTGACGCTCTGGAACACCTCCTCGTTCTTCACCCTCTACGCCAACGCCGAGTCGTGGTCGCCGGCCATGCTGGCCGAGGCCACGCCCGCGGCCGAGCGCCCGCTGCTCGACCGCTGGGCGCTGGCCGAGCTGCACAGGACGGTGGCTGAGGTCACGGCGTCCCTGGACGTCTACGACACCCAGCGCGCCGGACGCCGGCTGGCCGACTTCCTCGACGACCTGTCCAACTGGTACGTCCGCCGCTCGCGCCGCCGCTTCTGGCAGGGCTCGAAGGACGCGTTCGCGACCCTGTACGAGTGCCTGGAGACGGTGACGCGGCTGATGTCACCCATCACGCCGTTCATCACCGACTACCTCTGGGACGTCCTGCGTTCCGCCGAGGCGCCCTCCTCCGTCCACCTGGCCTCCTGGCCGGAGGTGCGCGAGGACCTGCTGAACCCGGCGCTGTCGGACCAGATGGCGCTGGTGCGCCGGCTGGTGGAGCTGGGCCGCTCGGCGCGCGCCTCGTCGGGCGTCAAGACCCGTCAGCCGCTGGGCCGCGCCCTCGTGGGCGCCCACGGCTGGCCGTCGCTCCCGCAGGAGCTCAGGGGCCTGGTGGCGGACGAGCTGAACGTCCAGACCCTTGAGGACATGTCAGGCTTCAGCGCCGATCTCGTGTCCTACTCCGTCAAGCCCAACTTCCGGGCCCTGGGCAAGCGCTTCGGCTCCCAGACCAAGCTCGTGGCCGCCGCGGTGACCGCCGCCGACCCCACGCGCGTGGCCCGCGCCCTGCGCTCGGGCTCCACAGTCATGGTGGAGGCGGACTCGCTGGGCGAGATCATGCTCGGCCCCGACGAAGTGATCGTCAACGAGCAGCCCCGTGCGGGCTGGGCCGTGGAGACGGGGGCGATCGGCACGGGCACGGGCGAGACGGTGGCCCTGGACCTGGAGCTCACCGACGCCCTGCGCCGCGCCGGCCTCCTGCGCGAGGTCATCCGCCTGGTCCAGGAGGCCCGCAAGTCGACCGGCCTGTCGATCACGGACCGCATCGACCTGTGGTGGACCACGACGTCCCCTGACCTGGCGCAGGCGCTGCGGGCAGACGGACGGGTCGTGGCGGAGGAGGTCCTGGCGACCACGGTCACGGAGGGCACGGTGGAGGACGTGGCGTCCCACACGGACGAGGACCTCGCCCTGACCTCTGTCGCTTATACACATCTGGGGGGTCTCCGTATCTGTAAAAAAAAAAAATACATATAGGTGCATGGAA
>NZ_VCKX01000324.1 GCF_005889725.1 Nonomuraea zeae
AGGTGTATAAGAGACAGGGGTCGCTGCGGGCTCTGGCCAGGGCGGCGACCGCCTCGCTCACCGGGACGAGGGTGGCGGGGACGCTGCGGGTGCGTACGGTGCCGTCGTGCTGCTCGGCCACGGTGATCAGGGCCTCGCCGCCGGGATCGAGGAAGGCCATGCGTCCGGATCTGGGCGGGTCGCCGGGTTGGAATACTGCCGCATGACGTACGAGATCCGTGTTGAGGCTCACGGCCGTACAGTGTACGGTACGCGCGGGGTGTGGTTTACCACAGCTGCGATCTACCACCTTCCTCATTCCTGGGCATATCCGATCTTCCGTAGCCTTAGGCCATGACTGAATGGCTGGTTGGACTGATGGAGAGCCTCGGAGCTCTCGGGGCGGGCCTGGCGATCGCGCTGGAGAACCTCTTTCCGCCCCTGCCGAGCGAGGTGATCCTCCCTCTGGCCGGCTTCACCGCCAGCAGGGGCGAGATGGACCTGCTGGACGTCTTGGTGTTCACGACGCTCGGCTCGGTGGTGGGCGCGCTGGCCCTGTACTGGGTGGGGGCGCTGCTGGGGCGGGAGCGCACGCTGGCCATCGCCGCCAAGCTGCCCCTGGTGAAGGTGTCCGACATCGAGAAGACCGAGGCGTGGTTCCTGCGGCACGGCCGCAAGACGGTGTTCTTCGGGCGGATGATCCCGATTTTCCGGAGTCTCATCTCCGTGCCGGCGGGCGTGGAGCGGATGCCGCTGCTGACCTTCACCCTCCTGACGACGGCCGGCAGCCTGATCTGGAACACCATCTTCGTCATGGCCGGCTACCTGCTGGGCGAGAACTGGGCGGTCGTGGAGACGTACGTGGGCATCGGCACCAACGTCATCATCGGCCTGGTGGTGCTGGCGGTCCTGGTGTTCGTCGGAATGCGGCTGACGGAGCGGCGTAAGGGGAGGCATGCGTATCGCCGCTGAGGGGCTGCGGCTCCTGGGCGCGGTGGCGGCGGGCGCCGTCACCGCGCTGGTGAATCTGGTGTTCCTGCTGCTGGCGCTGCCGTTCCTGGGCAATCCGAACGTCGGCGCGGCCGCCGCCCGGCTGGCCCGGCTGGAGGCGCGCCGCCTGCGCCTGGACACCGCCGCCCTGGACGCGCTGCGGGCCGGCGACGGCAGGGCGGTGCGCTACCTGGCCGCGCGCGTCCCGGTCGGCGTGCTCGGCGGGCTGGTGATCACCCTGCTCGTGTACGGCGCGGGCGCGGCCGTGCTGATCGTGTCGGCGTGGGGGCACGGTGAGCCGTTCGACGGCATGGTGCCGAGCCCGCCCCTGGTGGCCTACATCGGGCTGGCCGGGATCGTGCTGCTGTTCCTGGACCTGTCGGGCGTGGTGGGGGTGCACGCGCTGGAGCGGCGGCTCGCGGAACGGATGCTCGGCCCTGACCCGACGCTGGCGCTGGAGCGCAGGATCGCCGAGCTGGCCGAGAGCCGGGCGGGCATCGTGGCCGCGGTCGACTCCGAGCGGCGCAGGATCGAACGCGACCTGCACGACGGGCTGCAGCAGCGCCTGGTGGCCCTGTCGATGCTGATCGGGCGGTCCAGGCGGGGCCGCCCCGAGCTGCTGGAGCAGGCCCACCAGGAGGCGCAGCAGGCGCTGGCGGAGCTGCGCGAGGTGGCCTGGCGGGTCTATCCGAGCGGGCTGGACTCCCTGGGGCTCGGCGAGGCGCTGGCGGGGGTGGCCGAGCGGTCGAGCGTGCCGGTCAGGGTAACCTGCGACCTGCGCCGGCGGCCGCCGATGGCGGTGGAGACGGCGGCGTACTTCGTGGTCTGCGAGGCGGTCACCAACGCGGCCAAACACGCCGGCGCCGGGCTCATCACGGTCGAGGTGCACGAGGAGGACGCGGCGGTGGTCGTACGGGTGCGGGACGACGGCTCCGGCGGCGCGAGCCCGGCCGGCGGCGGCCTGTCGGGGCTGGCCCGGCGGGTGGCCGCGCTGGACGGCGGCTTCGAGCTGAGCAGCCCGGCGGGCGGGCCGACGGCGATCACGGCGGTGCTGCCGTGCGGGTGATCCTGGCCGAGGACTCCACGCTGCTGCGCGAGGGCCTGGTCCGCCTGCTGACGGAGGAGGGCCACAAGGTGCCGGCCGCCGTCAGCGACGGCGAGGCGCTGGTGGCGGCGGTGGCCGAGCACGAGCCGGACATCGTGGTGGTGGACGTGCGCATGCCGCCCACCCACACCGACGAGGGACTGCGGGCCGCCCTGGAGATCCGGCGGCGCTGGCCGGGCGTCAAGGTGCTGGTGCTGTCGCAGTACGTGGAGAAGAGGTACGCCACCGAGCTGATGAGCTCGGACGTCGAGGGCGTCGGATACCTGCTGAAGGACCGCGTCGCGCAGGTGGGCGACTTCCTGGACGCGCTGGAGCGGGTCGGGGCCGGTGGAGCGGCGTTCGACCCCGAGGTGGTGCGGCAGCTGCTGGCGCGTACGACGCAGGTGGATCCGCTGGCCCGGCTGACCGCACGCGAGCGCGAGGTGCTGGAGCGGATGGCGCAGGGGCTGACGAACGCCTCGATCGCGCAGTCGCTGCACGTGTCGCAGAGCGCCGTGGAGAAGCACGTGAACTCGCTGTTCGACAAGCTGCGGCTGTCGCACGCGAGCGGCTACAGCCGGCGGGTGCTGGCGGTGCTGCACTTCCTGGAGTCGTGAACGCCGTCCCCCGGGCCTGGCGGCGCCGCCGGTCAGTAGGTGACGACGATCCGGCGGGCCGGCCCGTCCACCCGGATCCGCCCGCCGACGGGGATCACGAGTTGCGGGTCGGTGTGGCCGAGGTCGACGTCGAACACCACCATGGTGTCGGGGGCGTACCGGGCGAGAGCTCGTAGCACGGCCTCCCGCTGCTGCCGGCGGAACTGCGACTTCTCCTCGGGGCCGAGCGGGCGCTCGAACGACCAGCTCTTGGCCCTGCCCATCAGCAGCGCGGGGAACTGTTCGAGCAGCCCGCGCTCGCCCATGTTCCGGAGGATCCGGTAGACCTCTTCGGCGCGCGGCAGCTCCTCGGAGGTCTCCAGGAAGAGCACGTTGCCGGCGTAGGCGTCCGGCGGCCCCACCGCGCGGCCGGCCATCAGCAGCCAGGAGATGATCTCCAGGTTGCCGCCCCAGCTGATCCCTTCCACGACCCGGTCGCCGTTGTGCCAGGACCAGCCGCCGGCCGGCTCCATGTCCGGTTCGCTGTCGAAGGTGCGCGGGTCCTGCCAGGGGCGGTTGATGTCACCGGAGGTGCTCGCGGGGGTGAGCTCGTACTCGCCCGAGGTGAACAGCGCCGCCCGGAAGGACTGCGCGGTCATCGGGTGCATCGCGCCGGGCCGTCCGAGCTCGGCCATCACCGAGCCGCCGTGGTAGCCGACGATGCCCAGGTCCCGCAGGAACAGCAGCAGGTTGGTGTTGTCGCTGTAGCCGAAGAACGGCTTGGGGTTGGCGCGGAGGATCCCGGCGTCGAGGCGGGGCAGGACGGTGATCTGGTCGTCGCCGCCGATGCTGGCGATCACGGCCTTGATGGCGGGGTCGGCGAAGGCCGCGTGGATGTCGGCGGCCCGCTCGCCGGGTGTCGCCCCCATCTTCCGGGTCGTCGGATATTCGACCGCTTTCACGCCGAAGTCGTCCTGGAGCCTGCGTAGCCCCAGCTCGTAGGGCACGGGGAAGAGGCCGGGCAGGCCGGACGAGGGGGACAGCACCGCGACCTGGTCTCCGGGGCGAGGCTTGGCGGGGTAGCGGGGGTTCGTCATCCGACGATCGTAGGTGTGGCCGGGCCTGCCACCCCAGGCATTTTCCGCCGCCCGGGGCGGCCCGCCGTCTCAGCGGCGCAGGTCGCGTCCGGCCAGGACCAGCCAGAGGTACGGCCCGGGCAGCACCGCGAGCCAGAACAGGTGTGCCTGCTCCCAGTGGCCGAATCCGCAGGTCGGCGGCCAGAGCCGGACCTGTGGCGGCAGCAGGATGGTCCCCAGCACCATCGCGAGCTGGACCACGACCGCGGCCATGGCGGCCTGCCGGCCGGGCGCGAACCGCACGGCGGTCGCCGCGGCCGCCAGCGCGATGCCGAGGCAAACGCCTGCCTCGATGAGCAGGTCGCCGACCGGGAACAGGGTGCCTGCCGGCAGGCGGGTCAGGATGTAGGAGAAGGCGGCCAGCCAGATCGCGATCGCGGCGCCACCGGGCAGCAGGCAGCGCAGCGCCTGCCGCACCCATCGGGGGACCGTGGCGGCGCCGAGGTCGGCGGACATGGCATCGACCAGGCCGAAGGCTGCCGCCGCGCCGAGCAGGGTCCCGCAGATGCGCATGAGTACGAGTGCGTTGCCTCCCGGCAGCGCCTGCCCGTACTGCACCAGGCTCACCAGCCCGGCGGTGAAGGCGGCGACCACGGCCAGCGGCGCCCAGTCGATGGCCCGGGCGAGGGGGCGTACCAGCAGGAGCGCCACCCGCCGGCGGGGCGGCGGCGGGACGGACAAGGGTGTGCCGGCCTGGCGGCGGGCGGGCAGCGTCACAGGCATGGCGTGGCTCCCATCGGCGCGTCGAACTTCCGTTCCAGCCCGAGCAGCGGAAGGGCCTGGCCGATCGTGGTGGTGGGCTTGATGAGCGTGTCCCAGCCGGCCCGGACCTTCTCGCGGGCGACGGGGGAGGCCGACAGCAGCTTGGCGTAGCCGATCTCGGCCTGGCCCCAGTCCAGGCCGGACATCCGGCCCCGGTGATCGTCGACGTGGAGCCCCCGCCGGGCTTCGGGAGGGGAGACCTGGCCGATGAGCCAGTGCGCCACCACCGCGCGGGCCTGGCCGCGCACGTCGCAGAGCGTGGGGTGCCGGGGGTCAGAGTGCCTGGCGGCCGAGTCGTACAGGCCGGTCGCCCAGAAGGCCACGTCCTCGGCCAGGATCCTGCGTTGGTCGGGGTCTCCCCAGCTCATCGGCGCCCGGATCAGGCCGGAATCTGCCCCGAAACTCCAGGTCGGGCTCATCTGCCGCACCTGGGGCGCCCGGGCCCGCAGCTCGGCGGGCAGCGCCGCCACGACTGGCTGGACGGCCTGTTCCCACAGCGGGATCCATGGTTCGTACCCGGGGAAGGCGCAGTAGGTGAGGCTCTGCCGCACCGTGCAGCGGTAGGCGCCGGGGCCGAAGTAGCGCTCGCGCACGCGGGAATCCACGTGGTCGAGGGTCAGCGGCACGTTCGTGGGGAACGTCGCCGGTGGGCGGGTAGACGCCGCGGTGGCCCCCGTTGGCACCGCGACGGCCAGCGCCACCACCACGGCCGCGGCGGACGCCGGCCGTACCCGGTGTCTGAGCAGCGCGATCCCGCCGAAGAGGGCCGCGGCGGCGAGCACGTACACCAGGTGGGCCGCCGACGGGCGGTCGGGCCAGTCCGGGCGGTGGACCTGCATCACCGGCAGCAGCCAGCGGGCCTGGCCGTTCGACGGGTTGGTGAAGATGAGGAAGCCGAGCACGGCCACCACCAGCGGCCCGGCGATCAGCCACGACGCCCAGCGGCCGACGGCCACGCCCAGCGTCGCGGCGAGGACCGCGGCGGCCACCGCCGTCAGCGGCTCCCATACGTCCAGCCGGCCCCCGGCGGGGCCGCTCAGCAGCCGGATCGCCAGGTAGCCGCCCATGGCCACCGCTGCCGCAAGCCCCGCGACCAACGGGGTGGCCAGCAGCAGGGCCCGTGTGCGGTGCTCGGCCCGACCGGGCAGGCCGGACAGGCTCTCGGGCATGCCGTGCCGCCCGTCGCGTGAGGTGGCCAGGCTCGCCACGACCAGGACCGCCGCGGCCAGGCAGGTGGCCAGCCCGGTGGCGTTGACCGGGTCCATCGTGAGGTCGGGCTGCTGGTCCCGGCTGAGGAAGGTCTGCAACGCCAGCACCAGGGCGGTCGCGCCCCACACGAGCGGGTGCCGCACCAGCCTGCGCGCCTCGAACAGCAACAGCCGCCGCGTCACGCCGCCTCCCCGAGCAGCGTGAGGTAGCCGTCCTCGACGCCGGGCGCCGTCGCCTCCGCGGCCGCCGGCCGCTCGCCGAGCGTGCGGTAGCGGCCGTCGGCCGTCCGCCAGAACAGCGTGGAGGTGGCGGGCGCGGCCTGCGACAGCCACACCCGGCCGTCGGCGACGGCCGCGAGCCCGCCGGGGGTGCCGTCGAAGACGGCGCGGCCGGCGCGCATGACGACGACCCGCTCGCACAGCGCGGCGACGTCCTCGGTCTGGTGCGTGGACAACACGACGGTACGGCTCTCGCCCAGGCGCGAGATCAGCGCCCGGAAGATCATTCGCTGCTCCGGGTCGAGTCCCACGGTCGGCTCGTCGAGGATGAGCAGGTCGGGCTCGCCCAGCAGGGCCTGGGCCAGTGCGAGCCGCTGGCGCATGCCGCCCGACAGCTTGCGGACCTTCGTCCGGGCCTGCTGGGTGAGGTTCACCTCGGCCAGCACCCGGCGTACCTCGGCGTGCCGGTGCTCGCGGTCGGTCAGCTCCTTGAGTATCGCCACGTAGTCCACGAGGTCGAAGGCGGTGAAATGCGGGTAGGCGCCCGGGTTCTGCGGGAGGTAGCCGAGCCTGCGGCGCAGCGCGGTCCGCTGCGCGCGGTCGGCGGGGTCCAGGCCGAAGGCGTTCACCGTGCCGGCGTCGGGGGCCAGGGTGGTGGCCAGGCAGCGCAGCAGGGTGGTCTTGCCGGCGCCGTTCGGGCCGAGCAGGCCGGTCACGCCGGTGGTGAGGCTCAGGTCGAAGCCGTCGAGCGCCCGCTTGGCGCCGTAGGTCTTGGTCAGTTGCCTGATCTGGATCATCTGGTGCTCACTCGGTAGAAGCGGTAGGTCAGCAGGAGGGCGGCCGCGGCGTACCCGATCTGCGGGGCGGGGCCGAACGCGGTGAGCCAGGTGCCGGTGAAGCGGCCCGTGCCGACGATGGCCAGCCACACCCCGCCCACGGCGAGCGCGGCGGTCGGCACGGGCAGCCGGTTCGACAGGGCCAGGCAGCCCGCGGCGGCGGCCAGCGCGGGCAGCAGCCAGGCGGCGCTCAGGCCGGGTGGCGCGGGCAGCAGGGGCGAGGCGATTGCGGCCAGCACGACCGCCACCGCCAGCACCGCGGTGGCCCTGGTCAGCAGCAGCCGCGGCCCGGACATCGGGGTCGCGGCCATGAGCTCGTGGGCGGGGTCGACGCGCGGTCCGTAGGCCAGCGCGATCCCGGCCGGCGGCAGCACCGGCGCGACGATCAGGAAGGCGGGCAGCAGCTCGGCCTGCTGACGGGCGGCGAGCACCGCGAAAGCCAGCACCGCCACCACCGCGGCCAGCCAGGCCAGGCTCATGGTCGGCGTCGCCGACAGCAGCCTGGCCAGGTGGTCGGGCACCCCGCCGTGCCGCAGGAACCGCTCGGCGAGGCTCGGACGCGGCCTGATCAGCTCGGTCTCCAGCCTCGCCCAGGACGCCTCAAGCCAGCCCGTGTCGTACGGCAGCGCCGCCCGGCAGTCGGCGCAGCCGCCGAGATGCGCGTCCACGGACATGGCCGGCGCCGGTTCGAGCGTGCCCTGGAGGTAACGCTCGCGCAGGTCGTCGGGGATGTGCCAGCTCATGACAGCTCCTCGCGCAGCCGGGCCCTGGCCCGCATCGCACGGGTCTTGACCGTGCCTTCCGGGATGCCGAGAAGACCGGCGGCCTCCTTGGTGGTGAGGCCGTCCAGGACGGTGGCCTCGATGACGGCCCGCAGCTCGGGGGAAAGCCTGGTCAGGGCGCTGCCGAGGTCGCCGTGCCGCACGCCGAGCAGCACCACGTCCTCGGCCGAGGCGACCGGCGAGCCGTCGCCGGGTTCCAGCCCGGAGCCGATCCAGCGCGAGCCGCGCCCCCGCAGGGCGGAGATCAGGCGGCGGATGGCGATCGTCCACAACCAGCCGGCCGGGTTGTCGCCGCGGAAGCGGCCCGCCGAGCGCCACACGGCCAGGAACGTCTCCTGGATCGCGTCGTCCACGGCGTCCGGGTCGGCGCAGCGGCGGGCCAGCCGGGCGCGCAGCCAGGGGGCGTGGCGCTGGTGGAGGACGCGCAGGGCGGCGGTGCTCTGCGCGGCGACGGCGGTGACCAGCTCGACGTCCGTGCTGTCCGCCGTGACGTCCGAAACCGCGCGCCGCCGGAAGGGGAACGGTCTCACGCTGTATCTATCGCACGGCCCGCCCCCGCCGGTTCTCCCTTTCATGAACGGGCTTCTTCATGGACCGGCCGACAAACTTAGCCTCCTTGACAACTTGATTTGTCGGTGAGAGGGTGAGGACACCCCCGAGAACAAGGAGCGCAACCATCATGAGAAGGATCACCGCAGGGCTGTTCATCTCGCTCGACGGCGTCGTCGAAGCCCCGGAGACCTGGCACTTCCCCTACTTCAACGACGAGATGGGCCAGGCGGTCGGCGCGCAGATGGCCGCCGCCGACGCCCTGCTGCTGGGCCGCCACACCTACGACACCTTCGCCGCCCACTGGCCGCAGCAGGACCCCGCCGACCCGATCGCCAAGATCATGAACGAGACCCCCAAATACGTCGCCTCGACCACCTTGACGTCGCCCACGTGGGCGAACACCACGGTCATCGGCGGCGACGCCATCGCCGAGCTGGCCCGGCTCAAGCAGCAGCCGGGCCCCGACTTCGGCATCTCCGGCAGCCCCACCCTCGTCGTCGCCCTGCTGCGCGAGGGCCTGCTCGACGAGCTCAACCTGCTCGTCCACCCCATCGTGGTCGGCGCGGGCAAGCGCCTGTTCGATGAGGGCTCCGGGCAGATCCCGCTCGCCCTCACCCACTCCGCCACCTTCAGCACCGGCGTGCTGAACCTGACCTACAAGAAGGCCTGACATGCCCGCCAAGACCGTCGCCGACAAGCTCCTCATCAAGCCGCAGACCACCGTGTGGGTCTCCGGGGCCGACCGCCGCCCGCTCGTGGAGCCGCTGCCCGAGGGCGCCCGCCACGTCGACGACCTCACGCGGGCGAACGTCGCGGTCTTCTTCGCCGCCGACGCCGCCGGTGCCCGCGCGCTGCTCGACGAGCAGCGCGGCCGGCTCACCGAGCCCGGTGTCGTGTGGGTGGCCTATCCGAAGGGGAACAAGGCCGACATCAACCGTGACACGCTCTGGCCGATCGTCGGGGAGTACGGGCTGCGCCCGAACGGGCAGGTGGCCGTGGACGAGGTGTGGTCGGCGATGCGTTTCCGCCCGCTCAAGGACGGCGAGGCCCCGTTCACCGGCGGCCGCTGAGCGGGCCCCTCGCTCAGGCGGCTCTGGGAGTGGCGCGCATGCCGACATATACGCAGGGCGTGCCGTCGGCCAGGGTGGAGAAGACCACGGGGAGATGATCGCCGTAGGGGCCGGCGAAGGCGAACACCGTCGGCGACACCGGCACGAGGGCGGCCTCCAGCGGCGGGGAGATGTCCTTCAGGCCGTCGACGAACTCGTACCGGATGCGCGCGCGTCCGTCGTCGTCCTGGCTGATGGTGGTGATGACGCCCGCCCGCCGGTAGGTGCCCACCAGCCGCGTCATGTCCACCTCGGGCGGGTCGGCCGGTGGGGCGAAGAGGGGTGGCAGTTCCGCCCCGGCCAGCTCCGCCAGCAGTTCGCGGACCAGATCGTCGTACAGGTGGGTGAAGCTGCCGCCGTTGGCCAGCAGCACCACGGCCACACCCGCGTGCGGGACGACCCGCAGGTAGGAGTACTGGGAGACGGCGTTGCCGTCATGGCCGAAGCCGAAGACCCCGTTCCAGTCATGCAGGGTCCAGCCCAGGCCCCAGGCGTCGGCCGACATCGACCACTTGTCCGGGCTGTCGACCTCGCGGCGCTGCATGGCGGCGACGGCGCCGGCGGACAGGACGCGGGTGCCGTCCGGGGCCAGGCCGCCGTCCAGGTGCATCCTGGCGAACCGGGCGACGTCGCCGGCGGAGACGATGACCCGGCCGTAGGGGCCCGCCGAGCGCGGCATCAGGTCCCACGCGGGTGCCGGCTCGCCGCCCAGGTGGCCCATCGCCGCGCGGAAGCGCAGCGCCTCCTCCGGCAGGGTCATCGAGTGCTCCAGCCCGAGCGGGGTGAAGAGCATGTCCTTGAGCGCCTGGTCCCAGGTCTTGCCGGTCAGCACCTCGATGATGCGGCCCAGCACGACGTATCCGAGGCTGCCGTAGGAGAACGCGGTGCCGGGCGGGCAGTCCAGGGGCACGTCCCTGGCGGCCTCGACGTACTTGGCCAGGCAGTCGTCGCCCCGGCCGGAGTCGTGGGCGAAGTCGTTGGTCACCCCGCCGGTGTGGGACAGCAGCTGCCGGACGGTGATCTTCTCGGTGGCGCGCGGGTCGGGAGTGGCGAACTCCGGGAGCACGCTGACCACGGGCGCGTCCAGGTCGAGGGCGCCGGAGTCGGCCAGCTGCATCACGAGCGTGGCGGTGTAGGGCTTGGCGAGCGAGCCGACCAGGAACACCGAGTCGGTCGTGACCTCGACCCCCGTGCCCTGGTGCAGCACGCCGCTGGCCAGCTCATGGATCGTCCCGCCGGCCAGCACCGCCAGCGCGGCCCCGGGCACGTGGTGGGCGGCGCGCAGCTCGTCGAGCCTGGCCTGCCAGCGGTCCATGTCGAAAGGCGTTGAGGGCATGACGGCTCCTTCATTCAGGGCGCCGCACGATGTTCGGCGCTCCGCACACTGTACGGACCGCGCACACTGTTCGCAAGCCGTACACTGTTCGGAGAAGATCCGTCGTGAAGGAGCACGCATGCCGGACGACCAGCAGCCGTACCTGTCGGTGTGGGCCCGCCCGCAGCGCCCCCGGCGCGAGCAGCCGCCGCTGAGCCGGGAGCAGATCGTGTCCGCGGCGCTCGACCTGCTGGACGCCGAGGGCGTCGACGCCCTGAGCATGCGCAAGCTCGGCACCCGGCTCAACGCCGGAGCCACCTCGATGTACACGCACGTGGCCAACAAGGACGAGCTGCTCGAACTGGTCGTGGACGCGGTCTACGGCGAGGTCGAGGTGCCGGCCGCCGCCGATCCGGACGGCTGGCGCGCGGCCATCACCCGCTTCGCCCACGGCATGCGGGCCGCGCTCCTGCGCCACCCCTGGATCGTCTCCGTGCAGGGCGAGACCGGCGTGGCCTACCTCGGTCCGAACGTGCTGCGCCAGAACGAGGCCATCCTCGCCGTGTTCGAGCAGGGGGGCTTCACCCTGGAGGCGGCCGACCAGGCACTGAACACGGTCATGGCCTACGTCATCGGCGTGTCGACGAGTGAGGCCGCCTGGCTGACCACGCTCGCCCGCAGCGGCCGGAGCGAGCAGGACTGGACCGCGAGCCTCTGGCCGGCCGCCGAACAGGCCGTCCAGGACTACCCGCGGCTGCGGAAGCTGTACGCCGCCCGGCGAGACCAGAACGCGCGCGCCACCCGCGACGACGAGTTCGGCACCGGGCTCGAATGCGTCCTTGACGGCCTGGCCGCCCGCTTCGCCCCTGCGGAAGGCGCCTAAGGCCGCCTCCCTGACGCCGGGCCTCAGGACTGAGCGCAGGCCGCGGGGCAGAACTTGACCTCGGGATAGCGCGATGACGGCTTGTCCAGGACGGTCTGCCGTTTCGCCTTCAGGTGCTGGTCGAGGAAGGCCGTCACGTACGTGCGGACGAGCTCGACGGCGCGCGCCGCGGGCAGGGCTCCGTAGACGGGCTTGATGCCGAGGACGCCCGCCAGCACGGGCCCGTCGGTGAAGTCCTGGTGGTCCGCGCCCGCCAGCACGATCCAGCGCTTCCACCCGGCCAGCAGTTTCCAGTCGCGGTCCCACGAGGTGTCACGGCCGCCGGGGACGTGCTGCGGCGACCCCATGAACATGAACGGCCGGGAGAACCCGCTCTTGGGGATGCGGGCGTAGGAGGTGCCGTCCATGTCGATGCCGGCGCGGATGCGGGGGTCCTTCACCATGGCCGCCAGGGCGCCGGCCCCGCCGATCGACTGGCCGGCCATCGCGATCCTGGAGCGGTCGATCAGGCCGGAGCCTTTCCATTTCGCGGGCAGCTGGTCGAGCACGAAGGAGACGTCGGCCGCCCGGCCCGCGACGACCCCCGTGCCGAAGCCGGTGTCGGTGTCGCTGTCGCAGGCGAGGCATTCGGCGATCCGCCCGTCGGCCAGGGTGGTGACGTAGCTCTCGTAGGGGTGGTCGATGCCGGCCACCACGTACCCCTGGCTGGCCAGCTCCTCGGCCAGGGAGGTGAGCGTGCTGATCGGCTTGGTGAAGCCGGGCGACAGCACCACAAGGGGCAGCTTCTTCCCGGTGGGTTCGGCGTCCTTGATGGCGTTCGTCCGGGTCCTGCTGAGCGTGTCGTACGGCACGCCCGCGCTCCGCACGCCCTTCATCAGGAGCTCCGATTCCTTCGCCGTCATGTAGGGCGCCCGTTCCCCGTCCCGCTGCCTGGTCGGGTACCACAGGGTGACCTTGAGCTCCCTGGCGTCGACGTCGAGGTTCCAGGGGTCGGGGCGGGAGGTGTCCGTCAGGTGCAGGGACGTGATGCCGACCGGCCGGGACCCCGTCGGCTCCGGCAGCGACGGCGCGCTGCCGTGGGCGGCCGGGGAAGCGGTCGCGGCAGCCGGGGGCGTACCGGTGAGGGCCCCGGAGCCGGTGAGGACGAGCAGCCCGGCGAGGACGATGCCGCGGCCCGGTCCTGTCACACGACGCATGAGTGTCCGTTCTTCTGTCGGGACGGCCGCCGCCGGGATTCCGCCGGCGGCCGGGTGGCAGGCAAGAAGGTAGGCGCGGCCGATCTTCCGGCGCATCGGCCGCCGCGCCGACATCGCATACCTCCCGAGGACGACCGGCGCGCGGTGTCATCCCTGCGATGTACTCCCGGCGGACACCGTCCCCGTCACTGAGGACGATGCGCGGCGGATCGGGCGCACGGGAGAATGCGCTGGTGACAGCGGATCAACGACGGCTCCGGTGGCGGTACGTGCTCGGCCTGCTGCGACCGGGGGCGCGCACCGCCCGGCCGTCGCGGGCCGCGCTCGTCGCCGACGCGCTGCTGGCGGCCGTACTGGCCGCCGCCGCTGCGTTCGCCGCCACGGGCCTGCCGAGCCCGGAGCACGACGCCGGCGTGCGGCCGCACCCGATGGCCGCACTCCTGCAACTGCGGCCCAGCCCTCCGCCCGCCCGCCCCTCACCC
>NZ_VCKX01000325.1 GCF_005889725.1 Nonomuraea zeae
GGGGAGGCGGAGGGCTTGGCGGTCGTCTTGCCGGGCGTGGCCTTCGTGGTCGGCACGGCCTCCCCGACCCGGCCCAGCACCTCGTCGGTGGTCTTCTCGACGCCGTCCGTCACGGGGTCGGTCGTCCCGCCGGTGAGGGTGTCGACGGTGCCCGTGACCGCGTCCACGACGTCGCACAGGGTGTTGGTCACCCCCGAGAGCAGCCCGCCGTCGCGCGTGCAGTCTTGAGCGGCTCCGGAGACGGATGCCGAGGCGGCCGGCGCGGCCACCGGAACGGCAGCCAGGGCCACCGCGAGAACTCCAGCCGAGATCGCGGTCCTGCTCCCCATCCGTCCCCTCCTGCGTCGCTTCCGGGGGAAATCTTTATGGACATCGGACGCCAGACGCAGGCTTTTCCTGGGTAAAGTTGCGATTCGGTATCGACTAGTGATACGCGAGAGAGTCTCTGGTTCGCGGTCAGTCGAGTGACGACACGTCATCGAGGGCCTCTCGGATCTCTATGGGCAGGACCACGTCCTCGGCCGGCAGGGCCCCGGCGAGCTGAGCGTGCGTGCGGGCTCCGACGATGGCCGAGGCCACACCCGGCTGGTCGCGTACCCAGGATAGGGCGACCGCGAGCGGTGACACGCCGAGCCCGTCGGCGGCGGTCATGACGGATTCGACCACCCTGCGGCTGCGCTCGTCCAGATAAGGACGGACGAAGTCGGCGAAGTGCGGGGTGGCGGCGCGGGAGTCGGCCGGGATGCCGGTGCGGTATTTCCCCGTCAGCACCCCTCGCCCCAGCGGCGACCAGGCCAGCACGCCGACACCCAGGTGGGCGGCGGCGGGCAGCAGCTCGCGCTCGGGCTCGCGGGCCAGCAGCGAGTATTCGACCTGGGCCGAGGTGATCGGGATGCGGCCGGGGATGATCTTCTGGGTGACGGCGGCGGCGGCGAGCTGCCAGCCCGAGTAGTCGCAGACGCCCGCGTAGACGGCCCGGCCGGAGGAGACGATCGCGTCGAGCGCGGCCAGGGTCTCCTCCAGCGGCACCTCGGCGTCGTAGGTGTGCAGCTGCCACAGATCGACGTAGTCGAGCCCGAGGCGGTTGAGCGAGTCGTCGACCGCGGCGATCAGATGGCGCCTGGAGGCGTCGCGCGGCCGGCGGCCGACCGGCGTCACCACGGCCTTGGTCGAGATCACCAGCTCCGAGCGCGGGACCGAGTCGCGCAGCATGCGCCCCAGGAGCCGCTCGGAGTCGCCGCCGGTGTAGACGTCGGCCGTGTCGACGAGATTTCCGCCCGCGTCCAGGAACGTGCGGAGCTGGGCGGCCGCCTCGTCCGTGTCTGTGTCACGCCCCCAGGTCATCGTGCCGAGCCCCAGCCGGGACACCGACAGGCCACTGCGGCCGACATAGCGCTGCTCCATGATCCCGCCAGGTTACCGTTCAGGTCGGTGAAACGCTGTGATCGACGCCTGCGACACTTGCTGGGTGACCACGCTGCTTCTGGCCCGCCACGGGCTGACGGACCTCACCGGGCCGGTCCTCGCCGGCCGCACCCCCGGCGTCCATCTGAGCGAGGCGGGCAGGGCGCAGGCCGCCGCGCTCGCCGGGCGCGTCGCCGGCGTCAGGCTGGACGCCATTGTCTCCAGCCCGCTCGAACGTTGCAGGGAAACGGCGCAGGCGGTCGCGCAGGGGCGCGGGATGGACGTCAGCATCGACGAGCGGCTCATCGAGTGCGGCTACGGGGAGTGGACCGGGCGGCCGCTGAAGGAGCTCGCGAAGGAACCGCTGTGGCAGGTCGTGCAGGCGCACCCGAGCGCGGCGACATTTCCGGAAGGGGAGTCGCTGGCCGAAATGCAACACCGGGCCGTCGCGGCGGTCCGGGAGTGGAATCAACGCCTGGGGGGGAAGGGTGTCTACCTGGCTTGCAGCCACGGCGACGTGATCAAGGCGATCGTCGCGGACGCTCTGGGCCTGCATCTCGATCACTTTCAGCGGATAACTGCTGATCCTGCGGCTCTCACAGTCATTCGCTATGCCCCCTTGCGTCCCTTTGTTCTCAGGCTCAACGATATGGGGGAATTGAGGCTTCCCGAGGATTCGGAGGAGAAAGACGGGGGAGAAAACATCACCGGGAGCGATGCCGCCGTCGGCGGCGGACCCGGAACCACGTAAGGTCAGGCTATGCCGGTCTTCGACTACGACCCACCAGAGAGATTCGTCGCCGGTGCCTTGGGGCAGCCGGGCGCGCGGGTCTTCTATCTGCAGGCCAGGGCCGAGGGCAGACTGACCACGGTGGCGCTGGAGAAGCTGCAGGTGGCCGCGCTCGCGGGCAGGCTCGACGAGTTGCTCGACGAGGTGCTGCGCCTGAGCGGGGGCACCGCGCAGGTGCCCGCGCTGGCTCCCACGGACCTGGCCGACGACGCGCCTCTCGACGTGCCGCTCGCCGAGGACTTCCGGGTGGGCACGATGGCGTTGTCCTGGGACTCCGAGAACTCCCAGGTGGTGATAGAGGCACAGGAGGTCGTCGACGAGGACGACCTCGACAGTCCGGACCCCGCGGTGCTGCGCGTGCGGATCAGTGCGGGAGCCGCCCGCGCCTTCACCCAGCGGGCCCTCCAGATCGTCGCGGCCGGCCGGCCGCCGTGTCCCCTGTGCGGCCAGCCGCTCGACGCCGCCGGGCATGTCTGTGTTCGACTCAACGGCTATCGCGGGGGTGAGGCGGCTTCATGACCGCTCCGGAGAGCGAACCGGCCATCAAGCCCTCCCACCCGCCGGCCGCGCACGACGAGGATGCGCTGGCGCTGCTGCGCGACGGCCGTCTGGAGGTGGCGGGCCGCCTGGTCGAGGCCACCAACATGACGCTCTACTGCTCGGTCAAGCTCGGCTCCAAGTCGGCGGCCTGCGTCTACAAGCCCGTGCGGGGCGAGCGGCCGTTGTGGGACTTCCCCGACGGCACCCTCGCCGCCAGGGAGGTGGCCGCGTTCGAGGTCTCGCAGGCCACCGGCTGGCGGATCGTGCCGCCCACGGTCTACCGCGACGGCCCCTTCGGGCCCGGCATGTGCCAGCTCTGGATCGACACCGAACGCGAGATCGACCTCATGCGGCTGGTCAAGAGCCGCAACCCGGTCGTACGCCGGATGGCGGTGTTCGACGCGGTGGTCAACAACGCCGACCGCAAGGGCGGCCACCTGCTGCCCCTGCCGACCGGCCACGTCTACGGGGTCGATCACGGGGTCTGCTTCTCCGCCGAGGACAAACTCCGCACGGTGCTGTGGCAGTGGCGCGGCAAGCCGCTCGCCCGCGAGGCCGTGGCGGTGCTGGCCAAGCTGGAGCGCGACATCGAGTCCGGCTCGCTGGGCCGCAGGCTGCGCGAGCTGCTCACGCTGGCCGAGGTGGAGGCCACCTGGCAGCGGGTGCGCAAGCTGCTGGACACCGGCGTCCACCCCTACCCGTCGGAGGGCTGGCCCGCCATACCCTGGCCGCCCATCTGAAGATCGTCCGTCCGGGACCGCCGGCCCGGCCCGCCTTTCCGCGAACGGGCCATCCGCTGCGCCGCGGGCAAAGTCGGTTTACTACCCTTTGCCCCATGTGCACGCTGATCGTGAGAACGGGACAGCCGCTGACCCTCATGGGCGTCCGGGACGAGTACGCCGACCGCCCATGGGAGGGCCCGGCGGAGCACTGGCCGGAATACCCGGGCGTGATCGGCGGGCGCGACCTCAAGGCCGGCGGCACCTGGCTGGCCGTCAACCCGGCCGCCCGCCGCGCGGCGGCGCTGCTCAACGGCCACGGCCGGCCCGCGCAGGAGACGACGAAGATCTCCAGGGGCGACCTGGCGCTGCGGGCGGCGTACACGGGGGAGATGCCCGACGCCGACCTGACCCGCTACGACCCCTTCCACCTGGTGCTGGCCGACCTGTCCAGGGTTCGCCTGCACAGCTGGGACGGCCTGCGCCTGACGACCTCCGACCTGCCCGGCGGCACCAGCATGGTCGTCAACTCGGGCCTGGACCCGGCCAGCGAGCGTGTCGTGGCGTACCTGCCCAGGTTCGAGAGCGCGGCCGAGTGGGGGGAACTGATCAATGTGGAGCCGTCCTCCGATCCCGGCGCGCTCATCATCCGGCACGAGCTGCCCGACGGCCGGATCTTCGCCTCCCTGTCGGTGATGGAGGTCGCGCTCACCCCGGAAGGCGCGACGTACGAGTTCACCGACCTGACCGCCGATCGGGACGGATAGGCTCAAAGACATGAGATCGTGGTCTGCCCCGAAAGTCGCAAAGCTCCCAGGTGAGAGCATTCCGCTGAGTCTCTACGACACGTCGGCCAAGCAGGTCCGGCAGACCGATCCCGGGCCGACCGCCCGGATGTACGTCTGCGGCATCACCCCCTACGACGCCACCCACCTCGGCCACGCCAACACCTACCACGCCTTCGACCTCGTGGGCCGGATGTGGCGCGACGCCGGTCACGAGGTGCACTACACGCAGAACGCCACCGACGTGGACGATCCCCTGCTGGAGCGCGCCGCGCAGACCGGCATCGACTGGCAGGACCTGGCCGAGCGGGAGATCGAGCTGTTCCGCGGCGACATGGAGGCGCTGCGGATCCTGCCGCCCCGCGAGTACGTCGGAGTCACCGAGGTCGTCGGCCGGGTGGCGGACCTGATCGCCCGGCTGTCGGCCAAGGGCGTCACCTACGACCTCGACGGCGACGTCTACTTCAGCGTGGCCGACGCCCCCAAGTTCGGCCAGGTGTCCGGCTACAGCGAGGAGCAGATGCTGGCCCTGTTCGCCGAGCGGGGCGGCGACCCCGAGCGGCCGGGCAAGCGTGATCCGCTCGACTGGCTGCTGTGGCGGGCCGAGCGGCCCGGCGAGCCCGCCTGGGAGTCCAGCCTGGGCAGGGGACGCCCCGGCTGGCACATCGAGTGCACCGCGATCGCCCTGGAGAACCTGGGCCCGGGCTACGACGTGGCCGGCGGCGGCTCGGACCTGATCTTCCCGCACCACGAGTGCGGCGCCTCGGAGGGCCACGCCGCCACCGGGGAGTGGCCGTTCGCCAAGTTCTACACGCACGCCGGGATGGTCGCGCTCGACGGCGAGAAGATGTCCAAGTCCAAGGGCAACCTGATCTTCGTCTCCAGGCTCCGGGTGGCGCACGACCCGATGGCGGTCCGGCTCGTCCTGCTGGCCCACCACTACCGCGCCGACTGGGAGTACGTGCCCGAGCTGATCGCCGAGGCCGAGCGCCGGCTCGCGCGGTGGCGCGCGGCCACCGCGCTCGCCTCGGGGCCACGCGCCGAGGAGGTGCTGGAGACGGTACGCCGGCACATGGCCGACGACCTCGACACGCCGGGCGCGCTGGCCGCGATCGACGCCTGGGCCGAGGAGGCGCTCGACCACGGCGGCCCGGACACATCCGCCCCCGGCCTGGTCAGAGACCTGTCCGACGCCCTGCTGGGCGTCGCGCTCTAGAACCCGCGTCGCGCTCCAGAACCCGAGGACCTCCAGAACCCAGGACCCGCCAGAACCCCCGGACCCTCCAGAACCCGCGCCCACCCGAGAGGCCCCGCACCGTCCCCGACGGTGCGGGGCCTTCGTCATGCCCGGGGCCACGCGCCTGGACATGCGCCGACACCTGCCGCTAGCCTGATTATCAGTAGTGCTGACGATTTGGCTAACTGACGGATGGCGAATCATGATCCTGATCACCGGTGGGCTGGGCTTCATCGGCACCCACACCACCCGGGCGCTGCTCGACCTGGGCGAATCCTGCGTGCTCGTGCAGCGCCGCACCGCGCGCCTGCCCGACGCGTTCGCGGACGAGGCGGGCAAGCGGGTCTTCGTCGAGCAGGCCGACCTCGCCGACGAGGCGGCGCTGCTGGAGATCGGCAGGCGGCACGACATCACCGGCATCGTGCACCTCGCCGGGTCCATGCCGTGGCCGCCCGGCGCGTACGAGCCGCTCGACGGCGCGCGCAGGGCCGTCACGAGCCTGCTCAACGTGTTCCGGGCCGCCCAGGAGTGGCAGGTCTCCCGGCTCGGCCTGGCGAGCACGATCGGCGTCTACGGCGGTGCCGAGACCGGCAGCCCGCTGCGCGAGGACGTACCGCTGCCGATGACGGCCCTCCACCCGATCCCGGGCTTCAAGAAGATCGGCGAGCTGATGGCCGACCACCTGTCCCGCACCATGGGCATCGACGCGGTCACGTACCGCATCGCCGCCATCTGGGGCCCGCTCGGCCACACGCCCTCGCCGTTCTTCGCCGCGCCCCAGCTCGTCCACGCGGCGGCCCGCGGCGTCGCTCCCGACCTGTCCACGCTGCGCTCGGGCGCCCACGCGGACGACGGGATCGACATGTGCTACGTCAAGGACTGCGGCCGGGCGCTCGCCCTGCTGCAACTGGCGGGCACGCTGCGGCACCGCGTCTACAACGTCGCCTCCGGGCGGATGACGCCCAACAGCGAGGTGGTCGCCGCGATCAGGAAGATCGTCCCGGACGCGCAGGCCGACCTGCCCGGAGGCCGCGACCCCGGCGCGCCCGCGCGGGGCGAGTACCTCGACGTCACCCGGCTGCGCGAGGACACCGGCTTCGAGCCCGCCTACGACACCGAGCGGGCCGTGGCCGACTACCTCGCCTGGCTGCGCACGGGCAACGACCGCTAGCGCGGGCAACGACCGCTGACGGCGCGGACGGCCGGCCGGAGCTCAGACCTGGAGCTCCTCCAGCGGATCGGCCGCCGGGGAAGCGGCCAGCTCGGCGGAGAACCACTCGATCGTGCGGGCCAGCCCCTCGGCGGCCGGCACCCGGGCCTCCCATCCGAGCCGCTCGGCCGCCAGCGACGTGTCCGGCCGCCTGACCTTCGGGTCGTCGGCCGGCCGGTCGATGAACGCGATCTCCGAGCCGGACCCGGTCAGGTCGCGGATCATCGTGGCCAGCTCCAGCATGGTGAGCTCGGCCGGGTTGCCGATGTTGACGGGCCCGGCGAAGTCGCTGTGCGCCATCGCCAGGACGCCCGACACGGTGTCGTCGACGTAGCAGATGGAGCGCGTCTGCGAGCCGTCCCCGGTGATGGTGATCGGCTCACCCCTGAGCGCCTGCCTGATGAAGGTCGGGATCGCCCGGCCGTCGAACGGCCGCATCCGCGGCCCGTAGGTGTTGAAGATGCGCACGATGCCGGTGTCGGTGCCGCGCGACTGGCGGTAGGCGGTGGTCAGCGACTCGGCGAAGCGCTTGGCCTCGTCGTAGACGCTGCGCGGGCCGACGGGGTTCACATTCCCCCAGTACGACTCCCGCTGCGGATGCTCCAGCGGGTCCCCGTACACCTCACTCGTGGAGGCCAGCACGAACCTGGCGCCCTTCTCCCTGGCCAGCCCCAGCGCGTGCAGCGTGCCGACGCTGCCCACCCGCAGGGTCTCGACCGGATAGCGCAGGTAGTCGGCCGGCGAGGCGGCCGAGGCGAAGTGCAGCACGAGATCGAGCCGGTCCGGCACGTGCACGAACCCGGTCAGGTCGCACTCGATGATCCGGAACTCCGGGCGGTCGATGAGGTGCTCGACGTTGCGTGGCCCGCCGGTCAGGAAGCTGTCCATGCAGACCACCTCCGCGCCCTCGTCCAGCAGCCGCTCGCACAGGTAGGAGCCGAGGAACCCGGCGCCCCCGGTGACCAGAGCCCTCATGACGTGACCTCCAAGGCAGCGTCCACGACTTCGGAAACCTCGATCTTCAGCAGGCCCGGGTCGGGCCGCTCGCCGTGCGGATCCCCGTTCCGGCCGGCCCACAGCGCCACATGCCGCCAGCCCGGCGGCGGCCCCCACAGCGCGGGGGAGACCGGCCCGAAGAGCACCACCGACGGCACGCAGAACGCCGTCGCCAGGTGCGCGACCCCGGTGTCGCCGCAGACCACCAGCCTCGACCGGCTGACCAGGTCGATCAGGTCGGCCATGGTGGTGCGCCCGGCCAGCATCCGCTCGGGCGGCAGCCCGGCCAGCTCGGCGACCCTCGTGGCCAGCGGCACCTCACCGGCGCTCCCCGTGACCACCACGTCGTCCAGCACGGCGGCCACCTCCGCGAACCGCTCGGGCGGCCAGCGCCGCGCGGGAAAGGCGGCGCCCGGATGCACGATCGCGGGCCCCGTCCGGTCGGAGACGCCGAGCGTCAGGTCGCCGGGGTCGGCCGGGATGCCGTGCCACTCCAGCAGGCCGCACCAGCGCCGCACCTCGTGCACCCCGTCCTGCCAGGACGGGCCGGTGCCGAAGCTGATCAGCCGCCCGGGATCGGTGCGCCGCAGCGCCTCGATGCTCTGCGGCCCCCGGCCGTGCAGGTTGACCGCGATGTCCGGCCGCTCGAACGGCACCGGCCCGGGCCCCGACACGTCCACCTGGTCGTCCACCGCCCCGGTCAGAGGCGGCAGGGCGTCGAGCGCGCGCGGCGCCGCCAGCGTGATCCGGTGCTTGGGGAACGCCTGCCGCAGCGCCCGCAGGGCGGGCACGGCCGTGAGCAGGTCGCCCAGGCCGAGCCCGCGCAGCACGAGCAGGTCTAGGGCCATGACGTCTCCGTGGACGGGCAGACCACGAGCTCTCTCACCTCGCATCCCGCCGGCTGCCGCAGCGCGAACACCACGGTCTGCGCGACGTGGGCCGGATCGTTCAGCCCCGCCTCGGGGCCCGGCTTGTACTGGTCGGGGCGCCCGTCGAAGAACGCCGTCCGCATGCCGCCCGGGACGAGCAGCGTCACCCCCACCTCGCCGCGCAGCTCGATCGCCAGCCCCCGGGTGAAGCCGACGACGCCGAACTTCGAGGCCGCGTACGCCGACGCGTCGCTCAGCGGCCGCAGCCCCAGCGTCGACGCGCAGGTGACGACCTTGCCGCGGGTGTGCTTCAGGTACGGCAGCGCCGCCCGCACGACCGAGGCCGTGCCGAGCAGGTTCACCCGGATGACCCGCTCCCAGTCGTCGGCGGGCACGTCCTCCAGCCGCCCGCACGCGTCGATGCCCGCGGCGGTCACCACGGCGTCCAGGCCGCCGGCCCGCTCGGCCAGCTCGCGCACCGCCCGCTCGGCCTCCAGCCGGTCGGCCAGGTCGGCGGTGACATGCTCGAAGCGCTGGTCCGGCTCGCGCACGTCGACGACGAGCGCCCGCCAGCCCTCCTTCTCCACGGCCTCCGCGGTGGCCAGGCCGAGCCCGGAGGCTCCCCCCGTGATCAAGATGTTCACTGGATCTCCCTGATCAGATTCGTTGTCGAACGCCCCGGCAGCATGCCCAGCACGACGATCTCCGCGCCGAGCCTGCCGAGGATCCCCGATTCGGGCAGCGGCCTCCCCTCGTAGTCGCCGCCCTTGACCCACACGTCGGGACGCAGCGTCTCGATGGCGCTCGCCGGAGTGTCCTCCTCGAACACCAGCACCGCGTCCACGCAGCTCAGCGCCCTGAGCACCTCGACCCGGTCACGCATGGTCACGATGGGCCTGGACGGGCCCTTCAGCCTGCGCACCGAGTCGTCGGAGTTGACGCAGACGACGAGCGCGTCGCCCAGCGCCCTGGCCCGCCGCAGCAGGCTCACGTGGCCCGCGTGCAGCAGGTCGAAGCAGCCGCCCGTGGCGATCAGCCGGCCGCCCGACGCGCGGGTGAGGCCCGCGACCTCGATCGCCGTGCGCGGCCGGTCGCCGAGCCGCTGCTCCGGCACCTTGACGGCGGCGGCCCCGCCGCGCTCGACGAAGCGCGAAGCCTCGCCGACGCCGATCGTGACCGCGTCCTGGACGTCGGCGCCCAGACGCAGCGCGAGCGCCGCGGCGCCGGCCAGCCGGTCGCCGGCGCCGGTCGTGTCGTGGCCCCCGGCCTGCACCGGCGGCGGCACTTGAATGATCGGGCCGCCCTGGACGGCCAGGACGGCCCCGCGTCTTCCCGTCGTGACGGCCACCGCCTTGGCCCGCAGCTCCCGGACCAGCCGGCCTGCCGCCTGGTCGGGGCTCTGGTATCCGGCGCACAGCAGCCGCGCCTCCGCCTCGTTCGGCGTCAGCAGCGCGCAGCCGGGCATCGGGCGCTCGCCCCGGGAATGCGGGTCCCACACCACCGGTACGGCGGCCCCGCCCAGCAGCTCGCGGGCCATCCTGGCCATGCCCCCGCCGTAGTCCGAGACCAGCACCGCGCCGGCCCGGCCGATCGCCTCGGCCGCCTCCTTGCCGGGGGAGCGCCGGGCGGTGCCGTCACCGGTGTCCAGCCGGACCAGCGTCTGGCCCCTGGACCTGATCCTGGTCTTGCGCACGGTGCCGCCACGCAGCGGCAGCCGTACCAGGTCGAGCTCATCCGACAGCAGCCCGCGCAGCCGGCGGCCGTCCGGGTCGTCGCCGATCGCCGTGATCAGCACGACGTCCGCGCCGTCCCTGGCGGCCAGCAGCGCGGCCAGGCCGGCCCCGCCGGGGCGGACCCGCTCGGCGGCGACGTCCACCACCGGGACCGGCGCGTCCGGGCAGAGCCGCTCGGCGTCGCCCTCGACGTCCACGTCGAGCAGCGTGTCGCCGATGACGACGAGCGGCCCCGGAGCCACCCTCACAGCGCCTCCTCGATCGCGTCGCACAGGAGATGGATCATGGCGAGGTGCACCTCTTGAACGGTGGCCGTCTCCGCCGCCGGCACGGTGACCGCGTCGTCGCACAGGCCGGCCAGCCGGTTCGGCCCCGGGCCCGTCATGGCCCAGGCGAGCAGCCCGCACGCCTGCGCGGTCCGCGCCGCGGCCAGCACGTTCGGGCTGCCACCGCTGGTCGACAGGCACAGCAGCACGTCCCCGGCCCGGCCGTGCGCCCGCACCTGGCGGGCGTAGACCTCGTCGTGGCCGAAGTCGTTGGCGATCGCCGTCAGCGACGAGCCGTCGGCGTGCAGCGGGATGGCCGCGTACGGCGGCCGGTCGCCCCTGAACCTGCCCACCAGCTCGGCGGTCAGATGCTGCGCCTCCGCGGCCGAGCCGCCGTTGCCGCAGGCCAGCAGCCTGCCCCCGGAGGCCAGCACGCCGGCCAGCTTCCCACCCCAGGCCCGGACGGTGACCGCGTGGTCATCGACCTTCTCCAGGGTGTTCCAGAGCTTCTCGAGATGCACATCCATGAATCAACCCCCCAGTGCCGCCAATTGGCCGACCTTGCCGTCGATGACCTGCGCGTACACGGCTTCGGTGCGCTCGGCGACGCGCGGCCAGCCGTACCTCTCCCTGGCCCGGCGCGCCCCCGCCGCCCCCAGCTCCGCGCGCCTGCCCGGATTGCCGAGCACGTCCTTCAGCGCCCTGGCCAGCGCCCGCGGCCGTCGCGGTGGCACCAGCAGGCCGCAGCCCGCGACCGTGTCCAGGTGCCCGCCCACGGCCGAGGCGATGACCGGCACCCCGCAGGCCATCGCCTCGATCGGCACGATGCCGAACGGCTCGTACCACGGCACCGCCACCACGACGTCGGCCGAGCGCATCAGCGCCGGCACGTGCCGGCGCGGCACGCTGCCGATCACGTGGACGCGGTCGTCCATCCCGTACGCGGCCGCCAGCTCGCGCAGCCGCACGGCCTCCTCGTCGTTCTGGCCACCGCCCGCGATCACCAGCTCCGCGGCGGGGAGCCGGCGGATCGCCCTGATCACGGTGTCCACCCCCTTGCGCGGCACCATCCTGCCGATGCTCAGCACGGTGTTGCCGCCGGGCCGCGGCATCCTCGGCCCCTCCGGGGAGAACGCCGACAGGTCCACCCCGCACGGAACGACCGAGATCCGCCGCTCGGGGACGCCCATCGCGCACAGCTCGCCCACCTCGTCGCTACAGGTGGCCAGCACGGCGTCGGCCCGCTTGCCGATCTCGCGCTCGGTCTCGATCCGGTGCGCGGGGCTGGTGTCCGCCTCGCCCTGCCAGCGCCGCTTGACCGTGCCCAGCGCGTGGAACGTCTGAACCACCGGCACCCCGCCGGCCGCCTGCAGCGCCGCCTGCCCGCTCATCCAGAAGTGCGCGTGCACGATGTCGGGCGGGCTCGCGGCCCAGCGGGCGGCCAGCCGTTCGGTGAACTCCGGCATGTACGGGGGCAGCTCGTCCTTCGGGACGGGCGCCGCGGGGCCGGCCGTGACGTACTCGACCGTGACCCCCGGCGCCATGGCCACCGACTCCGGCTGCGACGCCGAGGAGCGCCGGGTGTGGACGACGATCGTGTGCCCGCGTTCGGCCAGCGCCATGGCCAGTGCGGCGACGTAGACGTTCTGGCCGCCGGAATCGACGCCGCCGACCTTGGCCAGCGGGTCCGCGTGCTCGGAGATGAGATCGACCTTCACTGAGTCAGCTCCCTCACTGCTTTGACCACCTGCTCACTAGTCACCTGCGAAAGACACGGGTGCCCGGGCACCGGGCAGGTGCGCGCCCTGCTTCCACGACAGGGCGCCTGCTGGTCACCGAGCAGTACCGCCGGCACGCCGTACGGGGCCCATCGGGCGGCCGGGACGACCGGGGCGAACAGACTCACCACCGGGGTGCCGACCGCCGCCGCCAGGTGCGCGGGACCGGTGTTGCCCGCGACGAGCACGCCGGCGCGCTCGATCACGGCGGCCAGTTCTCCGAAGGTGGTCGCACCGCCGAGGTCGGCGGCGACGTCGCCGGCCACGTAGGCGGTGAGTTCACGTTCTTTGCCGGTCACCACGACCCGGTTTCCGTCCTCGACCAGCCCTCGCACGGCCTGGCGGTGCCTGTCGGCGGGCCAGGTCCGGGCAGGGGCCGATGTCCCTGGGTGAACCACGACGTACGTGCCTTCGTCGGCATCGGCGCCGACGCCTAGAAGTTGCCCCGTAAACCGGCCTATATCCGGCAATGGCCGCTGAACAGCGAGTTTGCCGTCATCGTCGGTCGGCAAGTCGAATCCGGCGGCCCGCGCGACCGCCAGCATCCGCTCGGCCTCCGGCACGTCGAGGCTCTCGTCCACCACATGGCGGACGTCGAGGAGTGAGCCCGGGTAGTCGTCGCTGACGGCCGCGATCCGGCGCACGCCCGCCAGCCTGAGCAGCAGGGCCAGGGGGAGGGCGGACTGGTGGAAGGAGGTGAGGATCAGCGCCTCGTCGATGCCGCGCAGCCGGCTGATCAGGCCCGCCACCTGTGCCTCGGAGACGGGTGGCGGGGGGTGGGCGATCCAGGG
>NZ_VCKX01000326.1 GCF_005889725.1 Nonomuraea zeae
GGCTCGCGTCCATCCGAGAGCGAGCGCGACACGCCCGGGAGGCGCGGTCCCGGCTTTCGTCTCTCACCCTGGGGGTGCCGTAGTGAGGAATCGCTGGTCAGCTAGGCTGCGCGGGTGAATTTCGACCTACTTGTCCACGAAGCGTGGCCTGCATACGAGCAGCACTCGCACGACGGCTGGCTGCTTCGTTATGCGGGCGGCGTGACCAAGCGGGCCAACTCGGTGCTGCCCCTGGGCGGTCCCGCCGACCTCGACGGCGCCATCGAGGCGGCCGAGGCGTTCTACGGGGAGCGGGGCCAGCGCTGCGTTTTCTCCATGGGGCCGAACGCCATGCCGGGGCTGGACGAGGAGCTGGCGCGAAGAGGGTACGAGCTGGTCGATCCCACCGTCATCATGGCTGGTTCGCCCGGCGCTGAGCCGCCCTCTCACAAGATCAGGATCGAGGACCGGCCGTGGCGAGGCTGGCTGGAGACGTGGTGGGCGGTGGACGGGCGCTACGGCACCGGGTTCGAGGAGGCTGAGCGGATCTGCACCGGGGTGCCTGCTTGGTACGGGGCGTACGAGGAGGATGGGGTGGCGCTCGCGGTCGGACGGGGCGTCCCGCAGGGGGACACGCTCGGGATCTATTGCATGGCCACCTCGCCGGAGGCCCGCCGCCGGGGGCTGGCTCGTGCGGTGCTGCGGGCGCTGGTCCGGCATGGTGGCACGAAGTCCGCGTACCTGGTCACGACGGCTCCCAACCAGGCGGCACAGGGGTTGTACCGCAGCGAGGGCTTCGAAATTGCGGGCCGCTACCACTACCGAGTCCGCTGACCGCTACTTGTTGGCGTGGCGGTCCTTCGCGCTCTGGCGAGGGCTGGCCTCGAATGCCGGCGAGATGGATCCTGGCACGGGCTGGTGGTGCCGCCGTGCGGGTGGATGCCGGCAGGGCCGGTGGTGCTGTCGCGCGGGTGGATCTTGGCAGGGTCCGGTGGTGCCGTCGTGCGCCGTGCGGGTCGCAAGCGCTGAGCCGACCGGCCCATGCACGCGGAGTCCGCTCCGGGGCTGGCCGCGCTGGTTGGGACCCCAGGTCGCGTCCATCGGGGTCGACGGGACCGCCCAGGGGGCGTCGCTGGATCGCGTTCGTCAGGCCAGGTTCGCCAGGCCAGGTTCGCCAGGCCAGGTCCGCCCGGCTAGGCCCGTCTGGCCAGGTCCGCCCGGGGAGGCCCGTCAGGCAGACCAGGTCCGCCCGGCCCGGTCCATCAGGCCACGGCCGCCGGGTCGCATCCGCAACGGTGCGTCGCGTTAGATCGTGCCCATGTGTCGCGAGAGGGCCGAAGCAAGGGTGTTCACGCGCAGAACGGCGGCCCCGGGGGTCCGGGGTCGCCGTTCTGATCACGCGATATGTGGTTATCTCATCACGACGATTGCCAGGGTCAGCGCTCGTCGTTGGGGACAATAGAAGTGGTTTCGCTGAGGCGAGCCGACTCGTCCAGGATGTCGGCGCCCTTTTCGCGCAGCACTGCAACGTGCTGACGCCCGTGGTGGGCGCAGAACAGCAGCTCCCCACCTACCGGCAGGGTTGCGCGAATATAGGCCTGGGCACCGCAGCGGTCGCAGCGGTCGAGGGCCGTCAGCGGCTTAACGGGGGCGAGAGCTCCAGTCACGTATCGCCTTTCGGGTCACCCCCGCCGAAGCGAGGATCTGGCGTCAGTCACTTGGAACAACATCTAACCGGACGTGGACGTTCCCAACCGCCCCCTCTCTACGCCCAGAGCAGAATGTGTCCGAAAGTAATGATGATCAGCCGGTTGGTAACGGCAAACGTCCCGCCATGGCAAGCTTGTACGCGCGCGTAGGGGAAGAACGGTAAGCTGCGCACACATGTTCGATGCCTAGACCAGGGGAGCTGGAGTGACGCTAGTGGAGGCGGGTTACACGGCTCGTCACCTGTCGGTGCTTGAGGGCCTCGAGGCCGTTCGCAAGCGGCCAGGCATGTACATCGGGTCCACCGACAGTCGCGGGCTCATGCACTGCCTCTGGGAGATCGTGGACAACGGCGTCGACGAGGCGCTGGCGGGACACTGTGACCGCATCGAGGTCGAGCTCTACGCCGACGGCTCCATCGAGGTCCGCGACAACGGTCGTGGCATTCCCGTGGATGTCGAGCCCAAGAGCGGCCTGGCCGGGGTCGAGCTCGTCTATACGAAGCTGCACGCGGGCGGCAAGTTCGGCGGCGGCTCTTATGGCGCGTCCGGCGGCCTGCACGGCGTCGGCGCCTCTGTGGTCAACGCCCTGTCCGCCAGGCTGGACGTCGAGGTCGACCGCAACGGCCGCGTTCACGAGATCAGCTTCCGGCGCGGCGTCCCGGGCATCTTCGACGGTGACGGGCCGACGGGCAAGTTCAAGAAGAAGTCCGGCCTGCGCGAGGGCGGCAAGCTCCCGAAGAACGTCACCGGCACCCGCGTGCGCTTCTGGGCCGACACGCAGATCTTCCTGCCCGACGCCGAGGTCTCGCTCGACGAGATCCACGTGCGCCTGCGGCAGACCGCGTTCCTGGTGCCCGGGCTGACCCTGGCCGTCTGTGACAGCCGGCACGAGGAGCGCATCGAGGAGGAGTTCCGCTTCGACGGCGGCATCTCCGAGTTCACCGAGTTCCTGGCCCGCGACGAGCCGGTCTGCGACGTGCTGCGCCTCCAGGGCGTGGGCCACTTCCACGAGACCGTGCCCGTGCTCGACGACCAGGGCCACATGACCCCCACCGAGGTGCAGCGCGAGCTCACCGTCGACGTGGCGGTCCGCTGGGGCAAGGGCTACGAGTCGACCGTGCGCTCGTTCGTCAACGTGATCTCCACGCCCAAGGGCGGCACCCACCTGACCGGGTTCGAGCGCGGCCTGGTCCGCACGATCAACGAGCTGCTGCGCGAGACCCGGCTGCTGAAGAACGGCGACGACCCGGTCAACAAGGAGGACATCTCCGAGGGCCTGACCGGCGTGGTCACGGTCAGGGTGCCGGAGCCGCAGTTCGAGGGCCAGACCAAGGAGGTCCTCGGCACCTCCGCGGCCACCCGCATCGTCTCCCACGTGGTCTCGCGCGAGCTCAAGGAGCTCTACGCCAACCCGCCGCGCGGCTACAAGCAGCCGTTGCGGGCCGTGCTGGAGAAGATCGTGGCCGCGGCCAAGGCGCGCATCGCGGCCCGCGAGCACCGCGACAACCAGCGGCGCAAGAGCGCGCTGGAAAACTCGGCGCTGCCCGCGAAGCTGGTCGACTGCCGCAGTGACGACGTGGACCGCAGCGAGCTGTTCATCGTCGAGGGAGACTCGGCGCTGGGCACGGCCAAGCTGGCCCGCGACTCGGAGTTCCAGGCTCTGCTGCCCATCCGGGGCAAGATCCTCAACGTGCAGAAGGCGTCCGTGAGCGACATGCTCAAGAACGCCGAGTGCGCCGCCATCATCCAGGTGGTGGGGGCGGGGTCCGGGCGCTCGTTCGACATCGAGGCCGCCCGCTACGGCAAGGTCATCCTCATGGCCGACGCCGACGTGGACGGCGCCCACATCCGCTGCCTGCTGCTGACCCTCTTCCACCGCTACATGCGGCCGATGGTGGAGGCGGGGCGCGTGTTCGCCGCGGTGCCGCCGTTGCACCGCATCGAGCTGACCAACCCCGGCCGGGGCAAGGACAAGTACATCTACTGCTACTCCGACGGCGAGCTGCAGAAGGTGCTGCGGGATCTGGAGCGGCGCGGCAAGCGGTGGAAGGACCCGGTGCAGCGTTACAAGGGTCTGGGTGAGATGGACGCCGACCAGCTGGCCGAGACGACGATGGATCCGCGGCACCGGATCCTGCGGCGGGTCAGGATCGAGGACGCCGAGGGGGCTGAGGGCATCTTCAGCTTGCTGATGGGCAGTGACGTGGCGCCGCGGCGGGAGTTCATCGTCAGCAGCGCCGCCGAGGTCGACCGCGACCACATCGACGCTTAGAACGCGACAAAGACGGCGAAGGCGCCGGACGCGGCCGGCCGGTCGGCCGGTCGGCCGAGCGTGCTGGTGCTGGTACTGGTGCAGCCGTCGGCTGTCCCGCTGCCCGGGTGCTGGTGTGGGTGTCGGGTGCCGCCGTGGTCGGAGCCGTAGCCGTCGTAGCGGGTGGCTGGGGCGGTGCGATGCCGGGCGTCGTCGACACCGTCTCACCGGCCGGGCGCTGGTGCGGCTGTCGGCTGTTCCGCTGCCTGGTTGCTGGTGCGATGCCGAGTGTGGTCGCCAACTGTCTAACGGTGCCTATGCGGCCGGGCGTGGTGGCCGACCGTGTCGTTTGCCCGGCGGCTCGGTCTGTTCGGAACACACCGGGCGCGGGCACATGAAGAGCCTCTTCAACAAGCTCGGCGTGCCGGGCAGGACCCGCAGCCGCAGCCGCAGCGTTCGCGCCTGTCCGTCGCCAAGGCATCGCCGGGCCGCTCGGCCCGTGAGGTGACTGAGCTCACTGGACCCTTCGGCCTGTGAAGTGACCGGGCTCACTGGACCCTTCGGCCCGTGAGTGGCCGGGCCCGCCGGACCCTTCGGCCCCGGAGGTGACCGGGCCCGCTGGACCCCTTCGGCCCATGGGGTGAGCGGGCCCAGAGGCTGGTTCTGGGGTGTGACCGCTTCGCCCCGGACGCTCGCCGACCCTCGCGACCCGCCAGGTTTGCGCACGGAGGGCCCTGGAAACGGTTCTGAGGGCCGTTCAAGGGGTGTTTGGTGTCCCTGGGGCTTGACGGCCCGTTCGTGGCTCAGAGGTCGTTGTGGGGTGTCCCGGGCTCAGTGCAGGCTGGGCGCCAGCCGGCCCGTACGGACGTCGTAGATGGCCCCGGCCACCGGCATGCCCTCCGGCAGGAACGGGCTCGTCCTGATGCGCAGCAGATCATGGCGGAGCGCCTCGTTCTGGTCCGGCACCGTGTGGAACTCCAGGCTGCGCGTGTCCACCCCGCGTTCCTGGGTCAGCCCGTGGACGTCCGAGTCCGTCACCTTGGTCATGCCGCAGTCCGTGTGCGGCATGACGAGCACCCGCTCCACCCCGAGCAGGTAGACGGCGAGCACCAGGGTGCGCAGTACGTCGTCCGTCACGCGCGCCCCGGCGTTACGGAGGATCTTGGCGTCGCCCGCCTTGAGGCCCAGCAGGCCCAGCGGGTCGATGCGGGAGTCCATGCAGGTCACGACGGCCAGTCCGCGGGCCGCCCGCCCGGTGAGCCCCGAGTTGCCGAACTTCTTGGCGAACTTGGCGTTACCGGCATAAACGTCGTCGAACGCACTCATGCCACAAATGATTCACCACGCCTCAAAGGTGGTGCTTTCCGGGGTCGCGACTGGCTGGAGTTGGCAAACGTCCCACGAAAACCCATCACCTTGCGTGATGATGTCGTAGCCGTTCGTACATGATCGAAGAAGGTTAGTCGTGACTAGGTCCGAATCGCTCGCCGCGTATCTCCGAGCTCAAGCCCGGCGCCGGCTCGACCGTGTGGAGTCCAACGACGACGGGCGCAACGCGAGGTGCGCGCTGGCCCTCCTCGACGCGGCGGCCTACGCGGCCGGCCTGCCCGACGACGACCCGATCGTCCTCCTGCTGGACCAGGCGGGCTGCTACGGGCCGCTGGGCTGCGAGAGCTTCGATCCTGGCGAGGCGGGGACCCGGCTGATCCGGCTCTGGCAGGGCGGCGAACCGCACGAGCTGCTGCTCGCCCTGCCCTCCGCCATCGCCGCGGCGAACTCGTGAACCTCTCGGGTCGGGGTCAGGGCTTGTGGCCGACGCCCACGTACCACCACTCGCTGCCCGCCAGCCCGGCCTCCCACGCCTCGTCCGGCCGCCAGTCCGCCACGTGGGTCACCCCCGGCGCCACCAGGTCGAAGCCGTCGAACATGCGCTCCACCTGCTCCTGGCTGCGGTGGATCAGCGGCGCGTCCGCGTCCTCGTAGACCTCGCGCGCCGCCACCCCCACCTCCGGGTGGGCGTCGTCGGTGAGGTGCGAGACGATCAGCGCGCTCCCGGACGCCATGCGCTCGCGGAACGCGGCCACCACGCCCCACGGGTCCTCCTTGTCGGTCAGGCAGTGCAGCACGCCCAGGAACACGACGCCGACCGGCCGGCTGAAGTCGATCAGCCGCTTGGTCTCAGGAGCGTCCAGGATCGTCTCGGGCTCGCGCACGTCCGCGTGCACGATCGTGATGTTCGCGTCGGTCCCGGCCAGCAGGGCGCGGGCGTGCACGATCACCACGGGGTCGTAGTCGACGTAGACCACGTTCGCGGCGGGGTGCACCTGGCGGGCGACCTCGTGCACGTTGTTCTGGTTCGGGAGACCGGTGCCCAGGTCGAGGAACTGGTCGATGCCCTGCTTGGCGACCTCTCGGACGGCTCTGCCGAGGAAACGCCGGTTGGCCAGGCAGATCTCCCTGCTGGGCCCCAGCGCCATGATCTTCTGCGCGGCCTCGCGGTCGGCCGCGAAATTGTCCTTGCCGCCGAGGTAGTAGTCGTACATGCGCGCCGAGTTGGGGATGTTGGGATTGATCCCCTTCGGGACGCGCGAGGGGTTGGTCATCTCGGCCCTTCAGATCCGCACCGCTGACTGACTACAGCAGATCGTAACGCTCATGTGACACAGTTTGGATCTTTCCGGTCAATCCCTGTGATGTCTGAGCGCGTAATCGATGCTCACGGCGGCCAGGATGAGCAGGCCCTCCACGATCGGCCGATAGGTGGAGTCCCAGCCGAGCAGGTTGAATCCGTTGCCGATGAGCGTGAGGATCAGCACGCCGACCATGCCCCGCCAGACGGCGCCCCGGCCGCCCAGGATGCTCGTGCCGCCGATCACGGCCGCCGCGATGGCCGTGAGCTCCAGCAGCGTGCCCATGTCGGGCTGGGCCGAGCCGCCGCGCGCGGCCAGCACCAGCCCGGCCAGCGCCGCGCACGTCCCGCTGGCGGCGAACACCGCGACCCGGATCGAGCGCACCCCGATCCCCGACAGCCAGGCGGCCGTCGGATTGCCCCCGACCGCGTAGACGCGCCGGCCGAACGTGGTCCGCGCCAGCAGCACCGACGACAGCACGGCGGCGGCGACCAGCAGCAGGGACGACGCCGTGACGCCCCCGAGCACCGTGGGCCAGCTCAGCGACTGGAAGCCGGCCAGCCGGGCGGCCCCGGGGTAGACGATCGCGCCGCCGGTGATGACCAGGGCCACGCCGCGGTGCACGATGCTGAGCGCCAGCGTGGCGATGAACGAGTGCACCCGCGAGAGCACCACGACCAGCCCGTTGAGCGTGCCGAGCAGGGCGCCGGCCGCCACGCCCGCCGCGTACCCGGCGGGGACCCCGGCCCGCTCGGTGACGATCACCGCCACGATGGCGCTCACCGCGAGCACGGCGCTGGCGGACAGGTCGAACACCCCGCAGATCACGCACAGCGTCATGCCGCACGTGAGCAGCCCGACGACGACGGCCTGGTCCAGCAGGTTGACCAGGTTCGCGGCGGTCAGGAACGTGTCCGTGGACAGCGAGAGCACGGCCACGAGGGCGACCACCGCCAGGACGATCCCGTAGTCCCGCAGCGCCGCGTAGCGGAACATCATTCGTCGTATTCGCCGCTCACCTGGGCGAGCGCGTCCTTGGTCCCCATGCTCTTGCCCGGCTCGACGTCGGTCATGAGGTTCGTGGCGGGCACCTGCTTGCCGAGCGCCTTGCCCAGGCCCAGTTCGGCGGCCTTGGCGCCGAGGGTCTTGACCGGCAGGTAGTACGCGGCGTACCAGCGGCCGTCCTGCACGGCCTTGACCGTCTGGCGGGAGGCGCCGTTGGCGACGTACATGATGTCCTTGCCCTTGGCGACCGCCTCCGCGCCCAGGATGGCCTGGGACGCCCCGATGACCACGTCGATGCCCGGGTCCTTCTGCAGCACGTCCTGCATGGCCTTGCGGCCGCTCTCCTGGGTGTATCCGCCTTCGAGCTGGGCCTTCAGCTCCACGCCCGGCGCGGACTCGAGCACCCCGAGCGCCGCCTGGGTGCGGGCGTTGTCCAGCGGCAGCGCCTTCAGGCCCTCCAGGTAGCCGACCTGGCAGGGGTTCAGCTTCTTGCTCTCGCACGCCTGGACGGCCAGCTTGCCGAGCCCCTCGCCGTTGAGCGTGGGCACGTCCACGAGCGTGATCGTGCCGTCCACCTGCGGGTCGGCGGTGTCGTACCGGGTGCCCACGGGGGTGAAGTGGACGACGACCGAGATGCCGGCCTGTACGGCGGAACGGATCGCCGGCACCACGGCCGCGCCGTCGTTGGCCTGGACGATGAACACGTCGAACCGCTTGGCCGTCACCGCGTCCTGGAGCTGCCTGACCTGGGCCTGGGCGTCGAAGTTCGGGTCGAGGAACTCGGCGGTGGCGTTGTTGGCCCTGGCGTACTCCTCGACGCCCGCGAACGTCGCCGCCGCGAACGAGTTGGCCTTGGCGAAGCCGAAGAACCCGATGCGCTTGGGGCCGCTCGCGGACGACGCGGTGGACGGCGCCGCGGTGGTGGTGCCGCCCGTGCCGGGATTGACGCAGGCGGCGGCGAGCAGGGCCACCGCGGCCAGGGTGGGTAACGCAGTCCATCGTGCGACCATCTGCGGTCTCCTTCGCATCGTCGGCGGCTAACGCAGGTCAGCGCGAAGATGACCCGCTATGAGGGGACATGCCGGGACTTCGTGCCTGTGATCATAGAGAAACCGGCTGTGTCGCGGGGCTGGTCTGGCCGACGAGGCGGGGGAGAAGGGGGCTTCGGCTGTGTTCTAGGCGGGGGCGTTGCCGGGCTTCCACTTGATGCCGCAGCCGAGGGACGGCGTCTGCTCCTCGGGCACCGGGTCGCCGTCGAGCAGGGCGTCGACGGCCGCCCGCAGGGACGATCCGGTCACCGGCAGGGAGTTGCCCGGCCTGGAGCCGTCGAACTCGCCCCGGTAGACGAGCCGGAACTGGGCGTCGTAGAGGAAGAAATCGGGCGTGCACGCGGCCCGATAGGCCTTGGCCACCTCCTGGGTGTCGTCGAGGAGGTACGGGAACGTGAACCGGGCGCGAGCGGCCTGCTCCGCGAGGTGTGTGGGGTCGTCATCGGGGTAGTTCACGCTGTCGTTGCTGCAGATGGCCACGATCGACAGCCTGGCCCCGTAGTCGGCGGCCAGGACGCCGAGACCGCTTTCGATGTGTCGCACATACGGGCAGTGATTGGATAGGAAGGCCACGAGAGTGGCGGGCGAGCCCTTGAGATCCGCGAGAGAGACGCTGCCGCCGTTGATGGCGGTCAGGTCGAAGGCGGGCGCTGGGGTGCCGAGCGGAACCATGAACGAGTTGGCAGCCATGAGATTCATTCTTGTCTACGGGTGAGCCGGCAAAACGAGACCGGAAGGTGAATTGATGGGCGGCATCGCGCAGCTGCGGAGCATCGTGTTCGACTGTCCCGACCCCAAGGCGCTGGCCGGGTTCTATGCGGACCTGCTCGGCTGGCCCGTCACGTTCGCCGAGGACGACTGGGCGGTCGTCGCCGACAGCGGGTCGTCCAGCCGGCTGGCCTTCCAGCTCGCCCCCGACCACGTCCCGCCGGTGTGGCCCGATCCCGAGCGGCCGCAGCAGATCCACCTCGACCTCACGGTCGGGGACCTGGACGCGGCCGAGGCCGAGGCGATCAAGATCGGCGCGGTCAAGCACGAGCACCAGCCGAGCGAGAAGGACTCCTTCCGGGTCTTCCTCGACCCGGCCGGGCACCCGTTCTGCCTCTGCCGCGACTGACCCGCGAAGCTCCCGGCCGGCGTCCGGGCCCGGGCAAAGGGGACTGCCCCCGGGCCCGCCGTCCACGGCCGGGAAGAGGGCCGGCCTCGCTCACGCGGGGCCGGCCCCCGGCGGCTCAGCGGGCTGATCGGGCCAGCAGGTCCACCGCCTTCCGCAGGTTCCCCGCCGCCAGCTCGTGATCGGCCGACGCCTGGAGGTCGAAGCGCCTGCCGCCGCTCTGCGCGACGTCCCTGGCGACCGAGACGACGGCGTCGCCCACGGCGTACGTGCCGGTCTTCGAGCGTTCGAGCAACGTCGCCGCCGCGCCCAGCGCGCCCAGGACGGCGCGGGTGTCGCGCACGGAGCCGTCGGCGTTCCAGTTGCGGTCGGGCAGGGCGAGCGTCAGCGTCGCCGCGGCGGCCCTGGACGGGCCGTCACCGCCGGCCAGCCGGTCCCGCGCGGCCTTGAGCCGGTCACGCCCCCGGTCGGTACGCAGCCCCCACCCGTACGGGAACAGCGGGTCGTACGCCGCGTCGCCCACGTTGATCGGGACCTGATCGGCCGAGCGGAACCAGGTGAACGGCAGCCGCCCGGTGTAGGGAACCGCGCCGAACAGCGGATCGGCCACCCCGTCGCCCTCGGTGCCGGGCAGCCAGGACGCCACCACGGCCTTGACCTTCGACAGATCGCCGAGCACGAGCGGGCGCCCGGACACGACCAGCACGGCGCACTTCATCGCCCCGCACACCCGGTCGATCGCGGCCCGGTCGGCGGCGGACAGGTCGAGCGTGCGGCCCGCGCGGCCCACGTCGCCCTGGCCCTCGGCGTACGGCGTCTCGCCCACCACCACGACGCCCACGTCATGCCCGGCCAGGTCGGCCGAGGCGTCACGGGAGTAGGTCACGGAGGAGGCTCGGGAGCGGACGGCCTGGAGGATCGTGGTCCCCGGGGTGATCGGGCCGGAGGAGCCCTGCCAGGTGATCGTCCAGCCGCCGGTCTGGTTGCCGATGTCGTCGGCGTTCGACCCGGCCACGTAGACCTTGGCGTCGCGGCGCAGGGGCAGCAGGCCGCCCTCGTTCTTCAGCAGCACCTGGGACCTGGCCGCGGCCGTGCGGGCGACCGCGCGGTGTGCCGGCGAGCCGACGTCGCCCAGGTGGGCGCGGTCGGCGTACGGGTGCTCGAACAGCCCCAGCCCGAACTTCTGCGTCAGGATCCTGGCGACGGCGTCGTCCACCCGCGACATCGGCACCCGGCCGGCCTCGACCTCGGCCTTGAGCGTGCCGGTGAACGCCGGGTACGCGTACGGCACCATGATCATGTCCAGTCCGGCGTTGACCGACGTGCGCACGTCGGTCGGGGAGTCGCCGGGGAGCTGGTCGATGCCCGCCCAGTCGCTGATCACGAAGCCCTTGAAGCCGAGCCGGCCCTTGAGCGTGCCGGTGATCAGCTCCTTGTGGGCGTGCATCTTGAGCGGGCCGTCACCGAAGTCCACGCTGGAGAACGACGGCATGACGGTGGCCACGCCGCGCTTGACCGCCTCGGCGAACGGCGCCAGGTGGAGCGATGCCAGCTCCTGCCGGCTGAGCCTGGTGACTCCCTGGTCGATCGTGTAGTCGCCGCTCGTGGACGAGCCGTACTCGGTGCCGCCGTCGCCCACGTAGTGCTTGGCCGTGGCCAGCACCCCGTTGTCCTGGAGGCCGTCGATGATCGTGGCCATCCTGGACACCAGCGCGGGATCCTCGCCGAACGACTCGTACGCCCGGCCCCACCGGTCGTCGCGCGACACGCACAGGCACGGCGCGAAGTCCCACGGGATGCCGGTGGCCTTGACCTCGCGTGCCGTGATCTCGCCTTCCTGCTCGACCAGCGCGGGATCGCGGGTGGCGCCCATGCCGGCGTTGTGGGGGAAGATCGTCGCGCCCACCAGGTTGTTGTGCCCGTGGACCGCGTCCACGCCGTAGATCAACGGCACCTGCAGCCGCGTCTGCCGGGCGCGGAGCTGGTAGGCGTCGATCATGTCGGCCCACGCCTGCGGGGTGTTGGGGGTGGGCGTGGAGCCGCCGCCGGACAGCAGGGAGCCGAGCAGGTACGTGGCGATGTCGCTCTGCTTGGCCAGCGCGCCGCGTTCGGCCTGCGTCATCTGGCCGACCTTCTCGTCGAGGGTCATCCGGGCCAGCAGGTCGGCGACCCGCTCCCTGACGGGCTTGCGGGCGTCCAGATAGGGCAGGCCGTGCGCGTCGATCACGATGACCGGAGCCTCGGCCGGGGGCCTGGCGCCGGCGCCGGACAGCTCGATCGGGATCGTCTCGGCGGTCTCGTCCCGGCCGTCACGCGCGGTCCTGACCGTGAACGATCTGGCCGAGCCGGACGCCGTGCCCGCGGGGAACGTCAGGGTGCCCTGGGCGGTGGTGTAGTCGGCGCCGGGGGTCGCGGTCCCGGTGCCGGTGCGGTAGTCCACGTTCAGATCGGCCGCGAGCGGGGTGCCGGTGGCGGTGGTGACCGTGACGCTGACGCGTACCTGGCCCTGCTCGTTCACGGGGTAGACCGGCCGGTCGGTGGACAGCCGTACGGGGCGGGGCGGCGCGGTGCCGTAGACCTGGACGTCGTCCCAGGTCAGGGTGCCGGCGGCGGTGGGCAGGCGCATCGAGTAGCCCCACATGGCGATCAGGTCGAGCTCGCCGTCCGACGGCGCGCCGCCCGGCTGGTAGTCGGTGCGCCGGGTGAAGCTCGCGAACGGCACCCGCACCTGCCGCCAGCCCGCCGTGTCGTCGGTGAACGAGGACTCGAACAGCTCGGCGTTGCCCGCCCCGCCGCCCCCGTCCTTGACCTCGAAGAAGATCTTCTGTCCTGAGCCGCTGCCGTTCACCCAGAAGGAGAAGCCCTCGTAGGGGGACCAGTCCTGGGTGGCGGGCAGGTCATGGGACCAGCCGCCCCACTGGCTCACGTTGTAGACGGATGTGAGCGCCCGGTTCGTCGCGGGCGCGCCCGGGCGACCGGCGGCGGGCTCGATGGTGAGCACAGGGGTCGAGGCCGTGTCGTTGCCCCAGGCGTACACGCCCGCGGGCACTCCGTCCGACTCGAAGTCGGTGATCGTGAGCGGCTCGGCGGCCGCGGTGGCGGGCGCCGAGGGTCCGGCGACGACGAACGACGCGATCAGGGCGAGTGCCGCCCATAAGGGGGGTCTGGATCGGGACACGGTGCCTCCATCGTTGAGAGAGCGCTCTCTCAGATGGGATCGGCCCGGGCGCGCATTTCATAACAGCCGGATTCCGTACGCTGCCCCCGCCACGCGGCTGAGGCCCGCCGGACC
>NZ_VCKX01000327.1 GCF_005889725.1 Nonomuraea zeae
GAGGAGGGGGCCGAGCCGCTGGCGGGCGGGTCGCCGTCTGAGGGGCTGGACGGCTGGTTCGTGCCGCCGACCGTGCTCGACCTTCCGGGGACCGAGGTGGACTTCTGGCGTACCGAGCTGTTCGGGCCCGTGGTCGGCGCGGTGCGCGCGGCCGGCACGGAGGAGGCGCTGGGGCTGGCGAACCTGAGCGAGCACGGCCTGTCGGCCGCCGTCTTCACCCGGGACCTCGGGGTCACGTTGAAGGCCGTCGAGCGGCTGGACGTCGGCGTGCTGCACGTCAACTCCGAGTCGGCGCTGACGTTCCCCTACGTGCCGTTCGGCGGGGCCAAGCAGAGCGGGTTCGGGCCCAAGGAGCAGGGCCGGGCGGCCAGGGAGTTCTACACCAGGACGATGACGGTCTACCTCGGGACGCCGGCGTGACGGGTGCGCTGTCGGGGCTGCTGGTCGCCGACTTCAGCCGGGTGCTGGCCGGCCCGTACGCCACGATGCTGCTGGCCGACATGGGGGCCGAGGTGGTCAAGGTGGAGCGGCCCGGCGCCGGGGACGACACCCGGGCCTGGGGGCCGCCGTACGCCGGGGGCGAGGCCACGTACTTCCTCGGCGTCAACCGGAACAAACGCTCGATCGCCCTCGACCTGCGGGCCGACGTGGAGACCGCGCGGGCTCTGGCGGCGCGGGCGGACGTGCTCGTGGAGAACTTCAGGCCCGGCACCATGGACCGGCTCGGGCTCGGCTACGACGCGCTGCGCGAGCTGAACCCGGGGCTGGTCTACTGCTCGATCACCGGGTTCGGGTCGGGCGAGGGCGCCGGGCTGCCGGGGTACGACCTGATCGCGCAGGCCGTCGGCGGGCTGATGAGCGTCACGGGCGAGCCGGACGGGCCGGGGACCAAGGCGGGCGTGGCGCTGGTGGACGTGATCACCGGCCTGCACGCCGCGCTCGGCATCCTGGCGGCCCTGCGTCACCGCGACGAGAGCGGGGCCGGGCAGCGGGTCGAGGTCTCGCTGCTGTCCTCGCTGCTGTCCGCGCTCACCAACCACGCCTCCGCCTACGCGGCCGCCGGGGTGGTGCCGCGCGCCATGGGCAACCGGCATCCCAGCATCGTCCCGTACGAGGTGTTCCAGGCCGCCGACCGGCCGATCGTGATCGCGGCCGGGAACGACCGCCAGTTCCAGGCCCTGTGCGCGGCGCTGGAGCGGCCGGACCTCGCCGGCGACCCCCGCTACGCCGCCAACGCGTCCCGGGTGGCCGCCCGCGACACCCTCGTCGCCGAGCTGAACGCCGCGCTCGCCACCCGCACGGCGGACGACTGGTTCGAGCGGCTCACCGCCGCCGGGGTGCCCTGCGGCCCGATCAACGACCTGGCCGCCGCCTTCGCCCTGGCCGAGGACCTGGGCCTGGAGCCCGCCGTACGGATCGACGGGGTCGGCCAGGTCGCCAACCCGGTACGCCTGAGCGCCACCCCGCCCTCCTACCACCGCCCGCCGCCCGCGCTCGGACAGGACGACGCGTGGGTCCGTGAGATATTGGCACGATGAGTCCGGACGAGGCGCGGCGCAGGCCGCCGACGGCGCAGCAGTTCGTGCTGAGCGAGCTGCGCCGCGCCATCACCACCGGCCGGCTGCGGCCGGGCACGCCCATCCGGCAGGACGCGCTGGCCGAGGAGCTCCAGGTCAGCCGCGTCCCCCTGCGCGAGGCGCTCAAGACGCTCCAGGGCGAGGGGCTGGTCACGTACGAGGCGCATCGGGGCTATTTCGTCGAGACGCTCTCGCTCGACGACCTGCGCGAGGTCTACCGGATCAGGGAGCTGCTGGAGGAGGAGGCCGTCCGCCGGGCCGTCGCCCGCCTCACCGACGCGGACCTCGACCGGCTGGACGCCGCGCAGGAGGAGGTCGAGCAGGCCGCGGCGGCGGGCGACGTGCTGGCCATGGCCACCGCCAACCGGCTGTTCCACATGACGCTGTTCGAGTGCGCGGGGATGCCCAGGCTGGCCCGGCTGATCAGGACCTTGTGGGACGCGACCGACGCCTACCGGTCGATGTACTACGGCGACGCGGGCAACCGGGAACGGGTCGTCAAGGAGCACCGGGCCACCCTCGACGCGCTGCGCCGCCGCGCCGCGGACGAGGCCGTGGCCACGCTCAACGTGCACCGCGACCACGCGGTCGCCGAGCTGGCGGCACAGCTCGACTTCTGACGCGCCCTGGCGCCCCCCCGCTCCCCGGGCAACCCGCCTCGGCGCCGGGGTGCCTGTGGCGCGACCGCGCGCGGGTGCCGCCGCTTCACGATGTGCCGCCGGCCGCCGCGTTCACCGCCGCCTGACGCAACGTCAGGGCGGAGATGCGCTGCCCTCGGTGGTCGAGCAGGTCCACCTCCGTCCCCGCGGAACCGGGAGCTCTCCCCGGCCCGCGCGTGCCCGTGCAGCGCGTCGGCCCCGAGTCGCGGGCGCAGCACGTCCTCGTCGCCCGGATCGGCCTGAGCGGTGCTCCCGGTGCGCAGGCTCCAGCGCCCGCCGCGCCCGGCCGACAGCAGCCAGACGTCGAGCCAGAACCTCCCGACGTCGTCGAGCCGGGCGAACGCCGTGGCCGCCAGCCGGTCTCCGACGTAGAGGGACAGCGGGGTGCACCGGTGCCGGCCCCCGAGCGTCTCGGGCAGCTCTTTCGGCAGGCCGTTGGCGATGAGCCGGCGGCTCTCGGTGGCCGGGGTGTACCCGAGGTAGTGGGTACCGTCCACAGGTTTCATCGTAGGCACTCGCCTTCCCGCAGGAGGCGGCTCGCGATCACCTGTCGCAGGCGTCGCGGCAGCCGCCGAACCGGCCGGTGTCGGGCTTGGTGAAGGACGTCTCCGCGACGCCGTCCAGGGCGGCCGTCATGGAGTTCTTCCAGATCGGGCCGGGTCCACCTCGTTGACGCCCAGCGCGAACGTCTCGAACTCCATCAGCGGCCCGCCGTCGGCCCGGGCGAGCCCGAGCCGCCTGGCCATCGTCACGCTCTCGCAGAGGCCGACCCGTTCGGTCAGCCGGAGGAAGAACGTGTTCTCCCCGGCCCACGTGCCCGACTCCAGCGTGGTGAAGCCGCCGCCGCCCTTCTGGTCGTTGACCACCGAGTGCGCGGGGTCGGCGACGCTCTCGCCCTTGCAGTTCTTGAACGCCGAGTACTGCTGCGCCCGGTAGGCGGCGGAATAAGGGAAGCCGTCGGAGTACCGCAGGCCGCTCTCCAGCGCCGCGGCCAGCGGATAGACCATCGCGGTGTTGCCCTGCATGAACCGCTGCGCGCCGCCGTGGCTGGTGGCCAGCGCCCTGATCTCGCCGGTGGCCGGGACGACCATCGCCTGGACGGCCACGTGCGCGTCGTCGCGGCCGACGTAACGGTCGATGCCCTGCTGGGCGGCCGCCTGCGTGCGCGGGTCGATCGCCGTCCTGATCGTCAGGCCCCTGCCGGTAAGAAGCCTGGCGTCGCTCGCGAGCAGTTCGGCGCGTACCCGCTCGCACAGGTAGGGATGGCGGCTGGCGGCGCAGTCGCCGGTGAACTCCTCAAGGGTCGTGCCCTGGGCGTCGACCAGCACGCTCGGGCCGGCCGCGGCCGGTGCGGACACCAGGCGCTCCCTGGCCGCGGCGGGCTCGCCGTCGTCGCGGAGCAGCAGGATGGCGGCGGCGGCCAGGACCCCCACCACCACGGCGCAGATCGCGACGACACGTAAGGCGCTCACGGGCGGATCTTACGGCGGGCGCGGGAGCCGTGGCGATGCCGTCGAGGAGGAGTTTCCGCTATCGACCCCGGCTGATCCCCGGCCCCCGGCGGGCCGGATCAGGGGCGCTCGCGGGCCTGCTCGGCCAGCTCCACCACGGCGCCGACGACCTCGGCGCCGGTCAGCATGGCCAGGTCGTTGTGCCCGGCCCCGGGGATCTCGACGGCCCTGGCCCGCGCTCCGGCCGCCGCGGCGACCGCCTTGCTGAGCCGAGGGGGCACGATCGTGTCGCGCGTCCCGTACAGGACCACGACGGGCGCCCGTACGCGGGCGATGCTCTCCGCCACCGGGAAGCGGTCCCGCAGCAGCGGACCGACCGGCAGGAACGGATAGTTGACCCGGCCCGCCGCCGCCAGGTCCGTGAACGGCGAGCGCAGCACCAGACCGGCGGGCGGCCGGCTCAGCGCGAGCCCGGTGGCCACGGCCGCGCCGAGGCTCTCGCCGAAGTAGACGACCGGCACGTCACCGAGGAAGTCGCGGGCGGCCAGGGCGTCGAGCCGCAATCCCTCCTCGGTCGGTGAGCCGGGGTTGCCGCCGTAGCCGCGGTAGTCCATCAGCAGCACCGGCAGGCCGTGCGCGGCCAGCGCGCGGGCCAGCGGCGCGCGGTCCCGCCTGTTGCCCGCGTTCCCGCCCACGACCAGCACGGTCACGTCGTGGTCGCCGGGCAGGAACCAGGCCGACAGCCGCAGCCCGTCGCTCGTCGTGAACGAGACGTCGCGCGCCCCGGGGATGACCGTGGCGGCAGGCGGCACCGGCTCGCCGTCGGGCAGGTAGATGAGCCGCCGCTGGAACACCCACAGCAGGCCCAGCAGCACGACCAGCACCGCGACGATCACGATCGCGGTGCGGATGGCCGTCGTCACCCTCCCAACGGTACGAGGTCTCTCAGCCGGAGACGACCGCCCCGGCCTGGACCACGTGACGCAGGTGCCCGGCCTCGGCCAGCACGCCGATGTCCCGCAGCGGGTCGCCGTCCAGCACGAGCAGGTCGGCGTGCGCGCCCACGTCCAGCGTGCCCAGCTCGCCCGTCATCCCCACCAGCTCGGCCGCGCCGGTCGTCGCCGCCCGCAGCACGTCGATCGGCTGCTGCACCTCGCAGCGCAGCCGGAACTCGTGGCTCTGGTGCCGGTGCATGCCGCCCAGCAGGTCGGTCCCGTACGCCAGCCGCACGCCGCCGCGCGCCGCCCGCTCCAGCGCGACGAGGCCCGCTTCGAGCACCTCGTCCACCTTGCGCCAGCTCCGCTCGGGCAGCCCGAACGCCGGGCCCTCCTCCTTGAGCGCCCAGTACGTCACCAGCGTCGGCACCAGGAACGCCTCGTGCCGCACGAACGCCTCGACGCTGCTGTCGTCGATCAGGTTGCCGTGCTCGATGGAGCGCACCCCCGCCTCAAGGGCCCGGTTGACCGCCCTGGCCGTGTAGGCGTGCGCGGCGACGTACCGGTTGGCGGCGGTGGCCTCGTCCACGGCGGCGCGCAGCTCGTCCATGGAGTACTGGGTCGAGTCGATGCGGTCGGTCGGCGAGGCCACGCCGCCGGAGGCCATGACCTTGATGTGGTGCGCGCCCTTGCGCAGCTCGTCACGTGCGGCGGCGCGGACCGCGTCCACGCCGTCGGCGATCCGCCCGACCCCGGCGCAGCAGGGGTGGTCGTCCTGAAGGTTCTCGCCCCGGCCGCGGAAGTCGGCGTGGCCGCCGGTCTGGCTCAGCCCCTTGCCGCAGAACAGCAGCCTGGGGCCGCGGATGAGCCCCTCGGCCTGCGCGTCGGCCAGCCCGAAGTCGGCGCCCGATGCGTCGCGGACCGTGGTGAAGCCGCGGCCGAGCATCTCGGCCATGATCCGGGAGCTGTGGGCGGCCACGTAGGAGGGGGCCATGGAGCCGATCGAGCCCAGGTTCGCGGTGGAGGCGGTCACATGGACGTGGGCGTCGATCAGGCCGGGCACCACGGGGGCGCCCGCGACGTCGATCACCCGCGTGCCGTCGGGCGCGGTCAGGCCGCGGCCGGTCTCGACGATGCGGCCGTCGGCGCAGCGCAGGTCGCCTTCGGCGTACTCGCCCGAGGCCACGTCGAGCAGCAGGGCGTTGCGCAGCAGCAGGCTCATCGCTCATCTCCCTGGAGGGCCGCGCGCAGCGCGGGCACCGCCGACGGGGCCAGCGACTGGGCGGCGGCGATCGACGCCTCGTCGTAGCTGCCCTCGGCGTCGAGGATGTTCAGCACGCCGAGCACCTCGTCACCGTCGACCACGGGCACGTTGATGATCGACCCGCAGCCGAGGCTCTCGATCAGCTCGTGGTCGGCGAAGATCTCCCGCACCGCGGCCCGGTCCTGGCCGAAGTACGGCTGCCGCCCCTCGATGCAGCGGGTCAGCCAGCCCTGGGCGACCTCCACGGTCTTCTCCCCGCCCACGGGGTACTGCTCGGGATGGCTGCTGTGGACCCGGCGCAGCGCCCGCCGTTCCGGCACCCAGGCCAGGACGGTGAACAACCGCACCCCGACCTCCTGCCGCACCGCCGACTCCAGCTCGGTCATGCCGCTCACTTACTGGCCTCCTTGGTAGGTTCTGTCAGCTCTTCGAGGGATCGGCCCGCCGTGGCCAGGCCGAACACGATCACGCAGACCACCCCGGCCACCAGCACCGCCGTGGTCAGGCCGAACACGCCGGCGAAGCCCAGGTTGGCCGCCGACAGTCCGATGATCGTCGGGGCCAGGATGCTGCCGACCCGCCCGAAGGCGCTCGACAGGCCGGTCCCGGTGGCGCGGATCCAGGTGGGGAACACCTCGGGAGTGTAGGAGTAGACGCCCGCGTACGTGCCGTTCAGGAAGAACGACAGCACCGCGCCCGCGAGCGTGATGGTCACGGGGGAGTCCATCTGGGACAGCCAGAACGCGCTGACCGCGGAGCCGGCCAGGTAGATCGCGATGGTGTTCTTGCGGTCCAGCCGCTCCGACAGCCAGGCGGCGGAGAAGTAGCCGGGGATCTGCGCCAGATAGATGATGATCGAGAACTCGAAGCTCTTGGTCACGGTGATCCCGCGCTGCACGAGCAGGGTGGGGATCCAGGAGAAGAACCCGTAATAGGAGAACGTGATCACGAACCAGATCAGCCAGATGACCGCGGTCCGCTTGGCCATGACCGGGCTCCACAGGAACCGCAGCGCGCTCAGCAGGTTCACCTTCGGCGCGTTCGTGCTGGGCGCCGCCGCGGTCTCCGGGACCGGCGGGAGGGGCTCTCCCGTGGCCTGCTCGACGCGGCGTTCCAGGTCGGCGACGACCGCCTCGGCCTCGTCCACGCGGCCGTTCTGCAGCAGGAAGCGCGGCGACTCCGGCAGCGAGCGCCGCCACCACAGCAGCATCAGGATCGGCAGCGCGGTGACCACCTGCGCGATCCGCCAGCCGTCGTCCATCGTGGGCACCACGAACCGGCCGATCAGCGCGGCCAGCACGAACCCGAACGAGAAGAACCCGGCCAGCGCGCCGATGAACCACCCGCGCCGCTTGGCCGGCACGAACTCCGATAGGAACGGCGCGATGATCGCGCTCTCCGCGCCCGCGCCCGCTCCGGCCAGCACCCTGGCCCCCAGGAACACCTCATAGTTCGGGGCGAAGGCGGCGATCACCGAGAAGACGGCGTAGAAGGCGAGTGCATACATCATCACCTTCTTGCGGCCGATGCGGTCGCCGAGCAGGCCGGCCACGGTCGCGCCGAAGAGGAATCCGAACGGCGTCGCGGAGCCGATGAAGCCGAGCTGTCCGTTGGACAGCCCCCAGACCTCCTGCGCGCTCGGCAGCAGGAACGCGACCACGGCCGAGTCCATGCCGTCGAAGGTGTAGCCCAGCCCGCCGATCAGAAGCAGAACATAGTGAGGACGGCTCAGTGGCAGCCGGTCCAGACGGGCCAACAAGGTCATCGAACACACCTTTCCCCAGGTCGTGGCCCTGCAAGTCGATTGCGCAGCAACATATAGTGCAATTCCACTGATTTGCAATACTCTTTGCAAGTCTGTGGTGTTACGAGCGCATAGCATGTTGCCGTCCGAGGGAGAGGATCACGTGACCGAGCGCGCCACCGACAGCTTCGAGGAGTGGCTGCGCGCCCGCGTGCCCGAGCGCGGGCTGCGCGGCAAGGCGGCGGCCGTGCTGGAGGTGCTGCTCTCGCAGCCCCGCCGCGCGTCGTTCGGGGCGGCGGGGGAGCTGGCCCAGATCGCCGGGGTCAACGTGGCGACCGTGACGAGGACCGCCCAGGCGCTCGGCTTCGCCGGCTGGCCCGCGCTCCAGCAGGAGCTGCGGGCGCGCTACCTGTCCTCGCTCAGCGCCGGCCAGGTCGCCGCCGAGCACAGCGGCACCGGCTCACCCGGCTCCTCGCCCAGCGCGCGGTCGCTCAGGCGTGACCTCGACAGCCTCGCGCTGCTCGCCCGGCGCGTGGACGAGACGGTGCTGCTCACGATCGCCGAGGCCATCGCCGGCGCGCGCCGCACCGTGATCGTGGCCGACGGCAGCTACGCGGCCGTCGGGCTGGCGCTGGCGCACAACGCCCGGCTGGCGGGCTACCCGGTCACGGCGGTGACCGCCGGCGACGCGGAGCTGGCCAACGCGGTGGCCGCGATCGGGGCGGGCGACGTGCTGGTGGCGATCAGCTTCTGGCGGCTGTACGAGAGCACCGTGCTGGCGGCCAACGAGGCCAGGTCGCGGGGGGTGCGGGTGTTCGCGCTGACGGACGCGGCCAGCCCCGCGCTCGCGGACGCGGCCGAGGAGGTCGTCATGGTCCCGGCCGAGGGAGAGGCGTTCTTCCCGTCGCTGACGGCGGGTCTGGCGGTCGCGCAGGCGCTGGTCACGCAGCTCGCGGCGGTGGACCCGGCGCGCACCGGCGCCTCCATCGAGGCGGCCGAGGCCATGTGGACCCGCTTCGGCCTGCTGCACCGCCGCCCCGTGGCCGGCGACCACAGCTGACGGCGCCGGAGGGCGCGCGGCGCCGCCCGGGGTCCTGGCGTCACCCACGCACCGGCGGCTCCTCCTGCGGCGGCCCCGTTCGGGGATCCGCCGCAGGTGTCCGGATCTTCCAGGGTCAGAGCCAGCTGGCGCGGACGCTGGTGGCCGACTCCTCGGGCGGGGTGGCGAGGTGCCCCGCGCGTACGTCGGCGAGCAGCCGGCGTACGGTGTCCACGATCTCGGGCGTACGCTCCCGCAGCCCCGCCACGTCCGCCGCGCTGACCTCGTCGCGATCGGCTCCGACCTCGGCCAGCACGCCCTCGATGTCGGCCAGCCGCTCGCCGAGCCACTTCAGCGGCTCAGCCGACAGCTCCTGGTCGAACACCCGCCCGCCCGGCTCCCACCCCTCGATGGCGGGGTGGTGGTGGGTGCGGTCGAAGCTGCCCGGCGTGCCGGTGACCGACTCCAGCAGGTCGATCCGCCAGATGGGCCGGTCGACGGTGATGGGGCGTGCTGAGTAGATCGACCCCTTCAGCTCGCCCGGTTCGAGCCTGCGCACCTCCAGGCGGACGCCCCGCTCGGCGCCGTCCTGATCCTTGCCGGGATTCGGGTCGACGAAGTAGATGTCGCTCACGGCCACGCCGATCCGTTCGAAGCCGAAGAGGTAGAGCACGGAGAACCACGTCCTTCGCAGATGACCACGCGTCGATTTCACCGTACCCGCGAGGCCCGGCGCGGTCACGGTGCCCGGCTACCGGACGATCAGGGCCTGCTCCCCGGCGGGCACGAGCTCGCCGATCACCATCGCGCCCGGGACCTCCCCGGCCACCAGCAGCCCTCCTGAGGTCTGCGCGTCGGCCAGCAGCAACAGCTCCTCCTCCGCGACCCGGCCGCCGTCGAGCCGGGGCGACACCCAGGCCAGATTGCGGCGGGTGCCGCCGCTGACGTACCCGTCGCGCACGGCCCGGCGCGCCCCGGCCAGGTACGGCACGGCGGCGGCGTCGACGACGGCGGTGACACCGCTCGCCCTGGCCAGCTTGAACAGGTGCCCCAGCAGGCCGAAGCCGGTCACGTCCGTCGCGCAGCGGGCACCCGCGCCGATCGCGGCGCGGGCGGCGTCCCTGTTGAGCGTGGTCATCGACGCGATCGCCTCGGGGAACACCTCGCCCGTCGCCTTGTGCCGGGAGTTGAGCACGCCGGCGCCGAGCGGCTTGCTCAGGCTCAGCGGCAGTCCGGGGCGCCCGGCGTCGAGGCGGAGCAGCCGCGCGGGGTCGGCGAGCCCGGTGACGGCCAGGCCGTACTTGGGCTCGGCGTCGTCGATGCTGTGGCCGCCGCCGATCGCGCAGCCCGCCTGGCGCGCGACGTCGAGGCCGCCGCGCAGGACCTCGTGGGCGAGCTCCATGGGGAGCAGGTCGCGGGGCCAGCCGAGCAGGTTCAGGGCGACCAGCGGCTCGCCGCCGACGGCGTAGACGTCGGACAGGGCGTTGGCCGCGGCGATCCGGCCGAAGTCGTAGGGGTCGTCCACGACCGGCGCGAAGAAGTCGACGGTCGAGACCAGCGCGCGGTCGCCGTCGATGCGTACCACGGCGGCGTCGTCACCGTGCTCCAGCCCGATGAGCAGCGCCGCATCGGGCGCAGCCTGCTCGCCGTGGGGGTCGTGTGCGCCGTTCGTGCCGGTCGGTCCGGGATCGAGCGGCAGGAAGGTGGCCAGGACCGCTTCCAGCTCACCAGGCGGGATCTTGCAGCTGCAACCGCCGCCACGGGCGTACTGCGTAAGCCTGATATCCGTCATATCGTTAAGTGTCGTCCTTGGAGGCGCGTGTGTTCTGGTGGGCACCCCGGTCTTCAAAACCGGTGGGCGGTGCACGGCGTCGCCGGCGGGTTCGATCCCCGTGCGCCTCCGCGCGAGGTCCGGCATGAGCGGTGACCCACGTCGCCGCATCCCGCGGACCGATCAGGTGCTGGCAGATCCCCGGCTGGCCGGAGCGGCGGCCGGGGGCGCGGGGCGCGGGGCGGTGAAAGCCGCGGTCGTGGCCGCGCAGCAGCAGGCCAGGGAGGGGCGGATCGCCCCTGAGGAGGTCGTGGCGGCGGCGATGTCCGCGCTGGCGGCCGGTCCACGACGGGTGATCAACGCCACCGGCGTCCTCGTGCACACCAACCTGGGGCGCGCCCCGCTCCCGAGGGCGGCGGTGGACGCGGTGGCCGCCGCGGCCGGGTGCACGGACGTGGAGTTCGACCTGGTGACGGGGGAGCGGGCCCGGCGCGGGCGGACGGCGCTGGCCGCGCTGGCGGCGGCCGTGCCCGAGGCGGGGGACGTGCACGTCGTCAACAACAACGCGGCGGCCCTGGTGCTCACGGCGACCGCGCTCGCGACCGGGCGGGAGATCGTCATCAGCCGCGGCGAGATGGTGGAGATCGGCGACGGATTCCGGCTCCCGGACCTGCTGGAGTCCACCGGGGCCCGGTTGCGGGAGGTCGGCACCACCAACCGCACGAGCGTTCGCGACTACGCGGAGGCGATCGGGGACGCGACCGGGTTCGTGCTGAAGGTGCACCCGTCGAACTTCCGCGTCGAGGGCTTCACCGCCGCCGCCCCGGTCGCGGAGCTGAGCGCCCTGCCGGTGCCCGTGGTGGTGGACGTCGGCTCCGGCCTGCTCGGCCCGGAGCCCCTGCTGCCCGACGAGCCGGATGTCCGTACGGTGCTCCGCGCCGGCGCCGCCCTCGTGACGGCCAGCGGCGACAAGCTGCTCGGAGGGCCGCAGGCGGGGCTGATCCTGGGACACGCCGACCTGGTGCACCGGCTGCGCCGTCACCCGCTGGCCCGCGCGCTGCGCGTGGACAAGCTCACGCTGGCCGCGCTGGAGGCCACGCTCCGCTCGGACCCGCCGGTACGCCTCGCCCTGCGCGCCGATCTGGCGGAGCTGCGACACCGCGCCCGCCACCTGGCCGGCCTGATCGGCGACGGTGGTGGTGATGGTGAGATGGCACGGTCCGGCCCGCCGGTTGGATGCGAGGTGGTGGGCAGCGTGTGCGTGGTGGGCGGTGGCGGGGCGCCCGGATGCGAGCTGCCCAGCGTGGCGCTCGCCCTGCCCGTACGGCTGGCGCTGCCGCTCCGCCTGGGCGACCCCGCGGTGGTCGGGCGCGTGGCGGGCGGCCGGCTGCTGCTCGACCTGCGTTCCGTCCCGCCCGACCTGGACGAGGAACTGGCGAGGGCGGTGCTGGCATGTACGTGATCGCCACCGCCGGGCACGTCGACCACGGGAAGTCCACCCTGGTACGCGCGCTCACCGGCATCGAGCCCGACCGGTGGGCCGAGGAGCGCCGCCGCGGCATGACCATCGACCTCGGCTTCGCGTGGACCACGCTCCCGTCCGGGCGCCGGCTGGCCTTCGTGGACGTGCCGGGACACGAGCGGTTCGTCACGAACATGCTGGCGGGGCTCGGGCCGGTGCCGGCCGTGATGTTCGTGCTGGCGGCGGATCAGGGCTGGCAGGCCCAGTCGCAGGAGCACTGGGAGGCGATCGAGGCGCTCGGCGTGGACCGGGGCCTGCTGGTGGTCACCAGGTGCGACCTGATGGATCCGGCCCCTGCTCTGGAGCAGGCTCGCGCGCGGATCTCCTGGCCGGCGCTCACCGTCAGCGGCGGCACCGGAGCAGGGCTCGACGAGCTCCGGCGCGGGCTTGACCTGCTGGTCTCCTCGCTGCCCGCGCCGGACGCGGGCGCGCCGGTGCGGCTGTGGATCGATCGGGCGTTCACGATCAAGGGCGCCGGGACCGTGGTGACCGGGACGCTGGCCGCCGGGACGATCAGGACCGGTGACCTGCTCGTGCTGGACGATGAGCGGGTGCGGGTGAAAGGGCTGCAGGTCACCGGCGAGCCGGTCGACGAGGTCACGGCCACCGCCCGGGTCGCGGTCAACCTGCGCGGCGTCGAGCGGGAGCGGGCCGCGAGGGGGAAGGCCCTGCTCGCGCCGGACGCGTGGCTGACCACCGGCGTCGTGGACGCCCGAACGGACGCGCGGGCGGGTGCGAGCGGGGCCCCGAGGCAGGCGGGCGCGCACGTGGATGCGCGAATGGACGCACGGGTGGATGGACGGGGGGAGGTCCGGGTGGCCCCGTGGCGGGTGGACGGCGGGCCCGTGCCGCGCGAGGCCGTGCTCCACATCGGCTCGGCCTCCGTCCCGGTACGCCTGCGCCCCCTCGGCCCTGGCCCGCCGGACCACGGCGCGGCATCGCCCGGTCATGAGGCGCCGGATTCGGGGCTGGCCGGTCGTGCGCTGCCGGGTCCGGGATCGGGTTTGTCGCTTATACACATCTCCGAGCCCACGAGACCCTAAGACA
>NZ_VCKX01000328.1 GCF_005889725.1 Nonomuraea zeae
GGGCGAGGATGCGGGGGAGCATCATGTCGGTGCCCAGCTTGACCACCTCCTCGACGACCGCCTGGATGAGCTGCTTCTTACCGCCGAAGTGGTACGAGATCACGCCGGTGCTGATCTTGGCCTGCTTGGCGATCTTGGCCAGGGTGGTGTGGGGGTAGCCCTGGTCGGCGAGCACCTCGATGGCGCAGGAGATGATCTGTGCTCGGCGTGCCTCTTCAATGAAGGTTCGACTTTCTGGCGGCACGTTCAAAATCTTAAACGGCCATTCAAACGGAGGGAAGCCCCGGAGATCACCGGTCGCGCCTCCGTCCCGCTTACGGCTGCCTGGCACGGCGCACGATCGTTCACCACTGAGCCACCGACCGGGCCACAGACGGGGGCGCTCACTCAGCCGCCATCCGAGCCGCCATCCGAGCCGCCATCCGAGCCGCCATCCGAGCCGCCAACTGAGTCGCCGACTACGCCTGTCAGCAGTGCGCCGGCGAGTGGGAGCCGCTCGTACAGCACCTGATAGCCGTGACGGCGCGAGGTCAGCAATCCGGCGTCGCGCAGCACCGACAGGTGTGCCGACACCGAGGACGGCGCCAGGCCGTGGCGATGGGCGAGCGTCGTCGTCGAGGCGGGTCCGTCCAGGCCGGCGAGGATGGCGGCCCGGGTCCGGCCGACGAGCCGGACGAGCGCGTCGGACGCCGCCGCGGCGGGCTCGTGCCACAGCGCGCCCACTCCCCGGGCGGGGTAGATGAGCGTGGGCTGCCAGGGCGCGGCGAAGCCGCTCACCACCTCCGGCCAGGCGAAGACGTTGGGCACCAGGAGGAGGCCCCGGCCGTCGACCTCCTGTGCCGCAGGGGAGTGGTGCGGGGTCCGGTGCACGAGGGTGCGATCCGCCCAGACCAGGTCCGGATGCAGATCGGCGAAGAGCGCCTGCCACCCGCCCTCCGCCAGCCGGCTCGCCCGGTAGGCGATGTCGGCCTCCAGCAGCGCCCGGGCCCTCGCCCAGTCCGGCGCCAGGAGCGCCTCCCAGGCACGCTCGGTGAGATCGGCCAGCTCCTGAACGGCCCGCGCGGGGTCGGCGAGCGCCCGCCGACCTTGCGGGGATTCGGCGGCGCCCGGGGTGCAGGCCAGCGAGCGGGCCATCTCCTCTCGCGCCATGCCGGGATCGGTGGCACGCATGCGCGCCAGCTCGTCGGCGAAGGAGGCGGACGGCGTGTCGGGCGGTGCTCCGAGGAAGTCGGGGGTGTAGCCGCCACGCGGCGGCATGAAGAGCCACATGGGGGTCAGGTCGAGTCCAGCCACGACGGCGTGCATGCGCCGCAGCCACGGCCGGTGGTAGCCGTGCCGCTCCGGCCGCCGCAGCATCCGTAACGCCTCATGCGTCTGGCAGAGCGGCGAGATCGCGAACCGGCAACGCAGCAGATCATCGACGCCGAGCCGCATCCGCAACGGCACTCCGCCCTCCCGACTGATCAGAGGTGCTTCGCATTGTCCCCGACGGACGCCAACCGCAACCGAGATCCCCCGGATCGCACGGTGAGGCAACGGTGCCTTCGGCCAGGCACGCGACCGCATCGCGTGGCCAGGCGGCGTCAATGTCCGTCAGGCACGTAGCCGCAGTCCGCGTGGCGTCGGGTGGAACCCGGCCTCCTCCAGCGCCGCCGCCAGCGGTGAGTCGACGATGGAGGCGCCGTCGGCGCGCTCCACGGTCAGCTTCCCGAGCGCGCCATCCCGCACGGCCAGGGCGAGCGCGTCCACGGCGGGCTGCAACCGTTCGTCGTCGGCGAAGGACAGCAGCGTCTTGCCGCCGCGCTCGACGTACAGCACCAGATGCCCCTCCACGAGCACCACCAGCGATCCGGCCTTCCTGCCCGGTTTGTGCCCGACGTCGCCCGGGCGCTGCGGCCAGGGGAGCGCGGCGCCGTACGGACTGGCCGGATCGGCGGCGGCCAGCACCACGGCCCGCCGCTCAGCCCGCTTCGGCCGCCCGAAGGCCCCGGCACCAGAGCCCCAAGCGCCCGAGCCCCCAGCACCTGAAGCCCAAGCACCCGAAGTTCCGGCACCGGCACCCCCAGCACCGGCACCCCCAGCGCGGGCACCCCCAGCGCCGGCACCCCCAGCACTGGAGCCCCAAGCGCCCGAGCCCTCAGTGCCTGCCCCGCCAGCCGGCCCGAACGTGCCGGAGCCGGGCTCGCCCGCAGCATCCCCGGGAGATGCGGCCGGGGCGATGCCCGGTGACATGGCGCGCATCCGGTCCACCGCGCCCGGCAGCGCGAACTGCGCCCCGCCGAGCCCCTCGACGAAGTAGCCCCGGCGGCACCGCCCGCTCTCCTCGTAAGCCCGCAAGACCTGATAAATCGGCGTAAATCCGCCGGGCAGCCGCTCGGCCGTCACCGCACCCCTGGTCACCACCCCGTGCCGTTCCAGCAGGACCTCGGCCTGGGCCTGCGCCCGCTGGGTCGCGTCTTCGGCGGGTGAGGGCAGCAACCACCACCGCCCGCCCACGGTGGGCGGCCCGCTCCGGCTGGGCAGCACCGCCCGGCGCCGCCGCGTGGTGGCGGGCCGATGCGCGGGCCGCCCCGTGCCGAGCGTCGCCCGCAGCGGCGCGAGCGTGTCACCCGACACCCGCCCCGCCCACACCAGGTCCCACAGCGCGGAGACCAGCGCCGCGTCGTCCAGCGAGCCGAGCTGGTCGGAGATCCCCCGGAAGAACAGCGCGCCGCCCCCGCCCAGCAGCTCCAGGACGCGTTCGTGCACGGGCGTCATCGTGATCTCGGCAGGCTCGGGCAACAGCAGCGGCGCGGTGTCGGCGAAATAGAGGGCCACCCACCCGTCACCACCGGGAAGCGAGCCCTGCCCCACCCACATCACCTCGCCCGACGAGGTCAGCTCGTCGAGCAGCGCGGGATGGTAGCCGGGCACCCGCGAGGGCAGCACCAGCGTCTCGAGAGCGGAAGCGGGCACGGCTCCGCCCTGGAGTTGTTCGATGGAACGGATGAGCGCGTCCATCGCCCTGGCGGCCCCCGCGCCCCGGCCGCCGCCGTCCCCCGCCGACGTGCCCGGCCCGGTGATGCCGTGCCAAGCAGGCAGGAACAGCGCCAGCGTCTCCGGCGCGACCGGCTCGACCTCCTTGCGCAGCCGGGCCAGCGACCTGCGGCGCAGCATCCGCAGCACCCCGGCGTCGCACCACTCCTCGCCCCGCCCGCCAGGCCGGAACTCCCCGTTGACGACCCGGCCGGTCGCGGCCAGCCGCCGCAGCGCGTCGGTCACCACGGCCACGCCGAGCCCGAACCTGACGGCCGCCGTGCTCGCGTGGAACGGCCCCCGGGTGCGGGCGTGCCGCGCCACCAGGTCGGCCAGGGGATCGGCCACCGGCTCAAGGAACGCGTGCGGCACCCCGACCGGCGGCGGCACGCCGAGCGCGTCACGCATCCGGCCCGCGTCCTCGATCGCCGCCCACTGCTCCTCGCCCGCGATGCGTACGCGGATCGCCCGCCGGGCGCGTTCGAGCTCCTCCAGCCAGGCGGGGTCGCCGCCGCGCACGCTCACGTCGGGCGCCAGCAGCGGGCCGTGCGAGCGCAGCAGGTCGGCGAGGTCCTCCAGATCGCGCAGCGGCCGGTCGAGCCTGGCCAGCTCGCGCTCGCTGTCGGAGATCACGTCGGGGTCGAGCAGCTCGCGCAGGTCGGCCTGGCCGAGCAGCTCGGCCAGCAGCGAGGTGTCCAGCGCCAGGGCCTGCGCCCGGCGCTCGGCCAGCGGCGCGTCGCCTTCGTACATGAACGCGCCCACATAGTGGAACAGCAGTGACGCCGCGAACGGCGAGGCCTGTGACGTCTCCACCTCCACCACCCGCACCGTACGGGCGGCGATGTCGCGCATGAGCTGCACGAGCCCCGGCACGTCGAAGACGTCCTGGAGACACTCGCGCATCGTCTCCAGCACGATCGGGAACGAGGCGTACTGTGAGGCCACCCCCAGCAGGTGAGCGGCCCGCTGCCGCTGCTGCCACAGCGGGCTGCGCCGGCCGGGCGTGCGGCGCGGCAGCAGCAGCGCCCGCCCCGCGCACTCCCTGAACCGGGAGGCGAACATGGCGGAGCCGCCCAGCTCCTCGGTGACGATCTGCTCGATCTCCTCGGCGTCGAAGGCCGCCACGTCGGTCGGCGGCTCGGCCAGGGTGTCGGGGATCCGCAGCACGATGCCGTCGTCGGAGTGGACGGCCTGTACGTCGATGCCGTAGCGCTCGCGCAGCCGCCGGTTGATCGCCAGCGCCCAAGGAGCATGCACCCGCGCGCCATAGGGGGAGTGGATGACCACCCGCCAGTCGCCCAGCTCGTCATGGAAGCGCTCGACCAGCAGAGTCCGGTCGTCGGGAACGTAGCCGGTCGCCTCGCGCTGCTCGTCGAGGTAGGCCAGCAGGTTGCCGGAGGCGTATTCGTCCAGGCCCGCCGCCCGCATCCGGTCCGTCGAGCCCTGCTTGGCCTGCTCGCGGAGGAACTGCCCGATCGCCTTGCCCAGCTCGGCCGGCCGCCCCGGCGCGTCGCCGTGCCAGAACGGCAGCTTGCCCGGCTGGCCGGGAGCGGGGGACACCAGCACCCGATCGGCCGTGATGTCCTCGATCCGCCAGGAGGTGGCGCCCAGCACGAAGACGTCGCCCACGCGGGACTCGTAGACCATCTCCTCGTCCAGCTCGCCCACCCTGGAGGCGCGCTCGCCCACCAGGAACACGCCGAACAGGCCCCGATCAGGGATCGTGCCGCCGTTGGTGACGGCCAGCCGCTGCGCCCCTGGACGGCCCTGGAGCGTGCCGGTGACCCGGTCCCACACGATGCGCGGCCGCAGCTCGGCGAACTCCTCGCTCGGATAGCGCCCGGCCAGCATGTCGAGCGTCGCCTCCAGCGCGCTCCGCGGCAGCGTGGCGTAGGGGGCGGCCCGCTTGACCACGGACTCCAGCTCGTCGACCGTCCAGTCTTCCAGCGCGGTCATCGCCACGATCTGCTGGGCCAGCACGTCGAGCGGATTACGCGGATAGCGCAGCTCTTCGATCTGGCCGCTCTTCATCCGCTCGGCGACCACCGCCGTCTGCACCAGATCGCCGCGGTATTTGGGGAAGATCACGCCCCTGGACACCGCACCGACCTGGTGGCCGGCCCGGCCGATGCGCTGCAGCCCGCTGGCCACGCTCGGCGGCGCCTCCACGCACGCGACCAGGTCGACCGCGCCCATGTCGATGCCCAGCTCAAGGCTGGAGGTGGCGACCACGGCAGGCAGCCGGCCGGACTTGAGCGCCTCCTCGATCTGCGCCCGCTCCTCCTTGGAGACCGAGCCGTGGTGGGCGCGTACGACCTCCGTGACGGCGCCCTTGCTCGCCCCGGCCTGCGCCATCATGTCGGCGGGCATCCGCCGGACCGGCCCCTGCTGAGACGGGGACATCGGCCCTTCACCGGACATCGGCCGGCCCGGATCCGTCTCCCAGATCGAGAGGTCGACGGCCTCCATCCCCTGCGACCGGTTGTAGGCGAGCTCGTTGAGCCGGGTGCAGAGCCGCTCGGCCAGCCTCCTGGAGTTGGCGAAGACGATCGTGGAGCTGTGGGCCTCGATCAGGTCGAACAGCCGATCCTCGACATGGGGCCAGATCGACCGGTTGGCCGGCTCAGGGTCGAACTCCCCGTCCTCGCCCTGGGACTGCGGCCGGCCCTCCATCTCCGTCATGTCCTCCACGGGCACGACGACCTCGACCTCGATCTGCTTCTCCGACGGCGGCTGCACCACGGTCGCCGGCCGGGTGCCGCCCAGGAACGCCGCCACCTCGCTCACCGGCCGCACGGTCGCCGACAGCCCGATCCGCTGCGCGGGCCGGTCGAGCAACGCGTCGAGCCGCTCCAGGCTGAGCGCCAGATGGGCGCCGCGCTTGGTGGCCGCGACCGCGTGCACCTCGTCCACGATCACCGTCTCGACGTCGCGCAACGCCTCCCGAGCCTGGCTGGTGAGCAGCAGGAACAGCGACTCGGGCGTCGTGATCAGGATGTCGGACGGCTTGGCCGCGAACCGCCTGCGGTCCTGGGCAGGGGTGTCGCCGGAACGGATCGCCACCGAGATCTCCGGCACCGCCAGCCCGAGCCGCCGCGCGGTCTGCTTGAGCCCGGCCAGCGGCGCGCGCAGGTTGCGCTCGACGTCGACGGCCAGCGCCTTGAGCGGCGACACGTAGAGAACCCTGGTCCCCTTGGCCTCGCCAGACCCGGCCTTCGCCCCGCGCGCGGCCTTCGCGCCCGCCCCGCGCCCGGCTTTGCCCTTGGGCGGGCCGGAGTCGCCTTCGGGCTTGCGCTCGGCCGGCTCTGCTGCCAGCCTGTCGAGCGACCACAGGAACGCCGCCAGCGTCTTGCCGGACCCGGTGGGCGCGACGACCAGGGTGTTGTCGCCGCGCGCGATCGACTCCCACGCCCCCTCCTGGGCGGCGGTGGGAGATTGGAAGGCTCCAGTGAACCATTGCCTGGTCATCTGGCTGAAGTGGTCTAGCGAGCTCACCAGCACATACTGCCTCGCGCCACCGACAGAAAACGCATTGGCGCTGCGGGGTGTGATTGAGCCAGGGCTCAGGCGGACATACAGCGACCGTGACCATTGACTATGCGGCCATAGAAGCCCGCCGTGCGGAGATCAGGCAGCGTTACGTGTTACCGCACCGTCCGTCCAGCAGCGCGCGTGGCCTGCACCACATGGCCCTGCTGTCGTCGGATGTGGAGCGGACCATCGCGTTCTACCAGGAGCTCCTGGAGTTCCCGTTGACGGAGATCATCGAAAACCGCGACTACAAGGGGTCGAACCACTTCTTCTTCGACATCGGCAACGGCAACCTGCTCGCGTTCTTCGACTTCCCCGGGCTGGACCTGGAGCCGTACCAGGAAGTGCTGGGCGGGCTCCACCACGTCGCGATCTCCGTCGACCCCGCGACCTGGGAACGGCTGCGTGGAAAGCTGGAGATGGCCGGCGTGCCGCACCAGATAGAGAGCGGCGCCTCCATTTACTTCAAGGACCCCGACGGCGCCAGGCTGGAGCTGCTCGCCGACCATCTCGGTGAGATGTACGGCTCACACGTGCTGTGACCGCGGTGCGACGACGTCCCGCGACCGCATGGTGCGGCCGGATGGCGCGTCGCGATCGTGTGCCGTGCGCTTACGCCGCGACCGGGTCCGTGCCCGTACGCCGCGACGGCGTTCGTACCTGTATGTCGCGGCCTAGCGCCGCGACGCCCTCCGCGTCCGCGGCTTGCCCGCACGCGGCTCCTGCCGGATGCCGGCGTGCCGTTCTGATCGATCCGCCTTCTCCTTCTGTACGGTGACGCGCATCGCGAGTAATAACCTGCGGCGCTTGGCTCTGTTGGCCTTGGTCTTGGCGGTCTTCGGCGGTGAAGACTTGTGGGTCTTTGGCATGGGGATGTCTTACCCACACCCAAGGCGATTCCATACTTGAGTCCATGCGCCTGACCGAGTTCTGGAGAAGGATGAACGCCCATTTCGGCGAGACCTACGCCGAGTCATGGGCCCGCGACTACGTGCTCGCCCCCCTCGGCGGGCGGACGGTCGTGCAGGCGCTGGCCGACGGGGAGAGCGCCAAGACCGTCTGGCGCGCGGTCTGCCAGGTCGAGGAGGTCTCGTCGAAGCTGCGTTAGGCGTTCGTGGCCGGCCTCAGCGCTGCGGCTCCTGCGCCTGGTCCAGGGTTTCGCGCAGGGCTGAGGCCGTACGCTCCAGGTCGCCCGCGTCGCCCTGCCCTCCGGGGGACCAGAGGAACAGCCACCCGCGGTTCGACGGGGTCGCGAAGATGATCGTCTGGCGGCCGGTGCGCGGGTGCCACACCCACAGCACCGGATCGTCCCCGCCGATCATGCGGCTCACCAGGCCCTGATTGGGCAACAGCTCGGCGAGTGCCTCCAGATGGGTGCGCCGTTCCCCGGTGTAGCCACTCGCCACGTCGCCGCCTCCAGCCCTCGCCCCTGCCACTGAGTCTCCCCAGCTCACCGCGCATGACAACACGACGCCGCCAACCCTCCTGACGTTTACTCGGAGCGACGTGGTGATCGCGATTCCGCATCGTTCCGCCGCGTCGGGCGCGGCACCGTTCGCCGCGTTCCCGCCAGCGGCTCTCAGCGCTCCTGCCTCCGGTTTCCCACCGTCCCGTCCCCGATTCCCCGGGACGGCCGGGGCTTCGGGGTGGTGGCTTCGGCTTCCCTGGGGTGGCCGGTTTCGCGAGACGATCGACATTCCGTTCGATGCGGGTGAACGCCGGTCAGGTCCGGAGGCCGTACCCTGCTCGGATGCGGCGGATCCTCGTGGCCGGCATCACCGGAGCCGGCAAGTCGACGATGGCCCGGGCCTTGAGCACGCGCCTCGCGGTGCCGTACCACGAGATGGACGCCCTGCACTTCACCGGTCCGGGCTGGGCCGTGGACGGCGAGTTCGCCGCGCGGGTCGAGGGGATCGCCTCCGCGCCGGCCTGGATCTTCGACTCGTACGGCTACCCCGAGGTGCGCGACCTGCTGTGGGAACGCGCCGACACCGTGGTCTGGCTCGACTACGGCAGGCGGATCGTCATGCCCCGGGTGCTGCGGAGATCGTTGCGCAGGACTCTCACCCGCGAGCGCATCTTCGGCGGCAACAGGGAGACGCTGGCGAACTGGTTCCGCAGGGACCATCCGGTGTGGTGGGCCTGGGCACAGCACGGGGCTCGCAGGACGGACATCCACCGGCGCGCCCATGACCCGCGCTTCGCCCTGATACGCGTGATCCGTTTCGCCGCTCCGCAAGAGGCCGCGCGCTGGCTGCGCACGGTAGGCCCGGAGACGGTCACGGACGAATGAGCTCACGATTCCGGAAGATGGACCTGTAGCTGCGTGTTCCTGCTGTGATCGAACAGCCGTTCGGCTACCATTGACTTCGCCGGGCCACGACTTCCCCGACTGTCGCAGAAAATGTCGGTGGCAGGCCGTAGCTTTCACTCGACTGATCGGACCACGACCCTCCAGAGGGAGCTCCCATGGCTATCAACGACCGCGAGAAGGCCCTTGAGACCGCCCTCGCTCAGATCGAGCGGCAGTTCGGCAAGGGCTCCGTCATGCGACTGGGCGACGACGCCCGGGCTCCCATCGAGGTGATCCCGACGGGGTCGATCTCCCTTGACATCGCTCTCGGCATCGGCGGCCTGCCGCGGGGCCGCATCGTCGAGATCTACGGCCCTGAGTCCTCGGGTAAGACCACGATCGCCCTGCACGCGGTGGCCAACGCCCAGCGGGCCGGCGGCATCGCGGCCTTCATCGACGCCGAGCACGCCCTCGACCCCGAATACGCCAAGAAGCTGGGGGTGGACACCGACGCCCTGCTGGTCTCCCAGCCGGACACGGGTGAGCAGGCGCTCGAGATCGCCGACATGCTGATCAGGTCGGGCGCCGTCGACATCATCGTCATCGACTCGGTGGCCGCGCTGGTGCCCAAGGCCGAAATCGAAGGCGAGATGGGCGACAGCCACGTCGGTCTCCAGGCCCGCCTCATGTCCCAGGCCCTGCGCAAGATCGCCGGTGCCCTCAGCAGCACCGGCACCACTGCCATCTTCATCAACCAGCTCCGCGAGAAGATCGGCGTCATGTTCGGCAGCCCGGAGACCACGACCGGTGGTAAGGCGCTGAAGTTCTACGCCTCGGTTCGCATGGACATCCGCCGCATCGAGACGCTGAAGGACGGCACCGAGGCGGTCGGCAACCGCACCAGGATCAAGGTCGTCAAGAACAAGATGGCCCCGCCCTTCCGCGTCGCCGACTTCGACATCCTCTACGGCATCGGCATCTCCCGCGAGGGTGGCCTCATCGACATGGGCGTGGAGCACGGCTTCGTCCGCAAGTCCGGCGCCTGGTACACCTACGAGGGCGACCAGCTCGGCCAGGGCAAGGAAAACGCGCGTAACTTCCTGCGTAACCACCCTGACATGGCCAACGAGATCGAAAAGAAGATCAAGGACAAGCTGGGCGTGGGCCCCCGCCTCGACGCACCCGCCGAAGCTGCTGCCGCCGCGCCGGCCCCGGCCGCCGCCGCCCCGTCGGGCCGCGCCTCGAAGTCCACCCCGAAGCCTGGTGACGTCTGATCGGTCGCCACATGAGTGACACGGACCGGCCACAGGCGCCCCACCCCTCCCATGGGGGCGCCTGGCCCGCCCACTCGGCACCGAGCAACGCCCCATCGTGGGTTCGCGACGTCACGACACCTCACCACAGGACCATGCCGTGACCTCATCCCAGCATCCCGACACCACCCCGCCACCAGACCACTCCGCCACCCCGCGCCAAGACCACCTCGCGTCCCTGCCACCAGACCACCTCGCCATCTCGCCACCAGGGCGAGCCGGCACCCCGTCGCAAGATCACGGCATCACCTCACCACGAGGTCATGACGCCACCTCGGCACGCCGCCGAGACGTCGCCTCGTCACGAGGTCGCGACATGGCTCGCTCGGCTGCGGACGGCTGGCCATCGGTCGACGAGTGGCGCGAACAACGCACCCGCCTCCGCACCTCCCCATCCGCCGACCCAGACACCACCACCGCCGCCGACCAATCCGCCGAGCCCAACCCGCCATCTTCGGGCCGCAGCCAACCCGGCCCGGCCGACTCCCACGCCCCGGCTCTCAGCCAACCCGCCGAGGCGAACCCGCCGCTCTCCGACGCCAGTCGATTCGGCGAAGTCAACCCGCGGGTCTCCGACGCCAGCCAATTCGCCGAGGCCAACCGGCCGCCCTCTGACGCCGGCCAGTTCGGCGAGGCCGACTCCTACTTCCCGGGGCTCGGCCGGTCCAGTGCGGTCGATCTCCCGCCGTCGTACATTGCCGACGTGAGATCGACGGCAGACATTGCCGACGGTGACTCTGCCGAGGCGAGCCTCCGAGTTTCGGGTCTTGGCCGATCTGGTGGGGATGACGTCCGGTCCTCGGGTGACGTCCGGTCCTCGGGTTTCGGTGGATCCGGTGAGGATGACCTGTCGTCCGTGCACACCGCTGGCGGTCAACTTGGCGGGGCCGACTCTCGGTCTCCGGGGCGCAGCCGGCTCAGTTCGGCCGGTGCATCGGCCGTGGAGAGCGGCGACGGTCAACCCGGCGAGACAGACCTGCCGTTCTCGGGTCATGGGCGATCTCGCGAGGGAGCGCCGCCTGATGGCCAGAGGGCCAACGAGTGGCATTCCGAGGTGTTGGCGGGGAGCAGTTGGTTCGCGCCTGAGCAGGCGGACGGCGAGAAGACCGACAGGAGCGACAGGAAGCGGTCGGGTAAGGGACGCCGATCCGGCAAGCGGTCTGGTAAGAGGTCGCAGCGTCAGGGCTGGCCGACTGATGGAGAGGACGCCGAGAGCCAGGTCAGCGCCGGTCCGCCGGCGGATCCGGAGTCGGCGGCGCGGGCCATCTGTCTTCGGCTGCTCACCATGGCTCCCAAGACGCGTGCCCAACTCGCCGAGGCTCTCCGTAAGCGGGAAATTCCCGACGGAGCCGCTGAAGCCGTCCTCGGTCGCTTTTCCGAGCTCGGCCTGATCAACGACGAGGCGTTCGCGGCGGCGTGGGTCGATTCCCGGCACCACGGTCGTGGCCTGGCCAAGCGTGCCTTGGCAGCCGAGCTGCGTCATCGCGGCGTGGACACCGAGACGGTCAACGAAGCGGTGGAGCGCTTGGACTCCGATCAGGAGGCGGAGACGGCTCGGCGGCTGGTGGATCGCAAACTGTCGGCCACCCGATCCCTCGACCCGCAGACCCGCACCCGTCGGCTGGCCGGGATGCTCGCTCGCAAGGGCTATTCCTCCGGTTTGGCCTTCCGGGTCATCCGAGAGGCGCTTGAGCAGGAAGGCATCGACCTGGAGGAGGACTTTCCGGACTGACCGCCTTTTGTGACGTCGTGGACTTGTCTGGGTGGATCCACGTGCTCGGCCCATCTGTCCGTTGCTGGGTCGGTTCGTTCGGCTGGTTCCGGTCGGCTGGGTCTACCTCGTCTGTCGGCTGGGCCTGCTTCGTCCGTCGGTGGATGCACTTCGGCTGGTAGCCGGTTGGGTCCGCCCGGATGGTTCTACTCGTCCGTCTGGTCCGGTGGTGGCTTCACTTCGTCTGGTCAGGCTCACTCACCTGCGTTTGGCGATGGCTGTGGTCAGTTGAGACAGCCGGTCGCGGTGGGGTGGGGCTTCCGGGTTGCGAGTCGGGGTCTACGGCTCTACGCCTTCGGTTCAGGCTGGTGGAGGTGGCACAAGAGGGATCTTGCCGCTGCCGCTGCCGCTGCCGCTGCCCCTGCGCGTGCGTGGTGTGTGTCCCGCTGCCATCACGTCGGAGAGCTGCAGTCTGTGGCGCCCTGCCGCGAGGTCACGCTTCCGGCGTCTCGCGTTGCCGGGGTGTACTTCCGCTTCCGCCGTCCCTGTCGATCATCGTGGCGGCTACTGATCTGGCGCAGAGGATGGTTTCCTGCTCTAATCCCGCTTCCCGCTTCCCGCTTCCCGCGTCGCCGGGCCGCGTCGCCGGGCCGCGTCGCCGGGCCGCGTCGCCGGGCCGCTGGGTCGCGTTTCCCTCGTCTCGTGCCACGTCGTGCTACTTGACGTTCTGTGTCGCCGGGTTGTGCTTCTTGCGTTCCTTGCCGGAAGAGTCCGGAAGGCCGTGCCGACCTGGTCTGGCGGCCAGGTCGCGCACGGTCAGTCCGATGGGTAGGAGTACGTCCGTCGTTGTGCGCAGGAGTGCGCGTTCGTAGCCTTGCGCTCTGATTCGTCCCGCCTGGTCGGACTCTTGGGGCCCGTCGATCCAAGGGCTTCGGCGGTCCAAGGGTCTTGTCGGTTCGAGCCTCGCGGTCCAAGGTGCTCGTCGATCAGGAGGGCTGTAGGTCAAGATTTCGTCGGCTGCTTCAAGGACCCTGGGAGCCTGGGGGAGCACGGTGCCTGTGTGATGTGGGAGTGGTTCGGCGGGGTCGGCCGGGGCGGGGAAGCCGGTCTCGTAGGGGGAGCCGAGGCTGGGGAG
>NZ_VCKX01000329.1 GCF_005889725.1 Nonomuraea zeae
TCGCCTCGTCGCTCATGGGCTGGCAGCGCCTCAGGTTCGAGATCACCGAGGACGCCTCGCCGGGTGTCGACGGCTCCCGGCACGCCTACACGCCGACGCTCGGAGCCTTCACCGCGGTCATCGGCGTCGCCGGCGACATCATGATCCCCGAAGACCGGCTGCGCACCGCGATGCTGATGTCCGCCCAAGGGCGGTGCGTGCTGGAGGACGAGCTGGACAAGATGCTCGGCAGGCCGTGGGACGAGGAGCTGGAGCCGTTCAGGTACGCGGGCGACGGCGCGCCGGTCCGCTGGCTGCACGCCGCCGTCTGACACCCGGAGCGCCCGCCGGACCGAGACCTCCCGTGCGCCTGTACCCGCCGGACCCGCACCCGCCTGAGACCTCCCGTGCGCCTGCGCTCGCAGGCCACGCGGCCGTCTGAGCAGCGCCTGGAACGCGCGAAGGCCCCGCACCGACACCGGTGCGGGGCCTTCGGACGTTCTGGGCCGGGCTACAGCGGGATGTTGCCGTGCGCGCCCCTGGCGGGGGTGGCCTGGGCGAGGACCTTGGCGATCGCGCCGCGGGTCTCCTCCGGCTTGATCACCTCGTCGATGACGCCCAGCTCCTGCGCCCTGGACAGGCCCCCGGCGAGCTTCTCGTGCTCCCCGGCCAGGCGCTGCTCCAGCTCGGCGCGCTCCTCCTCGGACGCGGCCGCCAGCTCGCGCCGCTTGAGAATGCGCACCGCGGCCACCGGGCCCATGACCGCGATCTCGGTCGTCGGCCAGGCGAACACCTTGGTCGCGCCCAGCGCCCGGGAGTTCATCGCGATGTAGGCCCCGCCGTACGCCTTGCGCGTGACCAGCGTGACCCGCGGCACCGACGCCTCGGCGAAGGCGTGCAGCAGCTTGGCCCCGCGCCGGACCACGCCGTCGTGCTCCTGCCCGACGCCCGGCAGATAACCCGGTACGTCCACGAGGACAACCAATGGCACCCCGAAAGCGTCACACATACGTACGAAGCGGGCAGCTTTCTCGGCGGACGTGGCGTCGAGGCAGCCGCCGAGCCGCATCGGGTTGTTGGCGATCACACCGACCGTCCGGCCACCGAGGCGGCCGAGCGACGTGACGATGTTCGGTGCCCACTTGGGGTGCAGCTCGATGCCGGGCTCATCGAGCAGGCCGTTGACGAGCGGCTTGACGTCGTATGCGCGGCGCGCGGACTCGGGCAGCAGCGTGGAGAAATCCACCTCGCCGATCTCGCCCGTGCGCACCCTGCCCTGGTGGCCCAGGAGGGTGGCGAGCCGGCGCGCCTTGACGTAGGCGTCGGTCTCGGTCTTGGTGACGACGTGCACGACGCCGCTGCGCTTGCTGTGCGGCTCGGGGCCGCCCAGGGCCGCGCTGTCGACGTTCTCGCCGGTGACGCTGCGGACCACGTCGGGGCCCGTGACGAAGATGCGGCCGGTGTCGGCCAGGATGACCAGGTCGGTGAGCGCGGGCCCGTAGGCGGCGCCGCCCGCGGCGGGGCCGACGACCACGGAGATCTGCGGCACGACGCCCGACGCCTTCGTCATGGCGGCGAAGACCCGGCCGACGGCGTGCAGCGACTCGACGCCTTCGGCGAGTCGCGCACCGCCGGAGTGCCAGATTCCGATGACCGGCACCCGTTCGCGGACGGCCACGTCGTAGGCGTGCACGATGTGCTCGCAGCCCTCGCTGCCCATCGCGCCGCCCTGGAAGCGGGCGTCACTGCAGAAGGCGACGACGGGAACACCCTCGACGCGGCCCATGGCGGCCAGCACGCCGCTCTTGTCTTCGGAGGTGATCAGCCGCAGCGAGCCCTCGTCGAGCAGCGCGGCCAGACGGACTACTGGATCACGGGGGTCCGCGGGCTCCTGATCGGAGCCCCCGGTCACCACCCGGTTGTCCAGTACGGTCATTCAGGCCCCCTTGAACACGACGGTCACGTTGTGGCCACCGAACCCGAAGGAGTTGTTGACCGCGGCGATGTCGCCTTCGGGCAGGGTGCGGTTCTTGCCGTAGACCAGGTCCACCTCGATGCCGTCGTCTAGGTTGTCGAGGTTGATCGTGGCGGGGACGATGCGCTCCTGGAGCGCCTTGATCGCGAAGACGGACTCGATGCCGCCCGCGCCGCCGAGCAGGTGCCCGGTCATGGACTTGGTCGAGGTGACCAGCGGGTGGGTGCCGATGGCCTTGGCCACCGCCTGCACCTCGCCGACGTCACCCGCGGGGGTCGAGGTGGCGTGCGCGTTGACGTGCTTGACGTCGTGGCCGGTGAGGCCCGCGTCGGTCAGCGCCTGCGTCATCGCCATGATGATGCCCCGGCCCTCGGGCTCGGGCTGGGTGATGTGGTGGGAGTCGGCGGAGTAGCCGACGCCCGCGGCGTAGGCGTAGATCCGCGCGCCGCGCGCCTTCGCGTGCTCCTCGGACTCCAGCACCACGATGCCTGCGCCCTCGCCGAGCACGAACCCGTCGCGGTCGCGGTCCCACGGCCTGGACGCGCCCTGCGGGTCGTCGTTGCGGGTGGACATGGCGCGCGCGGCGGCGAAGGCGGCCATGTTGAGCCCGTGGATGGCGGCCTCGGTGCCGCCGGCGATCACGACGTCGGCGCGGCCGGCCCTGATCATGTCCATCGCGTAGCCGATCGCCTCGGCGCCCGACGCGCAGGCGGAGACGGTGGCGTGCACGCCGGCCTGGGCGCCCCGGTCGAGGCCGATCCAGGCGGCGGGGCCGTTGGGCATGAGCATCGGCACCGTGAAGGGCGACAGCCGGTTCCAGCCGCGCTCCTTCCAGGTGTCGTAGGCGGTCAGCGTGGTCGTGATGCCGCCGATGCCGCTGGAGACCACCACGCCGAGGCGCTCGGGCGCGACCTCCGGCGAGCCGGCGTCCTGCCAGGCCTCCCGCGCCGCGACCATCGCGAACTGCTCGCTGCGGTCGAGGCGGCGGCTCTCGGGCCGCGGCAGGACATCGGTGGGATCGACCGCCGCCGTCCCCGCGAACTTCACGGGGACGGCGTCGATCCAGTCCGTGGTCAGAGTCTCGACACCCGACTGACCGGCAAGGAGAGCCGTCCAGGTCGAGGTGACGTCTCCACCGACGGGCGTCGTCGCGCCAAGCCCGGTGACGACGACACGTACCCGGTTCGCACTCACGTTTTCGCGCTCCTTACTGGTCAGAGGGGGGTGTCTTCAGTTCTGGATGAAGGTGAGGACGTCCTTGACCGTCTTCAGGTTCTTGAGCTGGTCGTCGGGGATCTCGACGCCGAACTCGTCCTGGGCGGCCACGGCGATCTCGACCATGGACAGGGAGTCGATGTCGAGGTCGTCCACGAAGCTCTTCTCGGGGGTCACCTCGGACGCCGGAATGCCGGTGATCTCGTTGATGATCTTGCCGAGGCCCTCGAGGATGTCCTGCTCGGTGGCTGCCATGTCGCTGGTTCTCCTTTGGTTTTCTGGATTCTGCGCGGTCACGCCGCACAAGCTCTTGACGGGTGTACGGCGCGATGACCGTACGGGATCCTACGGAATCTCGATGACCTGGCCCGCATAGGTCAGGCCGGCGCCGAAGCCGAGGACGAGTGCGAGGCCGCCGGAGCGGACCTCACCGCGCTCCAGCATGCGCGAGAGCGCGAGCGGGATGGAGGCGGCGGAAGTGTTGCCCGCATTGACGATGTCGCGGGCGATGACGGCCTGGCCGGCGCCGAGTTTGCGGGCGATGGCCTCGATGATGCGCAGGTTGGCCTGGTGAGGCACGAACGCCGCCAGCTCCGAGGGGTCCACGCCCGCTCGGGAGCAGGCTTCGAGCGCCACCGGGTGCAGGGCGGTGGTGGCCCAGCGGAAGACCGTCTGGCCTTCCTGGTGGAGGAAGTTCGCGCGGTCTTTGACGATGATCGCGTCGGACTTGTCGCCGGCGCTGCCCCACACGACGGGGCCGATGCCCGGGGTCTCGGAGGGACCCACCACGGCGGCGCCCGCGCCGTCGGCGAAGATCACGGCGGTGGACCTGTCGGTCCAGTCGACCCACTGCGACAGCTTCTCCGCGCCGATGACCAGCACGTGCCGGGCCGATCCCGCGCGGACCGCGGCGCTGGCGGTGCCGAGCGCGTAGCAGAATCCGGCGCAGGCGGCGTTCACGTCGAAGGCGCCGGGGGAGTTGATGCCGAGGCGGTGGGCCACGATGGCGGAGGCGTTGGGGATCTGGGACTCGAGCGTGCAGGTGGCCACGATGACCAGGTCGACGTCCTCGGGCGACAGGCCGCTCGCGGCCAGCGCCTTGCCGCCGGCGATGGTGGCCATGTCCTCGACGGACTCGCCCGCGGGCGCGACCCTGCGCTCCTTGATGCCGACCCTGGACTGGATCCACTCGTCGTTGGTGTCCATGGTCGCGGCCAGGTCGTCGTTGGTGACGACGTTGGCCGGCTGGTAGTGGCCGAGGGCCAGCACCCTGCCGCCGGGGGCGATGTCGGGGATCCTCACTTGATCAGCTCCCTGGCCGCGTCGAGGTCGTCGGGGGTCTTCAGTGCCACGGTGGTGACGCCGCGCAGACCGCGCCTGGCCAGGCCGGTCAGCGTGCCGCCGGGCAGCAGCTCGATCATCTTGGTGACGCCGAGCCCTGCCATGGTCTCCATGCAGGCGTCCCACCGCACCGGGTTGCTGACCTGCTTGACCAGCCGCTCGACGAACTCGGCGCCGGTGGCCACCGGCTGCCCGTCGGCGTTGGACAGCAGCTTGACCTGGGGGTCGGCGGGCACGATGGCACGGGCGGCCTCGCGCAGGCTCTCCACCGCCGGGGCCATGTGGTGGGTGTGGAAGGCACCGGCCACGGAGAGCGGGATGAGGCGGGCGCGGGCGGGCGGCTCTTCCTTGAACGCGGCCAGCTGCTCCAGCGTGCCGCCGGCCACGATCTGGCCGGCGCCGTTGCTGTTGGCGGGCGTGAGCCCGTGCTTGTCGATGGCGGCCAGCACGTCGGCCTCGACGCCGCCGAGCACGGCGGTCATGCCGGTCTCGGTGACGGCGGCGGCCTTGGCCATGGCCTGGGCGCGGTCGCGGACCAGCGTGAGCGCCTGCTCCTCGGTGAGCACCCCGGCCAGCGCCGCGGCGGCGAACTCGCCGACGCTGTGGCCCGCCAGCAGGCCCGGAGCCGCGCCGAGCGCCTCGGCGGAGGCCAGCGCGGCGGCCACGAGCAGGGGCTGGGCGACGGCGGTGTCGCGGATCTCGTCGGCTCCGGCGGTCGTCCCGTAGGCGACCAGATCGAGCCCGACGACCTCCGACCAGGCACCGAGTCTGTCGGCCAGGCCGGGCAGCTCGAGCCAGGGAGTCAGGAAGCCTGGGGTTTGGGCACCTTGGCCCGGGGCGACGAGTACAAGCACGAAATCAACCTTGCCCTGTAGAACTTCGACACGCGGATGGAGATCCGTACGAACTTTGTCCGGGGTGTTTTGTAGGAATCCTACAGTAGGGATTTCGGCGCCATTACGTTAGGGCTCCCCAGGTTACGGCGCTTTCCGAGAGCCTGCCGAGGATGAGGCCCACTTGCAGGGTGAACGCGGACCTGCCCTCGGTCGGCTGGTAGCCCGTCAGCTCCGTGATCTTTTTGAGGCGGTAGCGGACGGTGTTGGGGTGGACGAACAGCAGCCGGGCGGTCGCCTCCAGGGAGGTGCCCTGCTCAAGGTACATGGCCAGGGTATCGAGCAGCGGCGTGCCGGCCAGCGGCAGGTAGACGTTCTCGATGAGCTGCTCCCTGGCGTCGCCGTCGCCGTCGAGCGCCCGCTCGGCCAGCAGGTCCTCGGCGTGCACGGGGCGCGGCGCGTCGGGCCAGCCCGAGGACGCCTTCAGCCCGGCCAGCGCCGCCCTGGCGGACCTGGCGGCGGCGTGCAGGTCGGGGACCTCGGGGCCGATGACGATCGGGCCCACGCCGAAGCGGGCCACGACCTGCTTGGCCGCGTCGTTCACGCTCTCCGCGCCGCCCACGATCACGATCAGCCGGTCGGCCTGCACCCCGGCCAGCAGGTCCATGCCGATGCGGCGGCCCTTCTCGCGCAGGCCGTCGATGACCGCGCGCGGATCGCCCTCGGGGGCGTGGCCGGCGATGACGACGACGGGGGAGGAGGTCCAGCCGAGCGCGGCGGCCCAGGAGTGCAGGCCGTCGTCCACCTCGCCGCGTACGAGGGCGTCGACGATCAGGGCCTCAAGCCTGGCGTCCCACGAGCCCCTGGCCTCGGCCTCCCTGGCGTAGACGTGGGCCGCGGCGAAGGCCACGTCGCGGGTGTAGCGCAACATGGCCTGCTGGAGCTGGTCCTCGCCGCCGGGCGAGGCCAGCTCGTGGGTCTGCGCCTCGACGACCTCGACCACGACCCTGACGATGTCGACCGTCTGCTGGAGCGAGATTGACCGCTTGAGCTCGCGCGGCGCGGTGCCGAAGAACTCGATGCTGGGCGTGGGCCGGTCTTCGCCCGCGTGCTGGAACCACTCGACGAACGCGGCGATGCCGGCCTGGGCCACCAGCCCCACCCATGACCGGTCCTCGGCGCTGAGCGCGCGGAACCAGGGGAGCTGATCGTCCATGCGCGCCATCGCCGCGGTGCCGAGCGCGCCCATGGCCCGCTCGAGCCTGCGGGTGGTGTCCTCCCGGGTCCGGTCTGTCACGCCTTCTAGAGTGCCAGGTCTGTTCGGCTGACCGCGACGGCGGCGACGGGGCGGGCCTCCGGCCCGGCGATCAGATGACGGCGACCGCGGTGATCAGGCCGATCGCCACGTGGGTGACCGCGAGCAGGCGCGCGCCCGGCTGCAGCTCGTTCTCCTTGACCAGGTCGCGCACGGAGATGCCGACGATCTTGTCGAAGACGAGCATCGCCACGGTCTGCACCACGATGCCGACCAGGCCGAACACCGCCGTGCCCGCCAGGCCCTCCGCCAGCCTGCCGCCGGAGGCCCAGATCGAGGCGGCCACGATCAGGCCGACCGCGGCCAGGGCCGAGGTGGTCAGCAGGGTGGCGTTGGGGTTGCGCTCGGTGCGGATGACCTCGCTCAGCTTGCCGGGGGTGGCCCAGTCGATCACGTAGAAGCCGACGATCATCAGGATCACGCCGACGGCGGCGTAGGCGGCGATGGCGCCCGCGCCGCGGGCGAGGGTTTCGAGAAGGGTCACGTCAGTTCCAATCACGGGGAGTGGCCCCCGCTCGAACAGGGGCGGGAAGAAGGGGACGGGGACAGCTGGTCGATTTCCGGTGGGATGTCAGGTCCGGTGGTGAAGTCAGGTCCGTGCGGTGTCAGGTTGCGATGCGGTGCGGGACGAAGGAGGAGGTGTCGTCGGTGATGAGGCCGGTGGTCTCCCTGATGCCGAGCCCGGCCGGCTCGTCGGCGACCACCCAGGCGCCGAGCACGGGCCGCTGCCCCTCGAACACCGGCAGCGCCTCGAAGCCCTGGAAGACGTAACCCTCCTGACCGTAGGAGCCGGGCGTCTCCTGGGTGCCATCGGGCGTGACGATGCGCATGGAGGCGCCCTCCCTGCCGAGCAGCGGCTTGGCGATGTAGGAGGTCATGTCCCTGGGTCCGTCGAGATAGGCGGGCAGCAGGCTGGGATGGTCCGGGTAGAGCTCCCAGAGCACCGCCAGCAGCGCCTTGTTGGACAGCAGCGTCTTCCACAGCGGCTCGATCCAGGTGGCATGCCGTACGGCGTGCCGCCCGAACTCGTCGGCCAGCATCCACTCCCACGGATAGAGCTTGAACGCAGAGCGGATCACCTGGTCGTCGACGTCGACGAAGCGGCGGTTGAGCGCGTCCCAGCCGATGTCCTCCATGGCGACGGCCATCGTCGGCAGCCCGGCCTGCTCGGCCGTCTCCTGCAAGTAGGCCACCGTCATGGCCTCTTCGCCGGTCTCATCCGTGTTCGTGAACGCGAAGTGGGTGGGCCCCGGCGGCAGCCGCAGCTCGCGCCAGCGCTCGATGAGCCGCTCGTGCACGGAGTTCCACTGGTCGTCGCCCGGATGGACGTCCTGCAGCCAGAACCACTGCACGACTGAGGACTCCAGCAGCGAGGTCGGCGTGTCGGCGTTGTACTCCAGCAGCTTGGCCGGGCCCGTGCCGTCGTAGCGCAGGTCGAAGCGGGCGTACAGGTAGGGGTCGCGGCGCTCCCAGGAGCGGGCCACCTCCTCCCACGCCCACTCGGGGATGGCGAAGTCGGCGAACCGCTTGGTGGACACCACGTGCTCGACCGTGCTCAGGCACATGCCGTGGAGCTCCTCGACCTGCTCCTCCAGCGCCTCGACCTCGTCCATCGAGAAGACGTAGTGGACGGACTCGTCCCAGTACGGGCGGCTCAGCCCCTCCGGGTGGGCGGCGCGGTGGTAGGCCAGGCCCTGGCCCTCGATCGTCTTCTCCCAGCCGTCCCTGGGAGTGCCATGCTCGCGACGCATCAGTCAGCTCCCGCTGCTCCAGCGGTTGCCGAAGCCGCCGCGCTGGATGTCCTTACCCGTGCGGCTGCTGATGTTCACGTCGGATGGCCGGTAGGTGGTGCCGCCGCGCACGCGGTCGCCGCTCCGGGTGCCGCCGTAGTACCACATGTACGCCCCCCGCGAGTAGCCGCTGCTGTAGTAGTGGCGCGACGTGCCGGAGCCGTTGTCGTCATCGCAGTAGGCGTCGTCCACGACCTGGTAGGAGCCGTCGTCGGGGAACGGGGTGGCGCTGGTGTCCGGCAGCGGCGTGGGGCTGGCGTCGGGCGCCGGGGTGGCGCTGCTGTCCACGACCATGACGCAGTCGGCGGTGACCTCGTCGTCGTCGGAGTCCGCGATCGCCCAGATGCCGACCAGCGTCAGCGAGATGACGCCGAGAACCGCCAGGGGGACGGCCTTGGACGACTTGCGCGGCGCCTCTTCGGGGTGGGGCGGTGGTGCCATCAAGCTCCTGCTTTCATCGGCCGATCAGCCTATCGGTGGCGCTTGCTCACGTTCAATGAATAACGGCTGGCTGTTGCTATCGGTTTGGGTATGAATCAACGTATGGATCCCGTTGATGCCCTGCGCGAGATCGCCTTCCTGCTTGAGCGGGCCGGGGAGCCCACCTACCGCGTACGAGCCTTCCGCCGCGCCGCCTCGGTCGTCGCCGACCTGCCCGAGGGCGAGCTGGACCGGCTGGCCCGCGGCGACGGGCTCGGCGGCCTCCCCGGCATCGGCAAGGTCACCGCACTGGTGATCAACGAAGCGCTTTCCGGTCAGGTTCCGACCTATCTGCGCCGAATGCGGGCCACCGAGGGCGTAGAGCTGGACGAGGAGACCGCGGCGCTGCGGGCGGCGTTGAAGGGGGATCTGCACAGCCATTCCGACTGGTCGGACGGAGGCTCGCCGATCGAGGAGATGGCGGAGGCGGCCGTCGGGCTCGGGCACGAGTACTGGGCGCTGACCGACCACTCGCCGCGCCTGACCGTGGCCAAAGGGCTGACGGCCGAGCGGCTGGAGCGGCAGCTCGACGTGGTGGCCGAGCTGAACGAGCGGCTGGCGCCGTTCAGGATCCTGACCGGGATCGAGGTGGACATCAACCTGGACGGCTCGCTCGACCAGGAGCGCAAGCTGCTGGAGCGCCTGGACGTGGTGGTGGCCAGCGTGCACTCCAAGCTGCGCATGGGCTCGGAGGACATGACCCGCAGGATGGTCACGGCCATCGCCGATCCGCTGGTGAACGTGCTGGGGCACTGCACCGGCCGGGTGGTGCAGGCGGGCGGCAAGCGGGGCGTGAAGAGGCCGGAGTCGGAGTTCGATGCGGAGCTGGTCTTCGAGGCCTGCCGGAGGTTCGGGGTGGCGGTCGAGATCAACTCCCGGCCCGACCGGCTCGACCCGCCGAAGCGGCTGATGCGGCTGGCGTACGAGATGGGGTGCCTGTTCGCGATCGACTCCGACGCGCACGCGCCGGGGCAGCTCGACTGGCAGCGGTACGGATGCGAGCGCGCCGCCCGATGCGGTATCGAGGCGGAGCGGATCGTCAACGCCTGGCCGCTCGACCGGCTGCTCGAATGGACCAGCTCCTGACCTGGTCAGCCGGTGAGGATGCCCAGGACCCCGGCCGACAGGCGAAGAGGATTTCGGACCCCGGTCAGCCGGTGAAGAGGCTCAGGATCTCGGCCGCGGCCCCCGCCACCGGCAGCACCGTCGCGGCCCGCTGCCCGATGCGCTCCAGCGCGGCCCTGATCCGGCTCCGGTCGGGATCGGGCTCCCGCAGCTCGGCCTGCACCTCCAGGGCGTCGCGCCGGACCTTGGCCCTCGCGGCCGGCTCGAACTCACTCAGGTGCTCCGCCACCAGGCGGACGAGCGCGTCCGCGGCCGCCTGGGCCGGATGCGCGGGCCCGCTGGACTGGTTGACGGGCCCGGCGTTGCCGATCGCCACCTGATTGCCGAACGTGCTGCCCTCGATGTGGATGTCAAGCTGACGTCGCCGTTCCATCAGGCCCTCCGGCCGGGTTCGGGGATGCGGGGGTGTTCTGCTGGACCGGGCCGAAATTGCCGAGGACGGCCTGGTCCCCGAGCTGGCTGTTGGTGATGTTGATCGAGGTGGACATCATGACGGAGGTCGCCTGCTGCCTGAACGCCTGCGTGTCGACGCCCTCCCTGTCGAGGAAGTCGATGACGGCCTCGGTCAGCCGCTGGCTGATGAGCTTGGTGTACTTGAAGGCGTCCAGCCGCTGGGTGAACGACAGCGCGCCCGACGCTCCCAGCTCCCGCACGCTCCTGCGGGCGCCGTAGTCGTGCATGACCTGCAGCCTGGGTGTCTGGGCCAGCCGCGTCAGGCTGATGCCGCTCAGCAGCGCGGACCCGAGGCGGGGCAGGGCGCCGAGTGCCACCTGCACGACCGGCACGGGCGGCGTCGACCTGATCGGCATGGCGAAGGCCAGCGGCCCGCGCGGCAGCTGGTCGATGACGTGGAAGTCCTGCCGGATGGGCGGCAGCACGGTGGAGACGAACTCCGTGTAGAGCATCCGGCCCTCGACCGCCAGGTGGATGAACGCGGAGACCACCACCTCCTGGTCCTCGGCCGGCGCGATCTGGCGGCCGTCCCCGTGGCTCACGCTGTGGCGCTCGCTGCCGACCATCACCAGCTGGTAGTGGCGGATGCCGGCCTGGGGGTTGCGGATCAGCGCCGCGACGGTCTCCGGCGAGGCCAGCGAGTACGGCTGCCACGACCGGTGGTCGATGAGCGACTCCGCCTGCCCGGACTTGGGACGCGAGATCAGCCCCCGGGCGACCACGTGGTCGTGCGTGGTCAGGTTGCGGATGCGCTCGGAGTCGCGCCGGACCTTGTCGCGCATGCTCTCCATGCGCTTCTTGACGAACCGGTGCAGCTCCACCGGATCCACATCGATGGACTTCTTGAGCCGGTTGCCGCTCTTGAGGTCCAGCTCCACGCTGATCGACCAGACCCGGGCCACGGAACCGGCTCCCAGGAAGGCCGGATCGTCGGGGAACATCAGGAAGGGGGAGCGCGCGGCGGCGTGCCGCCGGTCCTCCTCGTCGTCCTCGCCGTCGTCGTCCGATCTGCCGTCGCCGGAGTAGAGCGTGATGTTGCCGTGCTGGGCGCCGGCCGCGTACCTGATCCGCCTGCGCGCCCACGGGCCGTAGACGCGGGGCGCGCGGTACGGACGGCCGGCCCCAAGCCGGCGGGCCAGGGTGTGCACCACCAGGACGCGGAAGCCGAGGAGGATCAGGACGGTGAGCGCGGCGAAGAGGGCCAGGCCCGCTCCGAACGGCGCCCCCAGCCCGAAGATCCAGCTCCGCGTGCCGGGGTCCATCGAGTCGCGCACCTCGGTCAGGACCAGCCACAAGAACAGGCACACCGCCGCGGCCGACACCACGTACGTGCCCACCCGCGCCGGCCGGCCCGGCCGCCTGAAGGGCGCCCGGTGGAACCGGAGCAGGGGCACGAAGAGGGCCAGCGCCATCACCAGGGTCACCGGCTCCGTCACCAGGGCGGCGGCCATCGCCAGGACGAGCAGGACGTCGCGGGTGAGCGCCAGCCGCCGGGCGCGCAGGCAGTGCCGCAGCACCGCCTCGATGTCCAGGCCGTCGTGCGAGCGCGCCACCGCCCGGTGCGCGTCCTCCAGCAGCTCGGCGAGGACCTTCTCCCTGAACGACATGTCGAGGTAGGCGGCGGCGCACAGGTAGCGGGTCGCCGCTCTGAGCTCGGGCCTGGCGCCGGCCGGCCGCGGCGCGTGGGAGAAGAACGGCGGCGCGAGATCCTCGGATGGCTGCACGTGCAATGACATGTCCACCCCTGCCATGACGAAGAACCGGATATTACTCAACCGGCGCCCGCTCGGCTGTGCCCGCGGTTACTGCACGGGAGCACGGGAGCACGGGAGCACGCCTCCGGGACGTGAGACCCCTGTAGCCGGGTGGTGAGGCGCGGGTTACGGGCGCGGCTGGGGCGCCGCGATTGTCGGTGGCGCCGCGTAGCGTCTCGGCTGTGAACCGTACTGACCGGCTCTACGCGCTCGTCGAGGACCTGCGCGCCATCTCACCGCGCTGCCGTTCCGCCCGCGAGCTGGCCAAGAGGTTCGAGGTGAGCGTGCGCACGATCGAGCGCGACATCACCGCCCTGCAGGAGTCGGGGGTGCCGATCTACGCGGAGCCGGGGCGCAAGGGCGGTTACGCCATCGACAAGAAGATGTCCCTGCCGCCGCTCAACTTCACCCCCGCCGAGGCCGTGGCCATCGCGGTGGCGCTGAGCAGGGCCGGCGACCAGCCGTTCGGCAGGCAGGCGCGCAGCGCGTTACGCAAGGTGGTGGCCGCGATGCCCGGCTCCGAGGGCGAGCTGGCCAGGGAGCTGGCCCGGCGTGTGCAGCTCGTCCACCTGCCGCCGGAGCCGGGCGCCGAGATCCAGCCGCTCGGCGCCGAGGGCATCTCCCGGGCCATCGAGGAGGCGTTGCTGCGCCGCCGGGTGCTCAGGCTCGACTACGCCGACGCCAAGGGCGCGCTGACCTCCCGCGACGTCGAGCCGGGGGTGTTCCTGGGC
>NZ_VCKX01000032.1 GCF_005889725.1 Nonomuraea zeae
CCGCGCGCACCAGCTCCACCATCTGCCGGCGAAACTCCGGCGGATAGTTGTTCGGCACAGCAGACTCCTTCTTCCGGGAACCAGGGTTCCCCAGAGATCAGGTGTCCACCAAACCGGGCCAACTCCACATGATCACTCAAGGCCATTTTGCTGTCCGTGAAACGATCAACCCGCCGCTCAGAACAACAATCTGGACGATAAGAACAAGCTAAGGCGGAATGGCATGACCATCCGCTAGTTCCGATGACTCGATCACTTCACTCCCGTCACGATGGAAGCGTCCACACCATGCCCGCCTCAACCCAGGACAGCAGGCACCAGAGGAGGCACGGACAGCACGGCAAACGCATCGGTGAAGCTGGCCGTCTTCTCTAAGCGCCCGTCAACGTACGCTTCTCCGGCACCAGATGGTGAGGAACATGTCCATACTCCACGAGCAGATCGCGATACTCGCCCTCGTCAAGACGACAGACGGGCCCTGGCATCACATCTCTCGCCTCGTCCAGTCCCACGGCAGCGCAGCGCGACTCACCGCCGGCGACTTCGCACATCTCCGAGAGGAGTACCTTGCTCGAGCCACCGCTCTGGTCGCCCGCCTTGACCCTGACGACATGGGCTGGGCCGAAAGGCTCATCGCGGCCACCACAGACCAAGACACACAACTGATCACAGTTCTGGAAGAGAAGTATCCGAGCAACCTCGATTTTGCGCCCAACCTGCAACCCTTCTTGTGGATTCGTGGGCAGTTGCAAGCTGACGACGATCGGGCCGTGACCATCGTCGGCGACGGGGAGCACGCCGACGCTCAAGCAAGCGAGGCGGCTACCGCTCTCGCCCGCACTGGCCTGACCCTCGTGGCAGGCCTGGCGTCCGCCGTGGACGCGGTTGTCCACGAGGCCGCCCTCGCCGCGGGTGGCCGCACAATCGCGGCTCTGGATCATGGCATCTCGGTGCCACCCCGCCCTGAAAACGCCACTGTGGCCAAGGAGATAGCTGCAAGCGGAGCACTGGTCTCCCAGTTCTGGCCAAACGCCTCCACCACGGACGAGACGATCATGCTGTCGCGCATCGTGACCAGCGGCTTAGCTGAGGCCGTGTTCGTTGCCGACGGACATGAAGACGGCGTTGCGGCGGCTCAAACAGAGGTAGCACTCAAACAGGGCAAGCATGTGTTCGTACCTCAGCGGCTTCAGCAAGAACAGCCATGGGTTGCCAGGCTGGGGTTCCGGGGAGGCATCACTGCCGTCCAGGACATTGACGACCTCTCTACTCAGGTCGTCAATCTCATAGATATGACCCGGCAATCGACCATTTTCTGATCATGGGTGACGCCCGGGCGGTTACCGAGCGAATCATCCACGTGTACCGGAATGTCCCGGCAGAGGGCCCTGGAGTCTGCCGGATCTGCCATACGGGGCCGAACGACGCTCCAATTACCAAAGAGCCATGGTGGATTTGTTCCAGTTGCGATCGCACCACCCGAGGACTGTACCGCCACGCCAAGCAGGTAGTGCCCATCTCGTTATGCGTGCAAGACGATGGCGAGGGGGCGTTATACGCGGTCGTTGCCCGCAAGCGAAGCTTGGTCACGTCGAAAGGCAGGACGAAGCGCAGCACTGTGCTCGCCGCCACGATCGCCCGCTTCTACGAGGCGCACGCCTCATGCCTCAGCGAGCAGGCAGGCGGCCCTTTCACGCTGGTGACGACCATCCCCAGCACTCACCCCGACCCGCCGGCCAGGGCTCACATCCCGATGTCGGAGATCGCTACACACGTCGGCGCTCTGCAGCACCTCTACCAGCCAACCCTTCGCCCCAACTACGAGTGCACGCCGATACTCGCTGAACGGTGCTCCCACCCGGATGCCTTCCAGCCAACCGAGCCGATCAACCGTCTCAACCACGCGAAGGTGTTGCTGCTCGATGATCTCTTCGTGTCCGGCGCACATATACAAAGCGCTGCGTCGGCGCTGTACCAAGCGGGGGCAGACATCGTAGTAGCCCTGGTAGTCGCCAGGTTGATCAAGCCGGGATTCAACCCACACCGCGCCCGCATCTGGGAGCAGGCTGAGAGCGAAAGGTTCAGCTTCGAGCGTTGCTGCCTGTGCGCTCCATCAGCCGACCGCACTGCCTAGGACTGTATCCATGCGAGTTGCCACAGCGGCTGACCAGTCGGCTCGGCAAAGCTGCCCTTGTTGCCAATGTTAGCGACGTCCTCTGTCTGTTCTGGATGGCTGGACTAAGGCCGGACAGCTCGCCGAAATGGAAGCTCGTCCGAAACTCCGTAGCAGCGGATAAATCACCCCGTCCACAGAGCGAGCCTAATTGTCGGCGGTGGACTGTAGCGTCATTCGTAGTACGGCTGCGAAAGCACTGTAACGCCGTCGTGGATTTCGTCCCGTCGCACATGAGGTTGAGCCCTTGACGACCACAGATCGTACCTTCCGCCGGTCCTCCGGCACCTATCGGGCCGGCGGACCGAGTTCGGCGTTCAACTTCCTACCGATCAAGCTCACGGCGTCAGGGTTTCTGAGCCTGGATCCACGGATTCGAATCTGACGTAGCGGCAGTGAAATGAAACGAGGTGCCCTCCGATCTGGGAGGATGGGAGTTCTCTACGCTTCCAGCCACCGCAGTCAAAGGAAACCTCTGAAATGCGATTCTCCCACGCCGCGAGCAAGACTCATGCACGCTTCGACGATGAGTATGTGATCGCGTACGGCGGGCTGGCGAACTCTCTGAGGCCGCTCAGCGATGTGGACGCCCAGGAAGATTTCCACCTGCACCGTTCTGCATGAGCACCTGTTCGATGGCTTGTTGATACACGGGCCATCCGTGCTCGTGGCCGCCGGCCCAATCCCATTCGTGACGATCTCCCCCGAATTCTTTGATCTCAGGTGCGCGCCCCAGGGCCTCGGCGATCTGAAGGTAGGTAACACTGGCCGCGGCCAGGTGGGCTTTCTGACGGCACGAGTTCGCGAGCGGCGACCCCGGATTCTTCATGACCTCATCGAACGGCAACCCGCCCAGAGCGGCGTAGACGGCGTCGACGAAATCGTGCGCAGCGCCGGGAAGGAGATCGATTCGCCGTGACGTGGCTGGTGCTCGTTCCCCGATGGCCGCGTAGAGGCTGGCCAGATCCCCGTTGAACCAGTGATTGGCCGCCGTGCCAGCGAACCGCGCGAACTGCTTGTACGTCGGGAGCCTGCCATAGGCGGCGACGAACCTGTTCAGCTCGTAGGAGACCTCGGTCAACTCGCTCTTCCATCGGTGTTCGAGATATTCGGCCAGGTACCGATGGCTCCATCCCTGCCGATGACGCGTGATGATGTCCTTCAGTATTTCGAAGCCGGCACGGCGCTCGCCGATGACGACGCCCGTGGAGATGCCCGTTCGGCCCGCGTTCGCGTTCTGCTGGTGTGAATACACCGGCTGTGGCTCCCCGAGGTAGCGCTCGGCATGTTCGAGTTCGTCGAAGAGGCTGAGGTGGATGGGCGTACCGGCCTGTTCAAGTTCGTTCAGGTGGCGGCGGTAGTAGGAGCGCAAGCCCGGAAGGGTGGTGCGGGAGGTCGGGCCCTCACAGACGAACCAGGCCGTGAGCGCGACACCGTGCCAGAACGTGGCGGCGATGCCCAGGGTCTCGGCCATGAGCCTGTGCGGGTAGGGCTCGCTTACGATCGTCTCCGGCCAGCGCGGCAGGATGACGCCGTCCCAGAGGCGATCCACTTCCTCCACCAGATCTGGTGACAGGAGCCAGCGGTAGAGCTGCCGGATGGGTCCGAATCCGGCCTTGATCGCATACGGGCCGTCCTCGATCAGACCCCACAACGGGTGCATACCGGGTGCCTGGTGGGCATGGACAACGTCGAATTGCGACCACCATCGCCGCAGGACATCGACGCGCTGCTCCACGGGAGATACGGAGCTCCCCTGGCCTAGGAAGGCCGCGAGCATGGCCTCAACATCGCTGACGTCGATACCCTGCTGAGCCGCGACGGCTTCGGCCTTGGCTGACCCTCCGACAAACAACTTCGTCTCCGGCAGAGCGGTGACGATCTCCTCGCCCGGCCCTGGCGGCATCTCCACATAGTCCAGGTAGGACAGCCAGTCACCACCGAAGTAGGCGCTCAACACCGGCTGAAGGGCCTTGGTGAGCACCGTGCGCGCCAGCGGTGTCCCGCTCCGCGACTTCTTCACCGTGGCGCTGATCAGCGCCTGGATGCGTGCGGCGCGGAATCGTGCGGCCACCTGAAGCGGATCGGCTCGGGTCAGCTCATCGAGCAGGACGAGTCTGGCCCGTACCTGCCCCCCACGATCGAGGTGGCTCCAGCCCGCACCATAGGCGAAGACGCGGCTCTGCGAGGTGAGGGCCAGGCCCATGGCTGCGTACTTGGCCGTGATCTGGGCCCAAGTCTCCTCCTGCTCAGAGCCCGGCTTCGTTGAGCCTGTCGCCCGGACCGTGATCGGCGCCATGAGGTCGTCAAACAAGGGAATGAGCAGCGACCATGCCGCCAGGGCATCCGGTGCGGCACCGAGATGCACGCGGGCCACCTCGTCGGTGGCGAGCGTGATGGCATGCCAGGGATGGTGGCGGAGGTTCGCGGGCAGGTTGAGTACGCCCGCCTTGAGGGACAGCTGCTCGGTCAGGTACCAAGCGCCTCTTTGCTGCTGCGTGGAGAGGTTGTACGTCTCCCGCACGAGGGCCTGTTCCTGTCGGGTCAGGCTGTTCAGGGCCAGTGTGTCGCTGTTCTTGGAACCTTTCGGTCCTGCGACAACGGATATCGGGCGGTGACCCGCAAGAGCGGTCACAAGTACGTTCGCCACCAACTGATCGATCTCCGCGAACCTCGAGCTCCGGCCGGTGTCACGTTCCAGCCGCAGGAACTGGTCGGGATCCGCCGTCGCGAGCTCGGATGCGAATGGGTGCTCACCCATGAGTGCTCCTCATGACCGCCACGAACTGCTCGAATGGTCGTGGTTCCGATGTTTGCGCCACATATTTGGCGTAGGCCTGGGCCATCGCATGCAGCCGCCGCTCCTCCACGCGAGCCTCAATGCTCATCGGCGTGTGCAGGAACTGCTCTCGTGTGTTTCCCTCCTCATGGAGGACGCTGGCCTGCACCCGATCCTCAGACGGCCACCCACCCGGCGAGCTGCCGCCACGATCAGGAACCGGCGCGTCGCCAAAGTCGTCGGCATCGGGCGGCCGGGGATCCATGTCGTTCTCGGCCCGTAGGGTCTCGAGGTGTTCATCAAGGCCGAGCTCTCCGTGATACACCAGGTCGAGATGCTGTTCCTGGCGCCGCGCGCGGAGTTCAGGATGCTGTACGACCCGGATGCCGCGCCCCACAAGCTGGTAGAACTCGCCAAAACTGCCGTATGGCCGCATCGGGACCACGATGGCGATGGGTGGCAGGTCGTAGCCCTGGCCGAGCATCTTCATCTGCACTACCGCTTGCAGCGTCCCCGCCTCGCCTTCGTAGCGGGCCCTGACCGCGGCGATCTCGGAGTCGGACATGGAGTGGTGAAGCACACTGGCGGCGATGCCATGGGCGTTTGCGATGCGTGCGATCTGCTCCGCGTGCCGTTTGCCCAGCGCAGCGAACAACACCCGGGGACGGAGGGGCGCGAGGGCCCGGATCTGGACCTCCAGGCACCTACAAACACACTCCATCACCTTGCGTATCGGTTCCTCCGAGGTCGCGGTGATCTGCGCGACCTTGCGCTCGTCTTCCAGAACCTCCAGCAAAGCGTCCTTGCCGACGACGCGCTCGCGAAGGCCGTCCGGCCAGACGATCTCGTACTCCGTCTGTCCCACCTCCGGGCTGAATCGCTGTGCGCGCAGGTGCTTGGCGTGCCCGTCCGCGATCGAATCGATCAGCCGGTAGCGATAGACCACGTCAGCGGTCACCGGCCGTCCGTCACCGCGGCTGAAGCAGGCCGACATCAGCAGCCGGCGGGCATGCGGGAAATGCGCGAAGAGCCGCCGGTACGACTCTGCGGCCGCGATGTGCGCCTCATCGATCACGATGAAGTCGATGTCGTCCGGGGCGAGCTTGCCGAGCAGCCCGCTCTCACCGAGAGAGTGAAAGTTCGTGACAATTACTTCGGCGCGCAGCAGGCGTTCCCGGGAAACGGCGCGGATGGCGCCCTGTGCTCGGTCGAGCACCTCGACGACGGGCGGCCGGAGGCCAGCGATGAGAGGGCCACCCGGAAGCGTGAACAGCACGTTGCCCGCCATCGACGCGTCAAGCGCCCGGGCGAAGGTGCCTCTGATCACACGCCCTGGTGTGACGATCAGCGCCCGCCGCCGGGCGAAGGCAAGCGTGGCGGCGACGCCCAGCGCCGTCTTGCCGGCACCCACGGACATCACACAGGCGGCGTTGACCTGCCCCCGCCGGTAGTAGTTGGCCAGCGCCACAATGGCCTCGCTCTGGCATTGGCGCAACGGCTCCAGAGTCAGGCGCTCCCGTACCTGGTCGAAATAGCTCCGCTCGACCACCTGTGGCCGGGCGGGGGGCGTGATGATCGCCAGTGGCGTCGTGCCCATATCGTCAGGGATCGGAACGATGGGCTGCGCGATGAGGTATGTAGCCAAGAGAGGGTCGTCACGCAGAACGCGCTGGAGCTGCTCGACGCACAACCTGGTGTTTCGGCGGATCATCTCGTACGAGAACCGCAGCACGGTATAGCGCAACCCGACCAGGTGATTCTGCCGAATCCTGTCGTGCAGGAAAGCCGTCCTGTCGCTGTGGTACGCGAACCCGTCCAGTTCGATCGCAACACGCAGTCGTGACCCCGTCAGCAGGAAGTCCAGGCGATAATCATGGCCATCGGCCGCCACCGGGTGCTGCCCGCTCACGTGCTGTGCGATTCCCTTGGTCGCTGCGAAGCTGAGCACCCACTTGACGAAGGCGTTCTCAAGAAAAGAGTCGCCCCGGATCAGATCGACCAGACGGGCCACCTTCATCGCCCCTCTGCGTCGAGTGCGGCCACTTTCGCCTCCAAGTCCGCGCGCCGGTAACTCTCCCCGAACCGCTGGGCCCGGCGGCTCACCGCCACGGCGTCGCGAAGCGCGCCCTCGGTCTCCAGAAGCTTCATCCAGACCTCCACCGACGCGAGCCGAGCAAACCCTTGTGCCGGATCCGCTTCATCGATCGCGACAGCATGCGGGACCGCCTCTATCAGGCCGAGGTCGAGGGCGGCGAACACCTCAACGAACTGCAGCCCCTCAGGCGCCGATCGGCGCCGCGACCACAACTGCTTGATGGCGCCTTGCAAGAGGAAGTGGTAGTCCGACGCGATGCCCGGAAGTTCCACTCCTTCCCACACCCAGCGAACGAGCCCGTTCGTGTCCATGTGTTTGGTGTCGGCGAAGGCGCGGCGGTGGGCCGGGGAAGCGCTGGTTCCGCCCTCCGGGGTCGGCCAGTACAGGTACCGGGAACCGCGCTCCTGGCGAGGCCGTACATGAGCATCCGGCAGCCGGGAGCGGTCGATGTCAGGGCTGCCGGTGAACCCTATGCCTAAGATGTCCGCCATCCGCGTGTACCACCGTGCCACCGGTCGCCCCCTCCACCTGCGCATGCACAGTCAGCGAGGAGATCATCGCCTGGAAAGCGTCGAGTGTTACGGCGGCGGCCCCGCCGGCCAAAAGTGCGTTTGCGTGACCCTGCGTCCAGTGTGATGTTGGGCGGCGGCTTCTATGCGACATCGTCCGATCTCGGCCATCAAGGGGGTGAACACAGACAGTACGGTTGACATACGGCATTTCGGCCGAGAGGCGAACGAGCCATCCACTCCATCTCGCGCCTGGCGACCCCATCCCCACCCCAGACCTTCCACAACGCCTCTTGGAGACGCGGGCTGAGCGCGCCGATTCCTACAGAGACCCGCATCTGAAGAGCGGGAACGTCTCGGAAGGATCCGGCCGCGAGTATCGTTTTGACCAGGCCAAACGGCCCTCAAACGATGGGCGATGGGAGGTCCTTGCCGAGGTGCCAATGTACAGTGAGCAGCAACCCATATCGCCCATCAGGAGACATGTTGGACTCGAAACGACTCGAGCTATCCTAAGCGGGTGCCGCAGGTTCGAATCCTGCCGGGGGCGCTCACCTAGATCGGCATTTCAGGCTCCTGACCTGCTGTTTCACAGCCGCAGGTCGTTTTATTTTGCGCCCTTGATAGGCAGCGGACGGTGCCCGCATGCAGTCGTAAGACCATGATCAGGGGATATATGCGGGATGGTCTTGAAAGCGTTTCCCCAGGTCAAACAGAGTAGTGGGCCATCCGAGCGCCCGACAACCTGCTCAGGCCGCCTCCCTGCTGTGCTGGGCGCACGAGAAGGCTCAGTACCGAGTCCCGACCCCGCCTGCAGGCAAAGGTTCAGGTAGAGACGATGTGCCTGTAGCAGATGTTCAATACTTCGAGACTCAGATAATCGTCGTTGTTCCGGAGTAGGCCGAGGCCCCAGGTGAGGCTGGCCACCTGGGGGAAGGCATCCAGGGGGTCGAGACCCAGCGCGGCGATGGCGGCCGACAGTGCGTTGCGCTTGCGGTGCAGGTCGTCCACCTGTGCCTGCGTGCCAGCTGTGCCGATCTGCCGGTCGTACTCGTCGGACAGGGTCCGCAGCCGCTGGACAAGGAGCTCGATCTCCGCTTCCGGCGGTCTGGCATCGATGGCGGCCAAGACCGCCTCGGTGAGGGGGGTGCGCACGTCGGCGGTGGACAGGCCGATGGCGATGAACATCCGCAGCATCCTGGGCACCTGCTCCCGCCCGGGGTGGTCGACGATGTCGCGAATCTGCGGTGCCCGGGTGAGAAGTTCCCGCATGTCCGCGTACGGCAGCCGAACGGCGCCCTGACGAGCAGGACGGGACGGGCTTATCCGGACGGGCGTCCACACCGCGTCCATCCAGGTGTCGTCGGTCTCGATGCCGGTGACCGCCTCGACGAGGGCGAAGGCCGCAGCCTTCCACGAGGTGCGCCAGTCTCCGTCATCGATCCCCAGGGACCTGCTCCATCGGCGGGCGTCGTCGAGACCCTCCTGGTCGTCACCCATGCCCGCGGGGTCGAAGGTCACGGCGATCGCCGAATGGGTGACGTAGGAGAGGCTCGCGTTGACGCACCAGGTCAGGTTGAGCCCCTCTCCGGAGCCGCAGGCATCGAGCAGGACGTCATTGCGCGCGCCGATGGTGCTGTCCGGTTCCAGGACGATGATCCATTCGCCTTGCCTGCGCAGCAGGACCACTGGTTCTGGCTCGTCGGCCGACCGGAGCGCCAGATGGTTGCCGACACTGGTGACCTGGCCTCGGACTGCGTCGGCGGGCTCGCCGTTGAAGGCCCGAACGACGTACTCGAGTTCGGCTCCACGAACCCACGTGACGCAGATGGCCTCGTCGAGCAATTCCCACACGTCATCGGCTGCCACGGCCGAATCGTCGTCATCCATCTGACCATGCTCCCGCTTGTGTCGCGAGAAGGCCCGCGAGGCGCATCAGACCGGCCAGGCCGGACCTGATGCGCCTCACGGGCCTACCCATTGCCCTTGCTACAACGTCGGTTCTATCTCATCTGCTTGGCATGACGCCGCTACTCCTTCGACCGGCGGAGGAATATCGTCCAGGCCGGCGTACGGGGGTTCGCCGGGGAGTGTGGCCCATACCCAGAACGGGTCCATGTCAAGGAGTCGATTGTATACGTTGAAGTTTTTCAGGCGCAGGCCCGCCTTGCAGTTGTCATCGTAGTCATGCAGGCTGACGGAGTAGTTGATGCCGGCCCGGCTGACGCCCTGATAGGTAGCGGCCATCGGATACTCGTCGCAACTGAGCGGCTTTCTCCATTCGCCGCCGTTCACCCTGCGGCACGCTCTTTGAGCCTCAGTGCGGTTCGTACTATTCAGAGACTCGTTTGTGGTACGCCACAGACAGCCCGATTCGTACGCACCTCGCCTGCACGTGGGGTCGTTCGGATTGAATCGCCCAGGTATGGACTTTGTCTGGCCGGCCGGTGCGGCGGGGAGTGTCGATTGCGGGGCGTCGAGAGCCTTGCGGACGTGCCGCGCCGTCTCGACCACCTTGGTGTCTTTGGCGCCGTCGAGCACGAACACCGGGATGGGGTCCCACATGATGCATGCGCCAGTGTAGTACTTATAGAACGTCGAACTGTCGCACCGTACCAGATAGGGTTCTTCGAGCGGGTAGAAGTAGTCGTCCTTGTCGTCGACGTCGGGCGACTTGACCCACGGCCCTACACCGCACCATGACTTCTTCGCCGGACCACCCACGTGAATCGGCTCTTTGCTGGTGAGTTGCCATCCGGTGTCGCCGCCGTCTTTCCACTGCTGCAGAGTCTTTTCGATACCGTCCGGGTTGGTCACCATGCAGCTACTGAGCTGCCCGGTGTTGTTCTGCAGCCCGATTCTGATTCTTGGATTGCAGTAGTTGGGCTGTGCCGAGCAGGTGACGGTGTCAACGCGCGCCCAGACGTTGAATTGCCTGCTGGTGAGACCGGGCTTCCCCCGAGCGGCCATATTGGGTCTGGTCGATCCCACGTAGCTATGAGCCACCATGGTCACACGTGCTTTCCACTTCCCCAGCCATTTCGTGCGCTCCTTGTCCTGGTAGATGGGACCATCCATCCAGAACACCATGCACATGTTATGCGTATTCGCGTACATGCCCGCGCCGAGCGCCCCATATTGCTTCACGATCTCGTCCTGGCAATCCTCCTGCTCTATCCGCCTGTAGTTGAAGGTGCGGCCGGCGTTGGCCTGCTGTACGGCCTTCTGCGTCGTCTTGGCGGGGGCAGACTCCGTAGGCGCGGACAAGTCAACCTTCAGGACTTGCCATGATGACCAAGCACCAGGAACCGTGCCGATGGTTGTCCGGGCGCGCCAGCGCACTGTCGACCCGTCAGCGAGCTTTCCCTCAGGGATCTGGACGCTAGCGACCGAACCAGCAGTGAGGCTCGCGCTGCCCGACCAGATCAAGTGCTCACCTTCGGTCGTCTTGGACGTCTTTGTGAGCTTGGTGTGTTTGGCAGGCGTACGGGCGATTTCCACGTCGACTTTGGCCTCAGCGTCGCGCCCAGCAGCCACCCAGGTGCTCAGGCGGGGGGTGAGAGTAGAGGTGACGGTGACGCCGCCCGCTGTGCGACTGCCGTCCACCGCCAGCTTCTCTATCCCGGTGCCGAGGTCATCCACGCTGGCATGCGCCTGCGCCGCCCCACTCGGCGCCGCCGCAGCACCGATGGGGGTGTTCATGTCGGCCTGGATCTCGGTCGCGGTCTGGACACGGTTGTAGATGCGCACCTCGTCGATCAGGCCGCTGTAGAACTCCTCGTCCCATACCGCGTTGCCGCCGAGGTGCAGCACGCCGCCGTCGTCGCGGAGGTTGCCGGTCATCGGTGTCTGGTCGATCTGGGTACCGTTGAGGTACAGGGTGACGATCGTGCCGTCATAGGTGACGGCCAGGTGGCTCCATTGGTTCAATGGCAGCGGATCATCGCCTACCACTGACTTGGTGGTGGTGGCGTTTTGCAGGGTCCCCAGCGGAACATCGTCGACAGATGAGTACAGTCCGTAGGAGGCATCATCAGCGTTCTCTTTCCACAGCACGGTGCGCCAGCCGTCCACTGTCACCGGCCGGACCCATGCCGAGAATGTCAGTGTGTTCATCAAGCGCAGTGACTCGTCGTGCGGGACAGTGACCCAGCTGGAGAGGCCGTTGAAGGACAGGGCGTTGCCGTGCTTACCGGTCGTCCAGGTGGTATCGGTGGCCGCTCCAGTGTTGTTATGCCCGGAGGCGTCACCCACGGTCGTGCCCGAACCCTCGTTCATGCCGTATGCCGCCATCAGGCCCTCGTTCGCGGGCGGCTCGGTCGCCGTGGCCGATGCCTCGGCCGACGCGGGCCCCATGTTGCCGGCTGCATCGACGGCGCGCACCTGGTAGTAGTACGTACCCGCGGTCAGCCCCGGGTCCAGGAACGAGGTGCCCTCGGCGGAGCCGACCTGGTTGGCGCTCGACGGGGTGAAGCCGGGCGTCGTGGACCGGTGAATCGTGTAGCCCATCACGTCCACGTTGTCGGTTGCGGCCGTCCAGGTCAGGGACGCCGAGTTGGGGCCGCCCGTCGCGGCGAGCGAGCCGGGCGCGGTTGGGGCCTGGGTGTCGGGCGGTTGCGGCTGGCTAAGGGGGGTGTTCATGTCGGTCTGGATCTCGGCAGCGCTCTGTGCGCGGTTGTAGACGCGCACTTCGTCGATCAGGCCGTGGAAGTACTCACGCCAGATCTGGTTGCCGCCGATCCGAAGTGGGCTGCCGTCGCTGTACAAGCTGCCACTGAAATCGGTCTGGGCCACCTGCTGGCCGTTGACGAACAGCCGTAGCGCGGCGCCGTCGTAGGTGAGCGCCAGATGGCTCCAGGTGTTCACCGACAACGGCGACATTCCATCGACCGTTGCAGAGCTTCCGGGTGCGTCCTGCGCCCAGCCGCTGGGAGCCGCGCCGTTGGAGGCGTACAAGGTGTAGGAGACGCCGCCGGTGCCCAGTTCCTTGCCCACCACGCTGCGCCAGTTTGCCACGCTGGCCGGATTTACCCAGGCCGACAGCGTCATGCCGGTCGTTAGACGCAGCGACGCGGTGTCGGGCACGGTGACCCAGCTGGATGTCCCGTCGAACGAGAGCGCCTTACCGTATTTGCCGTCCACCACGGTGGTACTGGTACCGGTGCCGGTGTTGTTCTGTCCGGAGGAGTCGGCCACACTGACGCCGGTACCCTCATCCATGCCGTAGCCCGCTACCAGCCCCGGCACAGGCGCGGGGCCGTTAGATTCGTCACCTTGATCGGACAGATCGAGGTCTCGTAGCCATTCTTCCTCGGTCGCATCCTCGGGCGGCTCGTAGCCGAGGCTGGAGTTGTGGAGCACCACCTTGCCGGACGACACCCTGCGATCCATGTTCTGGTCTTCGCTCAGGTCAGGGACGACCGGCATCGAACTGGAGGACCGACGGCTGGCGATCACCTCGTCGTACGTTGGCTGCTCACTGAGCGGTGCACCCATCCGGATCGTCATCGTACGGGAGACTTGCGCGGGCGTGTAGTCGATGATGAGGGCAGGTGGGTGACGATAGCCCGGGTAAGGAGCGCCGCCGCCGAATTGGCTGGAATAGTACTGGCGCCAGTTGATCGCGGCGGTCTCGCTGGCGGCCTTCAGCACGATCCCGTGGTTGGGCACGCCTTGCTGAATCCAGGCGCGGGTCATGGCGGTGACCTCGTAGAAGAGTTCCTCGTCCTTGGCGCACCAGCTGGCGGGGTCGGCGTCGTAGTTGTAGCCGGAGTAGTTCACCGTCTCCGGGGCCGTGCTCGAAGGCTGGTTGTACCAGTCCAGGCTGTCGATCGTGCCGTCCAGGGTCCAGTCGGAGGTGACGCGCGCGGCCCGGATTCCCACGCCCATGGTCTCCCCGCACAGCTGCCCGTTGGGGCCGCCGGATTTGTAGTTCCACATCCGCAGGTCCGCGTCGTTGACGGTGGCACCCTGCAGCACCGGGTCGGTGGTGTCGAACTTCATGTACGCGCGGGCAATGTCCGCGCTGGTGGAGGTGGTGCCCGCGCGAAGGTACCCGGCTGCGGAGTTGTTGTTGTAGGGGTCGTTCTTGCTGATCCAGGCATCGTCGGGAGCGCCACCGCCGAACCATATGGAGGAGGCGGCGACGGTCACTGGGTAGGTTACCGCGGGGTCGGCCAGGAACTTCTCATCCGGAGAGAACACCAGCTCTGACGTCTTACCGGTGGTCTCGACCTGCGCCTTGACGGAGGAAGTCCTGCCCTGCTCGGGCGCGGCCTCCACCTTGGCGTCCGTCGCGGTCAGCACGATCGGCGCGGCCTTGGCCTTGCCCTTGGCGTCCTTGAGCTGCGGCAACCCCTGCGGGGTTTCGCCGAAGGTGGTGCCCTCGGGCAGAGTGAGCGGCAGCCGTACGGTCACCGGGCCGGTCGGCCGCTGCCGGAAGACCACCTGGGAGATAAAGCCGTCGGCTTGGGCCAGCACCACCAGGTCCGCCCCCGGTGCCACGGCGTCGGGATAGGCGACCGCGTTGCCGGAGACCTTGGGTTCCGGCAACGCGCGAGTCACGCTCAGGCCGATCTCACCGTGCTTATCGGCCGCAGACACCAAGTGCTTAGCGCCGCGCCCGCCGAAGGTCAGCGGGGTCTTGACCCGGGCTGCCTGGAGCTTGCCGTCGCGGCTGACGACGCTGGTGTCGATGGGTTCCCAGGCCCCGCTGGCCGGGTTCTTGAGCTGAACGGGCCGGGTGTGCAGCTCGGCTCGCATGTTCTTGCCGTCGGGGTTGGCCCAGACCTTCATGGTCTCGGTGAAGCGGGAGGGAACCTCGACGGGTTTGCCGGTCTTGGCGGCCTTGTCCCAGGCGGTTTTGAGCCCGGGATCCGAGGTAGCGCCTGGCGGTGTCGTGGATACGGGGGACAGGGTGGGCGGCGGCGTGGGACCCTCTGCGATCGCGGGCGCGCTCATGAGTGAGAGCGGCATCATCAGAGTCGCGATCAGGGCAGCGCGGCGGCGCGTCCGGGTGGATAAGCCGGATGCCGATCGTCGTGTGTTCACTCACAACCTTTCGAACAGATGTAGTAAAACGACTTGATCGTCACATACGGCTTAGCTGAAAGTAAAGATCGTCATCAGTATCGGGAACGCGATGCTCCGTGGTCACCGTGATCCGCTCTCGGCCCACAGCTGTCCTACCGCTGTCGCAGCCAGCGGGGTTGCCGGCACTCCTGTGACCGTCGGTCTCCAGACATATCGTGACGCGATGCCTTATCCGGTCTTGATCGCTGGAATGGTGGTTACGAGCCGATCAATGAGCACTTTCACCCTGAGTAGCGGGTCATCTTCGATGAGCTGCCGGACGTGGATGGCCTGCACGATGGTAGAGGCACGGCGCGGGTGGGCAGCGCAGCCGAGCCAGGACCTTCCAGGTCTTCCAGGCGGCAACGGCGCGTGCCCCACAGGCTCGGATACGAGCATGCGCGCGGTTATCGAGCGCTGATGGCGGGACAGGGCGGCCGCAGCCGATGGCCTGCGAAGGGCGTGCGGGTGCCATCGGCCGCGCCTTGAAATCCCTTGTCGGCGAAGGTCTCCACCCCGCGGGGGTCAGCGCGGCGATCAGGCCGGTGGCACGCGCTCAGGTCAGGTCATGCGTGGCACCGGGCAGCGCAGGTGAGTCCCAGACGATTCGGCCGGCCGGATCGGCCAGAACCTGCACGTTCACGCCGTGGCGTCGATGTTTACCGGGGTAGTACGGCCGTTCGTCGGCCAGCCGGTCGATCGGGACCAGTGTGCCGTCCAGGATGACGTAGGCCAACCGGCCGGCGTATGAGACGGTAGCGTGGACATCGTCGGCAAGCATGACGAGCAGGTCGGCGGCCTCATGGACGTAGCGCCAGGCGGGTGCTGGTGCCGATGGCGAAGCCCGCGGCCAGGCGCCCTTAGGTGTCGCCGTTGCGCAGGTGGGCCAGGACCAGCAGGGCTTGCCGAGACGGGTTAAGGCGCCGCCACCGGCAGTGGTGCTCGACACGCCGGGCGGGAATCAGCCCGGCCAGGCGGATCAGGGCGTGATTGGACAGCGGAATCGCGGCGGAGTAAGACAGCAACGAGGCTCTCCGGTAGAGGCATCGAATCTTGGTCGGATTGCCGTCTTACCGAGAGACTCTTCTTATGCCAGCCGGTCCCGGCGCCGGCCCTGCTGACCTGCACGATCAGGCCGGAAGGCTTCCGTCTACAAGCTCAGCACGCCAAGGTCACCGCGGAGCGAGCCGACTGCAGCGGTGCTGCCCCTCACGAGAACACCCGCATCGGCAGAGCGGGTACGCCTTGCGAGGCTCTCGCCACGAATATCGCTCTGACCAGGCCAAACAGTAGTCAGGTGACGGGTGATAGGAAGTCGTTGTTCAGGAACCGGTGTAGGTCAAGCGGCCCGCCACATATCGCTCAGTAATAGACATACTTGGCTCCGTACGAGTCGAGCTCTCCTAAAGCGGGTGCCGCAGGTTCGAATCCTGCCGGGGGCACTCACCTCGATCGCCATATATAGCCCCTGACCTGCGGCTTCACAGCCGCAGGTCTTTTGTTTCGCCACCCTCGATAGGCAGCGGACGGTGCCCGTACGCAGCCGTACGACCATGATCAGGGGACATGCGGGGGATGATCTTGGAGACATTTCCCCAGGTCAACCCCTGATTCCGGGTCATCCACGCAGCGACAACCCGCTACGACCGTCTCCGCGCGCGGGCGACGCAGCCATCGATCGTGCCAAATACGTGCGTACAACCCGGAACGGCAACCGGTCATCGCCATTGAGGGCGTCGTCACTCTCCTGGGCTACGCCCTGGCCGCGGACCATCGCGATCGGGCAGCCACCATGCCAGATCCTTCCCGTGGAGGGCCGGGGCTCAGCCAACCGGGCGATGCCGCCGGCAGGGCGGGCTCGTGCACCACTCCCGTGGACGCAACCCCTGACACGCGGCACTAAATCGTGGAGTATGGCCATCACCGGAAGGCACCCTTCCATCGAATGGCGCCTTCCGAGGGGCCGCTGTTTGTTGTGGGAGCGCGTCCAGGAACGATGGAGCGATCCGTTCGTCGTGGAGGCCCTGTCAGCGGTCCGCTCGATGGAGGACTGGGCCGAGGCCACCCGGCGCATCGGCTACCACTTTGGCACCGACGAGGTCCGTCGCCGCGTCGACCGCCGCCCGGCCTACATCCTGGACGACGGGACGAGCGGTAAGAGGCACATCGCGTCGATGACCGGCCCTGCCACTGGTCACCAGCTCTGATGCGCGTTCAGGGCGCGGTGCGGCCGATGCGCTGCAGGCACCGCTTCATGATGATGACGACAGCTTTTTGATCGTCGGTGAGATGTCCCATGTAGGCGTGGCCCGCGACCGCGTCCGCGGATTCGGTGAGGTCGTCTCCGAGCGCGTCCATCAGCACCTTCACGGCCGCACGGCGCGGCGTCCAGTCCGGGCCGGGTTCTCGTGCGACGTCGTCGCGCAGTAGGGCGACCTGGCGGCGGACCTCCCGCCGCCGGGTGACGTCGTCGTCGCCGCGCAGGAACTCCAGCGCCTCGTCCACTGCGGGGTGCGACAGCTGCGAACCCTGGACCACCGCCTCCGTCATCAGGTAGCGGATGGGAGCCACCTTGCCGGGCGACAGGTCATCGAGGATGGCCCGTACTTCGGGCCGGTTCAGTACGCGGTGGTCGCGTAACTGATCGGGGACGATGTCGTCGGGGAGCGGATTCTCGACGAGCAGGCGCGTGAGGCCGCCGTCCAGCAGCCACTCTTCCGTGAGGCGGGCACCGGTGATGTGCTCCGCCGCCAGGAGCGTGGCGGCTTGGAGCCCGATGACGTCATCGGTGCCGGCCGCGTCGATAACCGCGTCAGCGTCACCCGGAAGGTGGCCGGAGCGGGACGGGGAGGACGTCAGCCGGACGGCGAGCAACCGCCCGGCGGCGGCGTAGCTGAGCCGGTCGTACTGACCTCCGTCGAGCAGCACGTTCACCGCTCGCCCGCGGGCCGACAACGCCTTCAGCACTTCGGGTCGTGCGCCCTCGCACCCGTTCGGTTCGACGACCAGCGTCCAGTCGCCGATCGTCCCGGCGACGAGACTGGGCAGGATGCCGGGGATGTCCGCGTTGTACTGCTCGCTCTGGGCGTCCTCGAAGCTCAGAGACTCGGCCTCGGCGAGGTCGGCGCCGAAGGCTCGCGCCACGTCGTCCAGCCCCGATGCCTCGCACCAGGTCAGACAGGTGGGATCGGAGAACCACGCGGAGACGAGTCCCTCGTAATGGGTGAAGTCGTCTTCCCTCATGCCGCGGTCTCCATCATGTGGGGCCGGCGGGCGTCCTGGAACGCCCGCCGGCTCAGCGCTTACTGGGCGGGTGGCTGGTGGTGCAGCTCGGCTCTCGCGTGAGGCTCTGCTGGTTTGACTATGCCCGTCGTCAGTTCGGTGTGCGCCACCTCCTGGAGATTGGCGCTGGATGCCGTGACGAGGGCCATGGAGCTTTCGGGCAGGCAACGGCGGTCGGCGACCCGCCATTCGTCGTGGGCTTTGACCAGGCCGGCGCCGGCCAGGCGGAGCATCTCCGCACACCACAACGCTTCCCCCCGATCAGGGCCGTTGCGTTCTCGGCTGGTGAGACTGCTGCACCCCTGAGCCGGGTGGGCAAGTAGGGCGCCCCGGTGCGGAGATGACGAACGCGACCCCTCATGATCGTCGGTGTCTAGCCAGTCGATCAAGAACAGGGGCCGCGTTCGCGTGCCATCATCCACGATCGAGGTGCTCTCTCGCCACCTGGAGCACGTCGCCCTCACCGACCCCACCTCCGACCTGCCAACCCTGGCCGAGGTGCTGGATGCCGTAGCGCAGTGAACTTTCTGGTGTCCTATCGGTATGAGGATGAGAGGTCTCACCACGGGTTGTTGGCGACATACCCGAGATATACCGGGGTGTGCTCCAATTTCAGGTCGAAGCACCAAAGTCAAAGCCTCGGGACGGAGAACACATGCGAATATTCGCAAAGGTCGCGGCCATAACCATGCTAGGCCTGACAGCGGCAGGGACGGGGCTACTGGTAAGCCCCAGCACTGCAAACGCTTACCCAGTCTGTAGGACGGGGGTCGACCACGCCCCGAACCCCGACGAAGGTTGGGCCGTATGTGACAAGAGCTTCATGCATCGGGTTGTCGTCACCTGCAAAGTATCCGTCTCTTCGGCAATGGCAACAAAGGAGTACGGCCCTTGGAAGGCTCCAGGCATCAAATCGTGGAAAGCCTGCCCAACCGCCAAGCCATACATGAGTTCCGCAACTTACCAGTTGGATACATGATCGAAATCTGCGGATCTGACGGGAAGGTTCCTCGGCAACGGGGGTATCACTCCAGGGGCTCGACTCGGGAGCGCAGGGCCGGGCCGAAGCGTTCTCATGTGGTGAGACCGATTAGCTGAAGGCCGTCGGCAGGGTGGCTGCGGTAGTGGTCGGTGGCGGCGGTGATGTTGGTCCAGCCGATGAGGCGAGTCAGGCCGATGGCCAGGTTGCGCAGGCCGGCTAGGATCCGGGGCGCGGCGCCGGTGCGGACCTTGCAAGCGTCTTCGCGATAGGTGACATCGCGGATGTGGTGCAGGGCCTCGACGCTCCAGTGCCCGCGGATCAGCGCGGCAAGCTGGGCATGAGTGACGCGGCCCGGTGGCAGGCTGGTGATGGCGTAGATCGTGACGATGGTGGTCTTGCCGGTCTTGAGGTCGGTGCGGCGGCGTTTGACCTGGATGGCCTGGGCGGCATGGGGAAAGGGCAGGCCGGGTCGGGTGGTGCAGATCTTCATGCGGCGGATCTCGCGGCGGCCGTGCCCGCGCTCGTCGGTGCGGTCGTTGAGGACCGTTTCGCGCCAGGGCAGCGCCTTGAGCCTGCGGTGGAGCGTGGGCTGGTTGGCCTTGACGATGAACAGGAAGTGGCCGCCGGCGGCGACGAGTTGCCGGGCGTGCTCGGCTTGGGTGTGCAGGGCGTCGGCGGTGATGACCATTGCGGACAGGTCCAGGCCGGACAGCAGGGGTGTGAAGGCGGGAATCTCGTTGCTCTTGGCTTCGACCTGCCGCTGGGCCAGGACGGTCTGGGTGTCGTGCCGGACGGCGGCCAGTAGGTGAGTGACACTGTCGCCGGTACGGCTGCCGCGCAGGGTCTTGCCGTCCACGGCTAGGCCGAGCAGGGTTGTACTGGCGGCGGTGATCGTCTGGGTGGTCGTTTCTGGCGGGTGGCCGGGGGTGATCGCGGAGAGGTAGGCGCAGGTCGCGGCGTCGAAGGCATCGCCGTCCAGGCGGGCCAGCAGCCGTCCGAGGGTGCTGGTGGCCAGCGGGGTGGCCGGGAGCCCGAGCTGGGTGCGCAGGTCCGGGTCGTATCCGGCGATGAACCGGGTGATCTTCGCCAGGGATGTCGCTCCGCTGAGGACGGCGAGCAGGGATAACGCGAGCAGCGGGCCGAGTCGGTAGCGACGTCCCCGGCGGTGACGTGGGTCGGGTACGGCATCCAGCACCTCGGCCAGGGTTGGCAGGTCGGAGGTGGGGTCGGTGAGGGCGACGTGCTCCAGGTGGCGAGAGAGCACCTCGATCGTGGATGATGGCACGCGGACGCGGCCCCTGTTCTTGATCGACTGGCTAGACACCGACGATCATGAGGGGTCGCGTTCGTCATCTCCGCACCGGGGCGCCCTACTTGCCCACCCGGCTCAGGGGTGCAGCAGTCTCACCAGCCGAGAACGCAACGGCCCTGTCCCCCCGATCAACAGGCTGGAGCATCACATGTGTGTCCTGGGCAGGGTCTCGAGGTTCTTTCGGATGCTTGGCGATTACTCTGTTCTACGAGGGGCTTTAGTGAGGCTGGAATCAAAGCCTTGCGACGGCCAGAACTGTATAAGCCACTCCTCAGCTCCTCGTGGAGGAGCATCTTCATCTGGCCAGCTCCAGCCGCTTCCTGGACGACGATTTGCCTTGATCGCCCAATCGCTGGCATTTTTGCGCAGATCCATGAGGACACTCGGGGGCCCGCTGCCGAACAGCTCACTCAAGTAGACGAGACCCGAACTGGAGTAGAAGGATGCGGTCTTACTTCTCTCCCAGGAGCCGGAGATGTCGGGAGGGGGGCCATCCCATAATTCCAGGGTGACCGAGGTTTCGTGCCACGGAGCACTGCTCAGGAATACTGCCCAGTTCAAGGTCGCCTCGAACCAGGAGCCATGGTTGAGACGTGCTGAGATCTCCTCCAGGCGAGGCCAACCAGGTGGCTCGTCCAGTGTACCCTCCTGATCTCTCAGCAGAAATTGGCTTCTCTCCACCGTGATGACCTCGTGGAGGCGATCAACAAGTTGTGACATTCATTCTCCATACGTCCAATAATGATGCAGTGTGCTGCCTCCGCGGAGGCAGCACACTGCATTTAGATGGGCATCACGTTTTTGTGTTGCGTCGGACTAGGGATTGATTCGCGTGCCCGCCCTGTTGTAGAGGCGGAGGAAGAAGGCGTCTCCATCCAGCATGCGATCGTATGCATAGTAATACAGGATGCCGCCTTGACGGTTGTCGCCCCATGCACCGTTCTCTGCGGCTGGGATGGGTTTCACCGAGTAGTTGACGCCTCGTGGCCGGTAGTTACCTGCGTCGTTCGGAAGATTTTCCTGCCACCATACCCACGAGCCTTCGTAGGTAGAAGCGAACGGGAATTCGTCGCATTCGTTTCCAGCGGTAACCCATGGCGCTTGCCCCGCGCCGCTCCACGTGGGGAAGTATGACCAGCGGCATGCCGATTGCGACCTGCCGCGGTTACGGGCATTGCGGTTACCGTCTCGGACGCGTTCGTCTTCATATTGGTAGAGCCGGTGAATGAATTTATCCTTTGTGAAGCCCGGAATTACTTTTGGAGTGTCCTTCCGGATTTCCGGAACATTCGTGGGCCAGGCGTTCGCGTGGTCCGTTGGCTTGGGATGAGTGGCATTGGGGTTGGAGTAGGCCAAGGAGATGTGCGAGTATGCGTTCGGGTAAATGCTCTCCTTCAGAGCGATCGAGGGTGTCTCGTGATCGAAGATGCATCCTTCCGCATATCCAACATAGTGGGCGGAATCGCATCGGATGCTTTGCTTCGGCGGAGCCATTCCTTCTTGATAGTCGTTGAGACCGATGAGATGGAGGGTGGTCCTCGTAGTACAGGTTCCGATCAGTTCGCGGTTGTTGGACCCTGCCGATCCTGCGTCGACATAGGACTCGAACTTGAAGTGCACCGTTCGGTCGTCCCAGTAATCTTCGTTTCCGATGTACGACGTTTTCAGGCCGTCTCTGGTGACCGAAAGGCAGGCATTTCCGTTGGGGTAGCCGGTCCCCATCATACCGATGGAGAACGTCTTCCCCTTGAAGTAGTCACCTTTGAAGGGGTTATGAATCGCTTCGTCCACCCAGAGATCGAATTCTATGGTCCGACTTCCCTGATAGGTGCGCCCGATCAGAATTTGCGGGAACCAGACCTCATCGGTGGTTGCCGGACGACCCTGTGCGTCCTTTACGACGTCGCCGAATCTGTTGCGCTTGACGCGAACCAATCCGGACATGTATGTGGCGCACCACGAGAACCGGTTTCTTGCATAGCCCTTGGGGTTCTGAAGCACGTTGCTGCCGGAAGGATATCCGTAGGCGCTTCTCGCATTTGACTTGCAGTCGTCGTTGTCCTTGATCCTGTCGTACTTGAAATTGCTCGCCGAGTACGTAGATGCGCGGTTAGGAGACGTGGCTGAGGACTGCGTGGTCGGCTGACTCTCACCTTTCGAGGCGCGAACGTTGACGGGTTGCCAGCCAGTCCAGGGACCGTTAACGCCGTCGACTGTGGCGCGGGCTCGCCATCGCGCCTTCTCGCCGTCCCGCAACTTGCCCTCGGGGACCTGCAGGGACACCCGGGTCTCGCCGGGCTTGGCGGTGGCCTCACCCGACCAGATCAGCCGCCGGTCCGTGCGCACCTTGCCCGCCTTGGCTGACTTGGTGGGCTTGCCGGCGATCTCCACTTCCACCTTCGCCTCGCCCTCGCGCCCGGCGGACAGCCAGGTGGTCAGGCGGGGGGTGAGGGTGGAGGCGAGGGTGACCCCGTCCGCGGTGCTGCCGCCGTCCACCGTCAGTCTGTCGATCGCGGGAACAGGATCCGTAGCGGCGTTGAGGCGCTGTTGCTGCGTTGCCGTGCTCGTCGCGGCGGCGCCGATGGGGGCGTTCATGTCGGCCTGGATCTCGGCCGCGGTCTGGACGCGGTTGTAGATGCGCACCTCGTCGATCAGTCCGCTGTAGAACTCGTCCAGCCAGATGTTGTTGCCGCCGAGGCGCAGGACACCGCCGTCGTCGGCGAGGTTGCCGGTCATCGGGGTCTGGTCGATCTGGGTGCCGTTCAGGTACAGGGTGACGATCGTGCCGTTGTAGGTGACGGCCAGGTGACTCCACTCGTCGATCGGCAGCGGATCGTCGCCGACCACCGACTTGAAGGTCGTGGCGTTGCTCAGCCAGCCCAGGGGAACGCCGCCGTAGGACGCGTACATCCCGTAGGCGGGGCCGGAGGCGTTCTCTTTCATCAGCACCGTGTGCCAGGCGTCCACGGTCGCCGGCCGGACCCACGCCGAGAGCGTCAGTGTGTTCGCCAGGCGCAGCGACTGGGCGTGCGGGACGGTGACCCAGCTGGAGGTGCCGTTGAAGGACAGGGCCTTGCCGTGCTTGCCGTTGGCCCAGGTGGTGTCGGTGGCCGCTCCGGTGTTGTGCTGCCCGGAGGAGTCGCCGACGGTGGTGCCCGAGCCTTCGTTCATGCCGTACGCGGCCACCAGGCCCGGGGTCGCCGGCGCGGCGGTGACGGCGGTCGAGACCTCGTTCGAGGACGGGCTGAGGTTGCCGGCCGCGTCGGTGGCCAGCACCCGGTAGTAGTACGTGCCCGCCGTGAGGCCGCCGTCGGTGAAGGTGGTGGCGGTGACCGAGCCGACCTGGTTGGCGGCCGACGGGGTGAAGCCCGGCGTTGTGGAGCGGTGGATACGGTAGCCGGTGACGCCGACGTTGTCGGTCGAGGCCGTCCAGGTGAGCTGGGCGCTTCCGGAACCGCCGGTCGCGGCAAGCGAGCCGGGCGCGGTCGGCGCCTGGGTGTCAGGCGGCGCCGCCCCGCCGATCGGGGTGGTCATGTCGGTCTGGATCTCGGCGGCGGTCTGGGCGCGGTTGTAGATGCGCACCTCGTCGATCAGGCCGCTGAAGTACTCACTCCAGACGACGTTGCCGCCGATCCGCAGCGGGCTGCCGTCGTCGTAGAGGCTGCCACTCAGCGAGGTCTGGTCGATCTGCTGGCCGTTGACGAACAACCGCAGCGCGGCGCCGTCGTAGGTGAGCGCCAGGTGGCTCCAGCTGTTCACCGGCAACGGCGAGAGTCCGTCGGCGGTCGCCGAGCTTTCAGGATCGGTCTGCACCCAGCCGGACGGGACTGTGCCGCCGTTGGCGGCATAGACGGCATAGGAAGCCCCGCTGGCGCTCAACTCCTTGGTCACCACGCTTCGCCAGGCGGTGCCGGTCACCGTGGTGGGGTTGACCCAGGCCGACAGCGTCATCCCGGTCGTCAGGCGCAGCGACGCGGCGTGCGCGACCGTGACCATGCTGGAGGATCCGTTGAACGACAGTGCCTTGCCGTACTTGCCGTTCTGCCATGACGTGGCGGCGGCCGCCCCGGCGTTGTTGCGGCCGGAGGAGTCAGCCACGCTCGTGCCTGTTCCTTCGTTCATCCCGTAGGCCGCCACCAGCCCGGGTATCGGCTGTGACGTGTCTGCGGCTGTGGTGAACGACCAGGTATAGGGCGCCATGACATTGCCTGAAGAGTCCTTGGCGCCGCTGACATCGACCCGGTACGTTTTCTGGGCGGCGAGCCGGGAGGCCGGCGTGAAGGTCCACTCGGCGTTGCCGTTGCTGCCCGTCAGCGTGCCCTGCACGATCGCGTCTGATTGATCTTTGATCGTGAGCTGGACCTCAGACACGGTCTTGTCGAAGATTACTTTGACTGGGGTGCCAACTGACACGTTGGTAGCGTCCCGGCTGGGCTCAGTCCCGGTCACGATCGGTGCGTCGGTGCTGGAGACACCCGTGGTGAACGACCACGTGTACTGCGGCACGGTCACATTCTCGTAATTCCTCGCCCCGCTCACTGTGGCCGTGTAGGTGGTGTCTGTGGCGAGAGACTGATCCGGGGTGAAGGTCAGAGTCTGATCACCTGGTTCCAGGGCTGCGTTGCCCGCCACAGAAGCACCTTGTGAGCTCGTAACGGCGATGTCCCCGCCGACAACAGGTTCGCTGAACGTTACTTTGATCGGCTTATTGATGGCAACGTTCGTCTGCGAATCAGCCGGCGACGTAGACACCACCGATGGAGGCGCCGGCGGCTCTGTAGGCCTCGGGCCGTTCAAGAATTCTTCGATCTGTTCAGGCGTCAGCCCCTCCGGAAGAACCATGTCCTCCGGATTAGTTTCGGTATAACCATCCCCAGTAAGGGCAGCTGCGTCCATCTGCTCACGCGGAACCGCTGGGGGAGCTTGCACCGGGACGGCCGACGTCGCAGCTTCCAGGACGTCTGCAGTCGGGCTGTCTGGAGACATTCCCCAAATTGCGACGATCTCTTCTTGCGCGGGCGTGTAGTCGATGATGAGTGCGGGTGGGTGACGGTAGCCGGGGTAAGGGCTGCCGCCGCCGAACTGACTGGAGTAGTACTGGCGCCAGTTGATCGCGGCGGTCTCGCTGGCCGCCTTCAGCACGATGCCGTGGTTGGGCTCCGTTTGGTCGATCCAGGCGCGGGTCATGGCGGTGACCTCGTAGAAGAGCTCCTCGTCCTTGGCGCACCAGGTCGCGGGGTCGGCGTCGTAGTTGTAGCCGGCCTGGTTCACCGTCTCCGGGGCCGTGCTGGAGGGCTGGTTGTACCAGTCCAGGCTGTCGATCGTGCCGTCCAGGGTCCATTCGCCGGTGACGCGCGCGGCCCGGATGCCCGTGCCCATGATCTCCCCGCACAGCTGTCCGTTGGGTCCGCCGGACTTGTAGTTCCATATCCGCAGGTCGGCGTCGTTGACGGTGGCGCCCTGCAGCACCGGGTCGCTGGTGTTGAACTTGAGGTACACACGGGCGATGTCGGCGCTGGTGGAGGTGGTGCCCGCCCGGAGGTACCCGGCTGCGGAGTTGTTGTTGTAGGGGTCGTTCTTGCTGATCCAGGCGTCGTCGGGGGCGCCGCCGCCGAACCAGGTGGAGGACGCGGCGACGGTCACCGGGTAGGTCACCGCCGGATCGGCCAGGAACTTCTCGTCCGGGGTGAACACGAGCTCCGAGGTCTTCCCGGTGGTCTCGACCTGCGCCTTGACCGGGTGGGTTCTGCCCTGGTCGGGGGCGGCCTCGACCTTGGCGTCCGTCGCGGTCAGCACGATCGGCGCGGCCTTGGCCTTGCCCTTGGTGTCCTTGAGCTGCGGCAGTCCCTGCGGTGTCTTTCCGAAGGTGGTGCCCTCAGGCAGGGTGAGCGGCAGCCGTACGGTGACGGGGGCGGTCGGCCGCTGTCGGAAGACGACCTGGGAGATGAAGCCGTCGGCCTGGGCCAGGACCACCAGGTCCGCTCCGGGTGCTACGGCGTCGGGGTAGGTGATCGCGTTGCCGGAGACCTTGGGTTCCGGGAGCGCGCGGGTCACGCCCAAGCCGATCTCGCCGTGCTTCCCAGGGGCGGACACCAGTTGCTTGGCGCCGCGCCCGCCGAAGGTGAGCGGGGTCTTGACCCGGGTGGCCTGCAGCTTGCCGTCGCGGGCGACGATGCGCGTGTCGATGGGTTCCCAGGCGCCGCTGGCCGCGTTCTTGAGCTGGACGGGCCGGGTGTGCAGCTCGGCTCGCATGTTCTTGCCGTCGGGGTTGGCCCAGACCTTCATGGTCTCGGTGGAGTGGGTGGGGACCTCGACGGGTTTGCCAGTCTTGGCTGCCTGGTCCCAGGCCGCTTTGAGTGTTGGTTCCGTGGTGCCGGCTGTTGTCTTGGATGCCGCGGCAGGGGGTGGCGTGGGGCCCTGGGCGATCGCGGGCGCGCTCATGAGCGAGAGCGGCAGTGCCAGGGCCGCGATCAGAGCGCTGCGGCGGCGCGTTCGGGGGGATAAGCCGGGAGCTAATCGGCGTGCGTTCATGCACAACCTTTCGAACGAAAGTAGCAAAACGGCCCTGATCATCACATAAGGCGAAACTAAAAGTAAAGATCCTTTTCAGTATCGGGAACGGGATGCTCCGTGATCACAGGCCGGCGTGGACCTGCGCCCGCCGGATCACAATCGACCAGCTCATAGCCTTGCGAAGCTGTGTCGGCGAGTATCTGACATGGATGATCTTCGCCAGTCGCAGACGATTTTGGCCTGTCACCTAGCGGACCCCTATGGGTGAGACGGCGGCCATGCCGGCGATGGCAGCCCAGCGGATGACGGACTCAGAGACCTTCAGGTCCCGTTCGTAGTCGCGGGCCAGACGGCGACAGGCGGGCAGGCAAGCCAGCGTCCACATGGGATGGCGCAGATGATACGGACCGCGACTTGGCGTAAGGCCACGCCACCGAGAGTGATGCTGTAATAGCACGCGGCCAGCCCCAGCCCCCGGTCGCGTCGGTGGAGGACTGCGCAGCACTACTCGCATACAGGCACCCGCATGTGAACAGCGGGAACGCCTTGCGGTCCTCCTTCCACAAATGTGGCTCTGACCAGGCGCAACACCCATGATGAGCTGATCCTCAGCAGGCCCACGCCGAAGAGCTCAACACATGTCGAGGAGCACCTACATATTGTCCCATTAGTAGAGAAACTGGACTCGCTGTTGCTGGAGCTCTCCTAAAGCGGGTGCCGCAGGTTCGAATCCTGCCGAGGGCACTCACCTGGATCGGCATTTCAGGCCCCTGACCTGCGGTTTCTCAGCCGCAGGTCTTTGCTTGGCGGCCCTTGATAGGCAACCGACGGTGCCCGCATGCAGCCGTAAGCCATGATCAGGGGATATACACGGGATGATCTTGATGGCGTTTCCCCAGGTCAGACCCTAATTCTGAGCCATACCGGCCTCCGGCAACCGCTACGCCCGCCAGACGCGGGATGAACACAGCCGCTGATCGTGCCAAATACGTGAGTAAATCCGAGCGTCCTTGCCGATGAGTTCGTTGCGACCCACGACAGTGAACAGGCATGCTCGCATCGATCTTGATGCGCGACTCTCCCCGCAACTACCTCACCGGCCCTATCCTCCGCCGCTTTCCCCGCCGCCAGGAAGAACGCCGCCGAGCTGGTCCTGACAGCGGCTGGAGAAGAACTGAGCCCAGCTTCGTCACGCCGTGAGCATGCGTCGGGAACGCGCCGGACGCATCCGCGCGAAGCGGAGCCAGCATCGAATGCGGGCCGTTGACGCAGGAAGGTGTCTCAGAGCGTCCGCGGCGCAGTCACCTATCTCGGTGAGCCGGCGGTTGCCGCGAGATCGTGAACGCTTCCGCACAAGGCGGGATTTGCGCCACCATGATCGCATCGTTCCGACGAAGGAGGCTGCTTGGTCGTTTTCGCCTGTGCAGGATGCGCCGCCGTGGTGACCGCGCGGGTGACGCGGGTGGCGCTTCCCGACCACTCTGGCCAGCAGTACGGCCATGGCCTGCTCCCCGGTCTTCTGGAGCCGGGAACGTACGCGGTGGACCCTGGAGACGGCCGGACTTGGCAACCATTGAAGCCCGAGCCGGAAGAGCATGGCGTCCGGCTACTGACGTACTGCATCACTGGACCTCCGAACAGGATCGCGATCGCGCCGGGCGACGTCCGCGGAACCGTCTTCATCCCGGAGCGGTTGGGCGGCTGCTGTTGCGGCTGGGACGGCCAGTACGGTCCCAACTTGGCGTGCGCGAAGTGCGGCTGTCCGGTGGCCACCCGCGTCGATGACTGCGGGTTCTGGCAGGTGGTCTGGCTGGAGCCGGACGCCGTGCGCCCCGTCGCCGTCGATGGCCCCGTCCAGCGGGTGATGGATTGGGAGAAGTTGTCCAGCACGCCGCCCGTTGACCAGCCTGGTTTCTGGAGCCCGCTGTGGGAGGCCGCGGTCGCGGTGGCACTGGCGCACCTGCTGGCGGTCTCGGATGGTAAGCGGGTGTCCGTCCCCGAGGGGTCTGTCGCCGAGGCATTTCGCCGAACGATCGACAGCCTGCTCCCTCCAGGGCCACCGGAACGACACCTCGTCCTGGCCGGGCCCGGCCTACCCGCCGCCATCACCGACATCGCCCTGGTGCCGCGGCATCCGCAAACCGGTGAGATATGGCCGTGCGACGCAGGAGCGGTGGTGCCACTGGCCGCGGACGTATGGATGTACATGGCCTTCAACGATGATCGGCGGGGCGTGCCGACGGCGTACGGGATGCCTGCCGGCGTTCGCCGTGACGATCCACCCCCGCTGCTGCCGCATACTCTTTTCCGTCCCGACGGGCGGGTGTTCCTCAGCACGCTAAAGCGGCTGACGGCGGTTCGGCAGCCGTGGTTACGCCGCATCCACGACCGGGTGAAAGACCGCCCGTACATGGACCCGTTCTCGTAAACGCCAGGCCTCCAACCTGGGCACATACGCCGCGTGACGGCGGCGTCGCAGAGGCCGCCTGGTTGCAGGAAGAAGCTTTCACTCGCCAGACCCCAGAACGTCACGAGTGATCAGCAGCTTGTGGAGTCGGCCCATGGCGGTCCAGTCCCCTATGTCGGGCTCCCCTGGGTCGGCTCCCCATTCGGCAAGCGATTCGTGCACCAGCTCAGCACTACCGGAACGATCCAATACTCTCGGTCTCCTCACCGACCGGACCCAGACAGGCGAACAGCGGCTACCAGATCACCTGGCACAAGTGACCAGTCTCGCCCAGTCCTCGCGTAAGAACCGTAACCCAGCGGTTCTTACGCGATCGGCCGGGCGATCAGCGCGTACCTGCCCACCACCAGCAGGGCCGACATCCCGCCAGGACGCTCACCAGGCAACAGCAGGCCAGCATCAGCCCTCTTCCCCCGCCGCAACACCCGGCCGTCAGACCAGACCGCGAACACCAACGCCAGCAACGGCCACAACCCGAGCAGCGGCTCAACCGCGACGAACGGCCCCGCCAGCACCTCCCCAGCAACACTGTCCGTCCGGCTCGCCACGCTGAAGTTGTGCGCGGCGTGCGCACCACACACCAGCGCCACCGGCAGAAGCCCGAGCAGCCGTGATGGACCGCGCCACCGCAACAGCAGCCCCACCCCGAGCCCCGCCACCGCCGACCACGCGACATGGAACCCGGCCTGCAGGAACAGAGCCTTGATCATGCCAAATGCGTGCACGCTCTGCTTCCTCGACGAACACCTGCACCGCTCGGGCCTGGGACGATGACCCGCTGGTCCGCCTGACTCCTAAAGCGGGTGCAGCGAACGGTGCCCGTATGCAACCGCAAGACCATGATCAGGGTAATGCAGCAGATGATCTTTAGGCGCTCTCCAGGGCAGACCCTGATTCCGAGCAATCCAAGCTGCCGACAACCCGCTAAGACCGGCCGCGTATGCGACCAACGCCGCCGTTGATCGTGCCGACCACATGCTTACAATCCGAAGACCGTCCCTCCCCCGCCGTCGCCATTGAGGGTTTCGGCGGCCTCTTGCCCTTGGCCAGGCAAGGCCTGGATGCCGGCGGCGCGGCGTTCTCAGTACAGTGTCGGAGTGGCAGGTGAGCAGCTGAGTGTGCGAGTGGACAGCTGGATATGGTCGGTACGGCTCACCAAGACTCGTTCGATCGCGTCCGACGCCTGCCGGGGCGGTCACGTCCGGGTCAACGGGGTGCGGGTCAAGCCCGCGCACGCCGTACGGGTCGGCGACGAGGTCCGGCTGCGGCATGAGGGACGCGAACGCATCGTGGTCGTCTCCCGCGCCATCACCAAGCGCGTCGCCGCTACCGTCGCCGCCGAGTGCTACGTCGACAAGAGCCCTCCGCCCCCTCCTCGCGAGGAGACCGTTACGGTGGCCGTCCGGGCTCGTGGCGCGGGGCGTCCCACCAAACGCGAACGTCGCAGCATCGACAAGCTGCTCGCTCGTCCAGCGGTAGAGGGACAGCGGGGCGGTCGAGCGCGCCCGGAGTGATCGAGCACGATCTCATCGAGGTGGATGTGCGGAGGTGACCGGCCTGCGGAGCAGCACCGCCGACGTTGTGCCGGTCCGCCGCCGTAAGCCTCCGACGCTGGTCAGCCGCTCGCACTGCCGAAGGGATTTATGTGGTGGGCGGCGATGGGCATACGGACTGGTCGCGGCCCGGGGCGGACCCATGGCGTCCGATGAGGGTCGGCTGGTCTCCAGGACGACTCGCTCTCGCCGGCCCCGAGCCTGGCCTGTTCCCACTCCCGGCGGGTCACCGGGCTTGTCCCCCGCCGAGGCCGCAGCAGGAGCGTAGGCGCAGCGCCTGTTCTCTGCGCTGGGCGAAGTCGAGCAGGAGGGCCCAGCTCCCGCGTGCATGGCCGGGATCACCATGGCCGAGGCCGCTCGGCGGCTGCGCGCCCGGCCCGCCGATGACGCCGCCGTCGCGGCGATCCTGGCCGGTTCGTGGTCCGACTCGGCAATCTGGGTGATCATCGACTTCCACCAGGCCATGCCGGTGCTGTCGCTGTCTGCGGTGCCGCCGAACCAGCATCACCGCACAGCCATGGAAGATCTTTTCATCTTCTTCGCACCGGACGTTCTGTGACCCCCCACACTGAAGGCCGTGACGAACGATCTCACCGACGCTCGGAACCGCCTGGTCCCTCCCCGCCGGCTTCACCAGGTGGCGGCCCTGCTCAACATGCCGCACGTGGACGAGACCTCCACCCACGACGACAACGCCCCGCAAACCAGACGACAGGCGGCGCTGTACGCCAGCATCGCCGACTGGGCTCGGCTCTCGGCGCAGGCCGCCGAACAGCTCATCGATCGGGACGTACCCGAGGCTACCGACCGATTCGCCTACCTCGTCGAATACACCGACCGGCACGCCAAAGGCTGGCACCCAGCTCCCAGCGAGCGCTCCAATGGGATCACCCTCGCTGAGACGGCCGAGACGGTCGCGCGAACCGTACTTACGGGCTACATCACCCACCTGGACGAAAACCGCGAGGACTACCAGTTGTGGCTCGTGGACTCGCTGTCCCTGCGCGCGAGCGCGTGGCACGTGGACACCGCCCAGGTGCAGCTCGGCGGCCGCCGCCCCAGCTGTCCCTCCTCAGCGCTCACGTTCAAAGAGGCGGAGATTCCTCCTCACGCCGTCGAAGTTCGCACGCCCGTCCAAATACACCGGTTCATGAATCACCCCATCTGCCCATAGCCGCCGGGCAGCGGAGAGGTCAGCGCGGGAGAAGCAGGGGCCCAGCGTCGTCATGCCGTGTGCATGCGCCGAGAACGCGCCGGACGCATCTGCACGAAGACCGGGTTGCGGAACACCGAGCCCGTCAGCAGGCATTGGCCCTGCCCCAGCGCGGGAACCGTCGACCACAGCGCCTCGTGCACGCCCCCCGTGGTGGCACGTACGGGCGCGAGGTTGCCGGCCGACTTGAGCTGATGGATGAACCGGGTGTTCGCCAGCTCGAACAACTCCTCCGGCACGTGCCCGGGCTGCTGCGACACCAGCGCCAGGCCCATCCACCGCTTGCGGCCGCGGCGGCTGATGACCTGCAACTGATCCAGCACCGCTCGCATCCTGCCCGCACTGGCCCGCGAGACGAACGTGTGCACCTCCTCGATCACCACCAGCACCGGCGGCCGCGGCCGGCCGTCCTTGCCGATCGGTTCGTCGCGAGCCACCGCGATCACCCTGTCGAACAGCGCCTGCAGCAGGAATGAGATGGCGATGTTGCGAGCGGTGTCGTTGGTCTCGCTCACATCGAAGACGCTCAGTCGCCGCTCCACGAGCAGCTCGTCCACATCCAGGTACGGGGTGTTCCTTGTGGGCATCCAGTCGAGCATCTCGGACCTGCCGAGCTTGTACAGCTTGTTCCTCAGCGTTGAGGCGGTGGCCTTCTCCGCCATGCCGGGCCGCCCTGGGAACAGGGGCATGCTGCCCGTGGTGGTGTCCTCCTGCAACCCGTCGATCAGGTCGCTGAGGTTGTACGGGCGGTCGGGCGGAGGCGGCGTGGGGGCGGCGAGAGTGCCCATCCTGCTCGGCCGGGAAACCCGCTCCGCGTTGCGCCGGGCCTGGGCCGTGATGGCTCCCCACATCCTCACCTGGGGTTCGCTGAGGTCGAGGATGTCCGCGACGATTTCCTCGGGTACGTCGGCGATCGGCACCTTGAAGGGGAGCGGGTCGGGCGCGTCCGTCATGCCGGCGTTCGGCACGTACACGCGGAAATCCGGGATGCCGCGCGGAAGCCGTTCCTCGAAGTGTTCCTCCAGCAGGCGTGCGAGGTGGGGCTCGTCGTTTCCCTGGTCCATGCGGACGTACTCGCCCTCGACGTCGATGGCGACGACCGCCCACCCGGCGCGCAGGGCCTCTTCCATCAGCACCTGAGTGGTGTTGGACTTGCCCGAGCCCACGGTGCCGAAGATGCCGGCATTGCGCGGCAGGAAGCCCTTGTTCGCCGAGGCCGCCTCGACCCGGACGTCGTCGTAGCCGAGCAATGAGCCCAGTTGCATGTCACCTTCGATGCCGAGCATCCGGCGCAACCGGTCGCTGGGATAGATGAACACCCGGGAGTACGGCCGAGGGCGGGTCGAGGTGGGCAGCACGTTCTCCGAAGGGGTCACTTCGCCGAGAATCTCGATCGTGCCGGCGGCGTAGTACGCGGGCCGGAACTGGGTGCGTTCAGGGTGGAGCAGCGTGGTGCGGCTGATGGCCGAATCGGGGCCGATCTCGTGCGGGCTGTGGAAGGGGCCTTCGACGACGCGTCCCAGGAAGGTGATGCCTTGTTCGGTGTCGTTGACGCCCACGTACGCGTCTCGCCGGAAATGGCGGCGCAGCTGTTCCGACACCATGACACCGCTGCTCGTGTTGTCCGTTCCCGGCCCGTCGAAGGCGACGAAGCCGAGCGTGATCAGGGAACGGGCGAGGCTGGCTTCCGCGGCCTCGAGGTCTTCGGCGGGGATCTCCCGGTCGATCTCGGAATCGACAGGTACGTCTGGCTCTTCCGGCTCTTCCAGCGGTTCGTCGGCCTCGGCTTCGACCTGGATATCCGAGCTCATCCTCGTGTCCTCCGTGGGTCCAGATCGGTGAGCCCGTGCTCGACCCCGAGCTCCAGCAACCGAGTTTCGATGAAAGCGCGAAACTCCCCACCCTTGAACATGGTGCGGGCCACGTTGTCGGCGAGGTCGATATGGAAAGGGAAGCCGCGGGCGGTCGCGGGCGCGCCGCTGTCCGGCAGGCCTCGTGTCCAGAGCGCGTCGGCAAGAAAGAGCGCCGCGGCCTCCTCGGCCCGGTCCCGGTGGCATTCCAGGATGAACGGACGATGCCCGGCCTTTATCAGCAGGATGGTGACTTCCGGCCCCACCTCCGCGATGAAGGCCCTGAACGTCGCCCGGTCGAGTTTGTGGAAATTGGCCTTGATCGTTCCTGCGTTTTCGTCACCGTCAAGGAAACCGGTGAGGTCGTCGGCGAGCGTGCGCAGCTCGATGAACTCACCGGGCTCCAGGACGATGCCGGCGTTCAGCACGTCGAGATCCTCGGGGCTCTCGCTGACCGCGATGAAGCATTGGTCCTTGACGTATTGGCGGACGAGGTCGAAAACAGCCGGCAGGTTCTCTCTCGGATGGCCCACGCCCGTACGAAGCTGGAAGGGAATCAGCTCGCCGTGGATCATCCGCCAGTCGGCCTCCTGCGCGAGCAGGATCTTGCGTTCGCCGAACAGCATGAGCGCCTGGCTGGCCAGATTCGAGGTGCCGTGCACCTTCCGCAGGTTGCCGAAAAACTCCCTGGCCGAATCTCCGGACGTGGTCAGCTCGTGCTCGAAAACCCTCGTCACGAGGCCGACAGACTCGCCGGTGTTGGTGACGACCACCACCCCGATCTGGACTTTCGTGCCGCTCAGGAGCGGTACGGCGGCCACCGTCCCGTCGGAGGCGGCGACGATTCCCGAACCCAGAAGATTTTTGGCCCACTGCATCTTCTCGGGCGTCGGGCGGCGGATTTGAGAACTCAAATCTGGATTTTCCGCCAATATCTCCTGGCGAAGCTGCTCCCGCCGTCCATGTGAGGCCAGAACGGCCGCGTCCACCCGCTCCCTCAGGCGGTCGAAATACGTTTCGAACTCCATCCATGGCGCAACCGACAGAATGTCAGCAAGGCTGTGCGCGTCAGGCCGTTCCACTGGACCTCCAGCCTCCGATGACGCTTCGCAACCGATCACCACACTCTGCTGCAGAGTAACCACGGGACCGACAGAGATCCAGGTCTTATAAAGACCCGGTCGCCGTCGGCGGAGCAGCTCGGGAACAATCGCCAGGCCGAGCGACTTCGGCTTCCTGTGACACCGTTGCAGGCATGGGTGCTTAAGCTCACCCATTCGGGGTCGACAAATTCGGACTCCGCGGCGGGGCAGTCGCCCTGTTGTAGCTCCTCAAATCCGGAGCTCACCTCGACGCTGATCTCATGGCCGTTGACGAGCGCGAGTTGGGAGGTGCGTTCGTCGTCGTCCGCCTGGCTGACCCATTACGGAGGCGACCGCCAGAAGGAAGGGGAACGGCTTGTGCAGGGCGCGCTCACCGCCCCTGGTCCAGCGCCGGCTCTCGGTGACCCGCTCGATCCGGTCGACGATCGGCCAGCGTAGGGCGATCTTCCGACCTCGGCATAAGTGTTTCGTGGTAGTCGGCCGCGCCCTATAGTCGCCGAGGTGAGCGATCTTCAGCCTGGTGTCTACCAGCATCTGATCACTCGCGAGGTGGACGCCCTCCTGCGTGCGGTGTCCGATCGCGAGCTGATCGACCGGCGGTCGTTGGATCTCGCCGACTCTCACGAGACACTGGCCCGGCACCTGGCCGCGCTCACTCGCCGGGCGCTGCGCTCTGTGCGGGGTGAGAGCGACACGGTACGGCTGGCCCGGCAGGTGGAGATCGTGAACCGGGTCGCCGACTTGATCGGTGAGCTGGTGCCCGAGGCCGCCGCGCCCGAAGAGCTCGTTGAGGCCGCAGATGAGCTGCTGGGCATCGCCAGGGGCCGGGACGAGGGCGGGCGCGTGCACTTCCCCGCGCGGCCGGTGATCCCCCTCACCGGAAGCGCGTTGCTGGTCAACGGCCGCGGACAGCCGGAGATCGGCCATGAGCTCAAGCGCGAGCTGGCCTCCGCCGGCCACGTCGATCTGCTGTGCGCGTTCGTGAAGTGGAACGGCGTGCGGGTACTGGCCGAGGCGATCGAGGAGTTCATACGGCGCGGCGGCCGGCTGAGGGTGGTGACCACCACCTACATCGGTGCCACCGACCGCCTCGCTCTGGACCGGCTGGCGGCCATGGGCGCCGAGATCCGCGTCTCCTACGACACCCGGACGACCAGGCTGCACGCCAAGGCGTGGCTGTTCCACCGGGGCAACGGCCTGTCCACCGCCTATGTGGGCTCCTCCAACCTGTCGCGCACCGCCCTCAGCCACGGACTGGAGTGGAACGTCCGCCTCGCCCAGGCCGAACAGCCGCACCTGATCGACACGTTCGCCGCCACGTTCGACGACTACTGGGGCGATCCGTCGTTCGAGCCCTACGATCCGGCGCGAGACGCCGAGCGGCTCGACCGCGCCCTGTCCGCCGAGCGGACGGGCGGCCGGCCGGTCGTGCTCGACTTCGCACACATGGACGTCCGCCCGTACTCCTACCAGCGCGAGATCCTCGACGAGCTCGACGCCGAACGGCAGATCCACGACCGGTGGCACAACCTCGTCGTCATGGCCACCGGCACCGGCAAGACCGTCGTCGCCGCGCTCGACTACCGGCGCCTGCGCGCGGCCGGGCAGGCGGAGTCGGTGCTGTTCGTCGCCCACCGCAAGGAGATCCTGCGGCAGAGCCTGCTCACCTTCCGGCAGGTGCTGCGGGACGAGACGTTCGGCGAGCTGTACGTCGACGGCACCCGCCCCGAGCAATGGCGGCACGTGTTCGCCTCGATCCAGACCCTGCACCACAACCCGCTGCAGGCGCCGAACCGGTTCGACATGGTGATCGTGGACGAGTTCCACCATGCCGAGGCCACCACCTACCGCAGCCTGCTCGCCGGAGTGCGGCCCCAGGTGCTCCTCGGCCTCACCGCGACCCCGGAACGCGCCGACGGCCAGGACATCAAGCACTGGTTCGACGGCCGCATCGCCGCCGAGCTGCGCCTGTGGGAGGCGCTGGAGCGCGGGCTGCTGGCCCCGTTCCAGTACTTCGGCGTTCACGACGGCACCGACCTCCGCCAGATCGGCTGGCGCCGGGGCCAGGGCTATGACGTCGGCCAGCTCTCCAACGTCTACACCGGCAACGACCGCCGCGCCGCCGTGGTCCTGGAGACCTTGCACCGCAAGATCGGCGATGTCGGGCGGATGCGGGCCCTCGGCTTCTGCGTGAGCATCGAGCACGCCCGTTTCATGGCCGACCGCTTCACCCGGGCCGGGCTCCCCTCCGTCGCCGTCACCGCGCACAGCTTGCGTGACGAGCGCGACCAGGCGCTACGCGACCTGCGAGACCGAAAGATCAACGCCGTGTTCACCGTCGACCTCTTCAACGAGGGCGTCGACGTCCCGGAGATCGACACCGTGCTGTTCCTGCGGCCCACCGACAGCGCCACCGTCTTCCTGCAGCAGCTCGGGCGTGGGTTGCGGCTGGCCGACGACAAGCCGTGCCTGACCGTGCTCGACTTCGTCGGCCATCAGCACAAGCAGTTCCGCTTCGACCGGCGCTACCGGGCGCTCACCGGCGCGAGCCGTACCGGCATCGCGCGGGAGATCGAGCAGGGGTTCCCGACACTGCCCGCCGGCTGCGTGATCGACCTGGACCGGGACGTACGCCGGCTCGTCCTCGACAACGTCCGGCAGGCTCTCAGCCTGAACTGGCGGGACCTGGCACGCGAGCTGCGCGACCTCGGCGATGTCGACCTGTCCACGTTCCTGCGGGAGACCGCGTTGGACGTGGAGGACCTGTACCGGCGCCGCCAGGGCTGGGCCTCCCTCAGGCACGCCGCCGGCCTCGACGCCGCCCCTGCCGACGAAGCGCTCGGCCGGGCCTTCGGCCGCATGCTGCACATCGATGACGTCGAGCGGCTCACCTTCCTGACCGATGTGCTTTCCGGGCGGGTGCCGCGGTCGCCGCGCGAGCTGCGACTGCTGGCCATGCTGGACGCGATGTTGTGGGGCGGCACCGAGCCCGTCTCCGGGATGGAGGCCCGGCTCGCCCGCCTCACCGGCGCCCGCGCGGCGGAGCTGGGAGAGCTGGCGGACGTGCTCCGCTCGGGACTGCGTCACGTGGCCTCGCCGCTGGACCCCGTCGTGCCCTTGCACGTGCACGCCCGCTACAGCAAGAACGAGGTGCTGGCCGCCTTCGGCATCGACCGGCCCGCGCACATGCGGGAAGGCGTCAAACACGTGCAGGAACACCGGGCGGACCTGTTCTTCGTCACCGTGGACAAGTCGGAGGACCACTACTCCCCCACCACGCTTTACCACGACAGGGCGATCAGCGGGGACCTGTTCCAGTGGGAGTCGCAGAGCACCCTGCGCTCGTCGGCCGCGACCGCCCGCCGCTATGTGACTGGCGAGTCCACGGTCCACCTGCTCGCAACCATGTCCCCTTCAGACGGCCCCGGGGGATCCGATCCAGCCGCGTCGAGTGACGCGGTCGAAGGCAGCGCGCTCAGCCCCGGCTCGAATCGCCGGCACCGATCACGGCCTGGCTGCTGCGCAGGAACGAGGCCGCGACGTTCGCCGGCTGGTCGAGGTAGCCGGCGACCATGGCGCCATCGCGGATCAGCATGAGGTCGTCGGCGACCTCTGCGGCGTTCGTGATGCCGAGCGGGGCGATGAGCTGCTCGAACGTCGTCCTGTTCCAGCGGCGATGCGCGTCGACCGCCTTGCGGATCGGGCTGTCGGGGTCAGGGTGTTCGGCGGCGGCGTTGATGAAGGGACAGCCGCGGAAGCCGGGCGCGCAGGCGATGATCCCGATCGCCTCGGAGATCACCCGCAGCGTGACATGGACGTCGCCGTCGCCCTGCTTGATCGCCTCGCCGATGCCGTCCCGCTCCAGCGCGGCGCGGCGTTCGAGGTAGGCGACGACCAGGTCGTCCTTGCTCTTGAAGTGCCGGTAGAACGTCACCTTCGTCGTGCCGGCGAGGTCGATGACCTTGTCGACGCTCACCGCGCGCAGCCCGTGCGCGTAGAACAGCTCGCTCGCCGCCTCAAGCAGTCGCTCGCGCATGGGGCTGTTCATGTTCGAGATCATACGCGTCCCTCCTCCTCTCCCCTTGCGCCGGACCTCGCCGCGGGGCTAACGTCAGCGTTGGTAGAGTTACTAGTCATTCTACCTAGCTGACGTGCGAGAATAAGGACAGAGAATGACCATCGCCATCGACACGAACGCCAGGCCCACCGCCGCGGCGTTGCGGAACCTCTACGTGGTGCGCTTCGGATTCGCCGTCGTCTGGGCGATCCTGCTGTTCCTGACCGGGCCGGGCTCGGGTCCGGTCAGCGTGGCACTGCTCGTGATCTACCCGCTGTTCGACGTCGCCGCGGCCATCGTCGATCTACGCACCTCCAAGACCGCGCGCCCCACCACGGCCCTGTACGTGAACCTGGCTCTCAGCCTGCTCGCCGCCATCGGCCTGGCCGTCACGGCCGCCTCGGGCGTGGCCGGAGCGCTTCGCGTCTGGGGCGCCTGGGCGATCACCGCCGGGATCGTGCAGCTCATCGTGGCCGTCAACCGCCGCAGGCTCGGCGGCCAGTGGCCGATGATCCTCAGCGGGGCGATCTCCACGCTCGCCGGGACGACGTTCATCCTCCAGGCCGGCACGCCGACCGCGTCGCTCACCACCCTCGCCGGGTACGCGACCATCGGCGGCGTCTTCTTCCTCATTTCCGCCCTCCGCCTGCACCGCACGGCGAAGAGCACCTGAGCCCCGTCCGCCGCACTCGACCACCAGCGGCAGCGCACGACCGGGCAGGCAGGCCAGGTCGAGGTCCACGGGCCGCGACACCCCGGCAAGGGTCGCCGTTCCGTAGAGGGGGGTCCACCGGTCGGGGCCCGGTGTCCGCGATGAACAATCACCGGGTACGAGGCAGCGCCTGGAAAGTCGGCCGCGCGCACGCCATCCGCCTGATGCGTTTTGTGCGTCCCGCTTGCGCGAGGAGGTCCAGCATGGTGAGGTCCGAAGTCGTCGCAGCCAGCTGTTGTTGCCTCCAATCCGACCAATCGTCGGGCACGCCGCTCACTCGCGCCAGCCGCCTTCAGCGCGCGCAAAATCACTGCCAGCAACGTCTCCCGGTCAGGCTCCTCGCCGTCGCCCTACCGCCCGCGACCCGCGCGGAGCAGCACATTGCCGGCATGCATCCGCCACCCCGGCCGTTGCCATCCGCCCGCCGCCGGTACGGCCGAAAATCGGTTGCCTCGCGTGGCGGGGCTCGGAGATCGTTGTGTTCATGAGGCTCTGACGACGACACCCCGCTAGTTCGAGAAGCCACGGCGCCGATTCGCGCCGCGATGCCGCCCATCCGCGCCGCCGTTCAGCGAAGAGAGCCTCTTTGTCTCAGCAACTCTCGGCCACCGTCACGGTGTTCGCCTCGCCCACGAGCTGGATCGAGTCCGATGCCGTCGCGCAGTGCCATCAGGTCGCCGCCCTCGACGGTATGACGCACGTTGCCGGCATGCCGGACCTGCACCCCGGCAAGGGCGCCCCCATCGGCGCCGCCATGACTTCGACCGTTCTGTACCCGTTCCTGGTGGGCTCCGACATCGGGTGCGGCATCGCCGTGTTCCCCGTCAAGCTCAAGCGCGCCGTGCCCGAGAAGCTCGCCGCCCGGTTCCCCGATCTCGATCGCGCGCTGGACCCCGAACGGGATGCCGGTGATCCCGCCTGGGATGTGGTGAAGAGCGACATTCCCGCCGGTCACGTCGAGGGTCTCGGAACGGTCGGCCGGGGCAACCACTTCGTCGAGCTGGCCCGGATCGGGACCGTTCTTGAGCCGGGCCACGCCGGCCGTCTCGGGCTCGACTCCGGGGACCTGGTTCTCATCGTGCACAGCGGCTCCCGAGGGCTGGGCGAACGGATCCTGCGGGCGCACACCGAGGTCCACGGCGCGGGCCCCGCCCCCGATCCCGGCGCTTATCTGGCGATGCATGACGACGCCGTACGCTGGGGATCGCTCAACCGGCGGCTGCTGGCCGCCCGGGTCGCCTGCGCCCTGGGGTTCGAGCCCGCCGAGCCGATCGTCGACCAGTGCCACAACCTGGTCGAGGTCCGCGACGGGAGCTACCTGCACCGCAAGGGTGCCGCGCCGGGGGACGGCCGCGACGTGCTCATCGCCGGCACGCGCGGCACCCCTTCCTACCTCGTGGCCGCCCATGCCGGGCCGGACGCCGGGCATTCCGTGGCGCACGGCGCTGGCCGCAAGATGTCGCGGGCGGACGCGCTGCGCCGGGGGCGGGCCAAGCACACGGTCGAGGAATTGCGCCGTACGCCGGTGGGGTCGCTGGTCGTGTGCGGCGACCGCCAGCTGTTGTTCGAGGAGGCGCCCACGGCGTACAAGCGCATCGAGCAGGTGATCGCCGATCTGGTCGAGCACGACCTGGCCACGCCAGTGGCCACCACGATCCCGCTGGTCACCTACAAGACGCCCGACCTCGGGTCGGCGCCCCAGAGGGACCGCCGCAGGCGGGGGCGGGCATGAGCGCCCACCCGGATCTGAGCGTTCACCTGCTTCTGTCGGCCGGGCGCGGCCCGCAGGAGTGTGCCTGGGCCCTGGCCGAGCTGCTGCGCCGCCTGGAGGCGGACGCCACCCGGCAGAAGCTGCGCACCGAACGGATCGAGACCGTTCCCGGTGACCGGCCCGGGACCTATCGCTCGGTCCTCGTCCGGATCGCGGGCGCGGGCCCCGAGGCGTTCGCCGCCTCGTGGAGCGGAACCCTGTGCTGGCAGGCGCCCAGCCCCTACCGGGCCAGTGCCGGGCGGAAGAACTGGTACGTCATCGCCCGGCCGTGCCAGGTGGACACTCCGCGCACCGCGTTCGCGGAAGCGGACGTCGATGTCGTCGCCTGCCGCACCGGTGGCCCCGGCGGCCAGCATCGCAACAAGGCCAGCACTGCCGTACGGGCGACGCACCGGCCCACGGGGATCGTGGTCGTGGTCGACACCGAGCGGCAGTTCAGCCTCAATCGCGGCATCGCCATGCGGTTGTTGCGCGAGCGCATCGAACACGGCGACGACGCGGCGGAACGCGCCGTCACCACCGCCCGCTGGCATGTCCACGACGAGCTCGTACGCGGCAACCCCACCCGCGTCGAACGCCCGGCTCGGTCGCCACAAGGTCGCGGGGGTTCGCGAAGCGGGTGAAACGGGCGGTGCTCCGCGCTGCGCCAGGCCCTTCCGCCGCCCGGTCGGATGCCCTGGCCGGGTCTCGGATCTGCCCTCGTGGTGCGGCCCACGACCTGAACGCGCTACGTCGGGCTATGGGAGAGAGGTTCCCTGTACGGCCTGGATGTCCAGCTCGACCTTCACCGTCGCCCCGACCAGGTTGACCCCGGCCCGCACCACCTGGTTGTACGTCATCGCGAAGTCCTCGCGCCGCAGCTCGGTCTCGGCGTGGAACGCCGCCCGCAGGCCGCCCCACGGGTCCGGGCCGGTGCCGAGGTAGGCCAGGTCGAGGTCCACGGGCCGCGACACCCCGGCGAGGGTCAGCGTTCCGTGGACCGTCCACCGGTCGGGGCCCGCGGGGCTGAGCCCGGTGCCGCGGTAGGAGATCATCGGGTACGAGGCCACGCTCAGGAAGTCGGCCGAGCGCAGGTGGTCGTCCCTGGTGGCGTTGCCCGTGTCGATCGAGGCGGCGGCGATGTCGGCGGCCACGGCCGAGTCCTCCGGGGTCGTGCCGATCTGGATCCGCCCGGCGAACTGCCGGAACCGCCCGCGTACGGTGCTGAGCCCGAGGTGCTGGGCGGTCGCGGCGATCGTGCAGTGGGCCGGGTCGAGCGTCCAGGGGCCGGGCGGCGGCAGGTCGTCGCCGCCCTGCCTGGCCAGCACCACGGTGCCCAGCTCGGCCACGCCGGAGGCGGTCACGATCGCCGTCAGCGCGACCGGCGCGTAGCCGATCGCGGTGGCGACGGCCGTGTACACGCCGGGCGGCAGCGGGCGGCTCGACACGATGCCGTCGGCATCGGCCTCCGCCCGCGCGACCTGCTGCCCGGACGTGTCCGTCACCGTGACGACCGCGTGCTGCACGGCCCATCCGTCCTTCGTGCGGACCGCGGCACGCAGGCCCCGCCGACCGGTCGCGAGGTCCTGCTGCCTGTGCTGGCTGGTGTCCATGGTGCGTGCTCCTGCTCTCCCCCTGCTCGTACGTCCGGAGCAGTGCTTCGTTCGAGATCCGGCCTGCTCGTACGTCCGGAGCAGGCCTTCGTCCGGGAATCTGGGACGGTCAGTCCTTGTGGGCCAGCCACAGATCGCGGTCGTCGTCGTCCCGGCCGTTGATGGTCACGGTGTCGGCGACGGGCGGGTAGCCGGTGGCGATGAGGGTGTACTGGCCGCCGGTCAGGTCGGCGAAGGCGTACGCGCCGTCGTCCGCCGTCGTCGTGGTGCCGACCACGTTCCCGGCCGCGTCCAGCAGCGTCACCCGGGCGTCGGCCAGCGGGGCTCCTTCGCGGACCCGTACGGTGCCCCGGATCCGGGTGCCCGGCCGCAGCTCGACGTCCTGCCGGGTCTGGCCGGTGCCGTGGGCCTCGACGAAGACGGCGGTCGGGCGGTAGGAGTCGGCGCTGACCGCGAGCGTGTAGGTGCCCGCGGTCATTCCGGAGAAGGAGTACGCGCCGTCCGTGTCGGTCGTGCTCGTGGACAGCACCTCACCGCGGACGTCGGTGAGCACGAGCACCGCGCCGGGCACCGGCTTGCCCTCCAGGTCGCGTACGGTGCCGGTGAGCTTGCTCGATCCGGCGAGGATCAGGTTGAAGTCGAGCGGCTGGTCACCCACGACGAGCGTGGCCACCTGCGGATCGCGGTGGGCGGCCGACGCGATCAGGACGTAGGTGCCGGTGCCCGGCGTCCAGATGCTGTAGCCGCCGTCGGCCAGGCTCACGGCCCGGCCGAGCTGGTGGCCGCGCATGTCGATCAGGGTCAGCGTCGCGTGGCCGACCGCCTGGCCGTCGTCGCCGCTGACGAAGCCGCGGATCTCGACCGCGCCCTCCGCCCGGGCCGCGTCCTGGACGGCGTACGCGAGCTGGGGCTCGTCCTCCGGGACGGCCTGAGCGGCCGCGGCGGCGGGGGCGTGGTGCGGGGCCGCGGCGGCGGCCGGGTTGCGGCGCGGCAGGAAGGCGGCGAGCAGGAAGGACAGCAGGGCGGCACCGGCCCCGATGGCCAGCACGACGCGGAAACCGTCCTCGGAGGGCAGGTCGGCGGGCCCGAACCGGGTGGTCATCTCGGCCAGGATGACCCCGGCCACCGCGCTGGACACGGAGGTGCCGATCGCGCGCATCAGGGTGTTGAGGCTGTTGGCGGCGGCCGTCTCGGAAACCGGGACCGCGCCCATGACGAGGGCGGGCATGGAGGCGTACGCGAAACCGATGCCGGCCCCGATGACGCAGGAGACCAGGACGAGCTGCCAGACCTCGGACATCAGCACGATGTTGAGGCCATAACCGGCGGCCACGATGATCGCGCCGAGCATCAGCGTCACCTTCGGCCCGTAGGCCGCGGACAGGCGGGCCGCGATCGGCGCCAGCAGCAGCATGACCACGCCGGACGGCGCCATGACCAGGCCCGCGGCCAGCACCGACTGGCCGAGCCCGTACCCCGTGGCCTCGGGCAGCTGGAGGAGCTGCGGCAGCACCAGCGACATGGCGAACATCGCGAAGCCGAGCATGATGGAGGCGAGGTTCGTGAACAGCACCTGCCGCCGCGCGGTGGTGCGCAGGTCCACCATCGGCTCCCGGGTACGCAGCTCCCACCAGCCCCACAGCAGCAGCGCCACGACCGCCACGGCGAACAGGCTGATGGTGAGGGCGTCGCCCCAGCCCCAGTCGGCGCCCTTGGAGATGGCGAGGAGCAGGCACACCAGCGCGCCGGACAACCCGATGGCGCCGACGAAGTCGAAGCGCCCGCCGCTGCGTACCGCTGATTCGGGCACGAGCGCCACCACCAGGATGAACGCGACGGCCCCAAGCGCCGCCGCGGTCCAGAACAGGACATGCCAGTCGAAGTTCTCGGCGATGAGGGCGGCGGCGGGCAGGCCCAGCGCGCCGCCCACGCCGAGCGAGGCGCTCATGGAGGCGATGGCGGAGCCGAGCCGTTCGGCGGGCAGCTCGTCGCGCATGATGCTGATGCCGAGAGGGATGACGCCCGAGGCCAGGCCCTGCAGCGCCCGGCCCACGATCATGGGGGTCAGCGAGTCGCTGAGGCCGCACAGGACGGAGCCGGCGATCAGCAGGAACAGGCTGACCAGCAGCATGCGCCGCTTGCCATACATGTCGCCCAGCCGCCCCATCACCGGCGTGGCGGCGGCACTGGCCAGCAGCGTGGCGGTGATCGCCCAGGTGGCGTCGGCCGCCTCGGCGTTCAGCAGCTTGGGCAGCTCGGGTACCAGCGGGATCACCAGAGTCTGCATCAGCGACACCGCGATCCCGCTGAAGGCGAGCACCACCACGAAGGTGCTCGCCTTCGGCGGGCTTGCCGCGTGCGCGGCGCGGGCGGAGTTGTCAGTCATGCGGGGAAAGCCTCCGTTTGGAGCGGGGGGAATCAACGTCGAAAGAGATTTAAATCAATCACTTGAGTTAAGATTAGCAGCGGAGATCTGATCACCAGCGGCGGGATGGAGGTTGGCGACGCTCACACTGCGGCGAGATCATGGTGAACGGACGTGAACGCAGGGCGACCCCAGCACAGCTCAGGTGAGCCCCAGCACAGCTCAGGTGAGATGGTGATGATGACCGGCAGGACCGCGCGCGCCGAGCGCGTCGAAGTGACCCGTGACCACATCCTGACGGCGGCGGAGCGGCTGTTCGCCGAGCACGGCGTGTTCTCCGTGTCCAACCGGCAGATCAGCGAGGCCGCCGGGCAGGGCAACACCGCAGCGGTCGGCTACCACTTCGGCACCAAGACCCACCTGGTCCGCGCGATCGTGCGCAAGCACAGCGAGTCGATCGAACGGCGACGCGCGCAGATGGTGACCGCCATCGACGGCTCCGACGACGTACGCGACTGGGTCTCCTGCATGGTGCGCCCGGTCACCGAGCACCTCGCGCAGCTCGGCTCCCCCACCTGGTACGCCCGCTTCCTCGCGCAGGTGGGCACCGACCCCGCGCTCTACAAGATCACGTCCGAGGACTACCGGGCCTCCCACGCGCTGCAACGGAACATCGAGGGCTTCAACCGCTGCCTGCCGGCGCTGTCCCCCACCGTGCGAGCCGAACGGGGCGAGATGATGCGCCAGCTCGTCCTGCACACCTGCGCCGTCCGCGAACGGGCCCTCGCGGACGGCGCTCCCACCCCCCGCAAGAGCTGGCACGACGCGGCGACCGGGCTGATCGATGCCCTCGTCGGCATGTGGCTGGCGCCCGTCACGCGCGACTGACCCTCGTCCCCGCCCCCATAGTGACGTGATTCACGGTCACGAAGGTCCTCATCGACGTCACATCCGCCGGGCCTGTCGCGTCATGTGAGTAGGCAAGGTTAGGGGGCCCAAGATGCGTTCGTTGCCGGTCATACGCCGCTCGTTCCAGTTCTCCCACTGGTCGTTCATGTTCGCGGAAATCGCCGTCTGGTCGTTCGTCGTCCTGCTGGTGACCGGGGCGATGCTCATGCTGGTCTACGACCCCAGCATGGCCCAGGTGACCTATGACGGCTCCTACGGCCCGCTGCGCGGGCTCCTCGTCAGCCAGGCGTTCGACTCGACCATGCACCTGAGCTTGGAGGTGCGCGGCGGCCTGCTCATCCGGCAGATGCACCACTGGTCGGCGCTCGTCTTCGTGGCGGCCGTCGCGCTGCAGCTGCTGCGCATGTTCCTCACCGGCGCGTTCCGCCGGCCGCGTGTCCGGCAGTGGCTGATCTGGGTGGGTCTGCTGGCGCTGGGCATGTTCGCGGGCGAGACCGGCAACGCCCTGCCCGACGACATGCTGTCGGGCGGGAGCCTGTGGCTGATGATGTCGGTCGTACAGTCCGTCCCGGTGGTGGGCACGTGGGTGATGTCGCTGCTGTTCGGCTCGGGCTTCCCCGGTGACACGGTCATTCCGGTCATGTACGGCGGGCACCTGCTGCTCGCCGCGCTCATGGGCGTGCTGCTGGTCGCCCGTGAGCTGCTGGTGCGGCGGCACGGCCACTCGCGGTTCGTCGCCTCGCTGCCGACGCGGCGCCGCGCCCGCCCGCTGATGGCGGCCGCGACGGTCGGCATGCTGATCATCCTCGGGTTCGGGTTCCAGATCGCCCCGATCTGGCTATACGGCCCGGCCAGCCCGACGCAGATCTCGGCGGGGTCGGTGCCCGACTGGTACATGGGGTTCCTCGACGGCGCCCTCCGGATCATGCCCGCGTGGGAGCTCAACCTCGGGGACTACACGCTCAGCCTCGCGGTCCTCGTTCCCACCGTGGTGGTGCCCGGGCTCTTCTTCACGGCGCTGGCCGCGTACCCGATGGCCGAGCGCTTCTTCCTGGCGCGTCGCGGCCGCCGCGACGCGCTGGGCCGGCCCGAGAGCGCGCGCCGCATCGCCCGCCAGGCACCCGCGCGGGACCTGCTCGACCGGGCGCGTGACACGCCCGTGAAGACGGCCATCGCCGCCGCCGGGATCACGTTCTACGGCCTGCTGTGGGCAGCCGCGGCCAACGACCAGCTCGCCCACCAGTTCCACCTCACCGTCAACGCCGTGACGATCTTCTTCCGGTACGCCGTGGTCATCGGGCCCGTCGTCGCCTTCGTCGTCACCCGGTGGATCTGCCTGGCGCTCCAGCAGTCGGATCGCGAGGTGGCCGAGCACGGCGTGGAGACCGGGATCATCACCCGGTCCCCGGACGGCGGATTCCACGAGCGGATGGCGCCGGTGCGGCCGGAGCGCGATCGTGACCGGGAGCTGAGCCGGTCAGCGTAGGTCCGGGTTACCGGGTGACGGTGCCGGGCTGGGCGGACAGCAGAGTCTGAGCCCAGCCGGCGGTGTCGACCGTGCTCTGCTCGGACACGTCCGCGGCCTGGCCGTCGTAAGGGTTGATGTCGAAGTAGCGAGACAGCGACCTGTCGGCCTTGCGACCGTAGTAGACACCCGCACCCGGCGACAGCAGGTGGTCCAAGTCCTGCCAGGAAGTGTCGCGCAGCTGGTAGCGCCGCCAGAGATCCGCCCCGCTGATCTTGTAGGAGATCAGCGCGCCGGCGGCGGTCGTCCCCAGGATCCACCCCAGGCCGGTCGTGGTGAGCGTCTTCAGGGTGAAGCCGGTCCCGATGAGCGTGTTGCCCGTGACGTCAGCCAGGGCCGGCTTCGCCACCGTGATGATGTACCGGCGCAGGGCACCCCCGGCGATCCCGAACAGGAACCTGCCGTCGTAGGCCAGCAGGTCGTGGGTGTAGCCACTGCCGAGATAGACCGGCCTCCCGAACTCGACGGGGCCCGTCACGTTGTGCACGTCGACCCGGTAGAGCTTGCCCGCCGTGCCGTTCTCGGTCACCAGCAGCGTGTTGGCGTTCAGCGTCGCCATCGCCTTCGGCGTGAAGCCCAGCGTCCCGTTCGAGAAGGCCGGACCCGCCGTCCGCTGCCCGGACGCCGCGTCGATCGCCGTGTACGTCAGCCGCCCGTTCGGCAGCACCCCGAACACCGAGGCACGCCCTTCGGCCCCTTGACGTACGGCCAGACGGTGTTGACGATGACCTGCGCGTCGGCGGCCTGCGCCTGGTAGCGGTCAGTGGAGTCCGAGACCTGGACGGCCTGGCAGACCTCGCCGATCGGCGCGGTGACCCAGGCGCGGTCGGGGTAGAGGCTGATCATCTTGTCGAGGAACGCGTTGGCCGCCCACGTCGCGTCGAGACGCTGCGTGCTGCTCCCCCAGGCGGCCCCCATCTGGAAGAGCCCCAGGCCGGCCCGATCGAGCTCCTCGCTGACGTTCTGGATCCCGCTGTCCACGATGGCCGTGGTGAGCGCGATCACGGCGCCCGCTCCGGATTCCCGCGCTGCGCCACAGCCTTGATCACCATGCGGGCGCAGGAGACGCGATAGGCGTCCATGGAACCGCGCATCGCGCCGCTGAGCGTGGCGTTGAGCTGCGCGGCCACAGCCTCGTCGGCCGCGGTCTGACCTGCGGGGTCGCAGGCGGCCGTCGCGTAGGCGGCGGCCGTCGCAGGATGCGTGCCGGTGGGCAGGCCGGTCGCGATGATCACGGCTGCGGTCGTGACGGCAGCACGAGACCGGAGGGATCTGAACACTCGGTTCCTTTCGCGAACTCGTCCCGCAGTTCCGAGACGGTGGAGCCCTGTAATAGAGCGACTTCCATGCTGAGAGAAACCTAGGCAGCGGCGGTATGTCGTTGACTGAGCGGCAACGCCACGCCGGCGCCGCGGCGCCGTGAGCTGGGGGCTCGGATCGGCGTGGGCGGGCGGAGCGACCAGAGCCTCAAGCCCGGAACGTACGGCGGTAGGCGTCCGGCGGGACGCCGATCGTGCGGTGGAAGTGGCGGCGCAGCGTCGTCGCCGTCCCCATCCCCGCCGCCGAAGCGATGAGGTCCACGCTGTCGTCCGTGCTCTCCAGCAGCTCCTGCGCGCGACGGATCCGCTGCGTCAGCAGCCACTGCAGCGGGGTGGTGCCGGTCACCGCGCGGAAGTGGCGGGCCAGGTGGCGGGAGCTCATGTTCGCCTGGCGGGCCAGGTCCTCCACGGTGAGCGGCTGGTCCAGTCGCTCCATCACCCAGGGCAGCAGGCCGGACAGGGGGTGGCCGTCCTGGGCGGGCACCGGGGTGGTGACGAACTGGGCCTGGCCGCCGGCCCGGTGGGGCGGCACGACGAGGCGGCGGGCGACCACGTTGGCGATCGCCGAGCCGTGGTCGCGGCGGACCAGGTGCAGGCACAGGTCCATCGCCGCGGCCTTGCCCGCGGAGGTGAGCACGCTGCCGTTGTCGACGTAGAGCACGTCCGGGTCCACCTCCACCCGGGGATAGCGCGCGGCCAGTGCCTCGGTGTGGGCCCAGTGCGTGGTCGCGCGCAGCCCGTCCAGCAGGCCGGCGGCGGCGAGCACGAACACGCCCGTGCACAGGGAGACCACCCGCGCGCCCGACTCGTGGGCCGCGCGCACCGCCTCGACCACGTCGGCCGGCGGGTCCATCTCGACGTCCGTGAGGGCGGGGACGATCACGGTGTCGGCGTCCGCCAGCCGGTCGAGCCCGCAGTCCGGCTCCACCATGAACCGGCCGGCCCGGACGGCGTGCGTGCCGCACACCTTGACGTCGTACCAGGGGCCTGGCACGGCTTCCGGGGCTGAGCCGAAGACCTCGTACGCCAGGGCCAGCTCGAAGTGCAGCATCCCGTCGGTGGCGGCGACCGCGACGGAGCGCGGGAAAGAGCTCATGTCGGGAATTGTACGGGTCGTGTCGTTCCGGACACTGGGCATCGATGGGCCGACGGGACAGGATTCAAGCACTGAAATCAGTTCGAGCACGTGGGAGCGGGCATGGGATCGGGTCGGAATGTGGCGGTGTTCGGCGCGTACGGGCACACCGGGCGGTTCGTGGTGGCGGAGTTGCTTGAGCGCGGGTACGTACCGGTGCTCCTCGGCCGGGACCAGGACAAGTTGCGCACGCTGGTGGAGGCCCACCCGGGGCTGGAGGCGCGGCAGGCGTCGGTCGATGATCCGGGCTCGCTCGACCGCGCGCTGAGCGGATCGGCCGCCGTGATCAACTGCGCCGGGCCCTTCGCCACGACCGCCGCCCCGCTGGTCGAGGCGGCGTTGCGGGCCGGCATCCCGTACGTCGACGTGGCGGCCGAGATCGAGGCGAACGCCGACACGTTCGAGCACTTCGCGGAGCGCGCCCGTGCCGCGGGCACCCTGGTCGTCCCGGCGATGGCCTTCTACGGCGGGCTCGGCGACCTGCTGGTCACCACCGCGATGGGCGACTGGACGGCGGCGGACGAGGTGCACGTCGCCTACGGCCTGAGCAGCTGGCACCCTACCGCCGGGACGCGGGCGGCGGGCGCGGTCTCGGGGCAGCGGCGGGGTGGCCGCCGGGTCCGCTTCACCGATGGCCGGCTGGAGTACCACGACGACGCTCTGCCGACCCTGGAGTGGCCCTTCCCGGCCCCGCTCGGCCCCCAGAGCGTCATCGGCGAGTTCACCATGGCCGACGTCGTCACCGTTCCCAGCCATCTGGCCGTCCCGGAGGTGCGCACGTACATGAGCGCCAACGCGGCCGCGGACCTGTTCGCTCCTGACGCGCAGGCGCCGGCCGCCGTCGATGAGCGCGGCCGTTCCGCGCAGACCTTCGTCGTCGACGTCCTCGTCCGCTCCGGCGGCGCGGAGCGGCGCGTGTCCGCCGCCGGTCAGGACATCTACGCCATCAGCGCGCCGCTCGCGGTGGAGGCCGTCGAGCGCATCCTCACCGGCCGGACCAGGACCACCGGCGTCGCCTCCGCGGGCGCGGTCTTCGACGCCCCGGACTTCCTCCGCGCCCTGTCCCCGCAGCTCTCTCTGACCGTCCCGGCCGGCAGCTGACCGGCCGATGGCGGCCGATGGTCAGCGGGCCGGGGTCCGGGGGCGGTTCCACCAGAGGGAGAGTGACAGCGCCACGATGATGAGGACGGCGCCCCCGGCGGCGAAGATGGCGGCCGTGTCGATCTTCTGGCGGACGACGGTGAAGCTGCCGGGCAGGGCATTGAGTGCGCTCTGGAGCTCGTCGGCGTTCTCGGCGCGGTGGTAGGAGCCGCCGGTGGTCTGGGCGATCTGCTTGAGTGCGGGCTCGTCGATGGTACGGGGGTTGCGGCCCCGGTCGAACCCACCGCGGCCCCCGAACCCGCCGCCCCACCCGCCGAAGCCGCGGCCGTCGAACTGGGAGTTGTCGCAGACCATCGGGGCCGGGTTCGTGGTGCCGAAGCCGATCGGGAAGACGCGGACGCGGCGCAGGGCCGCCTCCTGCGCGGCGATCTGCGGATCGACTCCCTGGGTGTTGGCGCCGTCGGTGAGCACGACGATCGCGGCGCCGGCGTAGCCCTCGCCGCCCTCCGGGGGATTCGCGCCCGTGGGGGCGACCGACGGATCCACCTCGGCGATCGCGTCGATCGAGGCGAGCATCGCCTGCCCGATCGCGGTGCCGCGGGACACGGTGAGGTTCTCCAGCGCTTTGGTCAGCGAGTCGGTGTCGTCGGTGGGCGGGACGAGCAGGCCCGCGGTGCCCGCGAACGTGACCAGGCCGATGCGCGGCCCGCCGCGCTGCGACTCGATGAACTCCGTGGCGGCCTTCTTCGCGGCGGTCAGGCGGTTGGGGTCGACGTCCGTGGAGCACATGGAGCCGGAGGTGTCGAGCGCGAGCAGGATCGTCGCCGACGTCTGCGGCACCGGTACCGACGCCTGCGGGCGCGCGGCCCCGACCGCGAGCAACGCCAGTCCGGCGATGAACAGGGCCGCGGGGATCTTCCGCGTCCAGCGCGTACGGCCGGGCAGCGCGCTGCGTACGAGCGCGATCGAGGTGACGCGGACGGCGGCCCGCCGGCGGCGGCGCAGCGCCCACCAGCGGATGGCGAAGATCAGCGGGATGATCAGGACTGTCAGCAGCGCCCACGGCCATGACAACGACATTCAGATCACCCGTCCAGACCGGAGCACGGTGAGCGCCGCTCCCCCAGCGAGCAGCGCGAGAGCGAGCCCGATCAGCCCGCCGGCGAGGGGCAGCGGCTCGTCGGAGACGGTGAGCCGCAGGTCGATCGTGTCGGCGATCCCGTCGAGCCGCGCGGTGTCGGAGGCGGGGTGGTAGCCGCCGCCGGTGGTCTGCGCGATCAAGGTGAGGGTGTCCTCTTCGAGCGAGGTCTGCAGGTGGTAGCCGTCGACCTTCACTGTCGCCCCGGCCGTGGTGCCGACCCCGACGGTGTGGATGTGGACGTTCGCCTGCTGGGCCAAGGTGGCGGCGCGTTCGACGTCCGGGCCCTGGTTCTGGCCGTCGGAGAAGATCACGATCGTCGCCGACGGCCAGTAGCCGATGTCGGGCGTGGTGCCGTCGCGGCCGAAGGCCACCGGCTTGCCGATGATCGCCGACAGGGAGGCCGTGATGGCCGTCTCCAGCGAGGTGCCGCCGGTGATCTTCAGCCGGTCGATGGCCTTGAGCGCGACGGAGTGGTCGGCGTCGGGCCGTGCGGTGGTGAGCGCGCCCCGTTCGAACGCGACGACTCCGATGTCCACGCTGTCGGGCTGCGCCGCCACGAACGCGCGGGCCGCCCGCTGCGCGGCCGCCAGCCGGGTGGGCGCGACGTCGTCCGCCCCCATGCTGTTGGAGACGTCGATCGCGAGGATGACGGTGCCCGCGGTCCGCGGGACCGGGACCATGGCCGCCGGCCCGGCGGTGGCGATCGCGAGCACCCCGACGCCGGCGATCGTCAGGCCGACTCCGAAGTACGCCCCGCGTCCCCCCGGCACGGCGACGCCGGCCGCGGTGAGCGCGGCGGCCCGGCGGCGGGCCGAGACGACGGCCGCCCAGGCGAGCGCCGCCGTGACGAGCAGTCCGGCGACCAGCAGGAGCGGCGAGTTCAGCGTCATGAGGCCTCCTCCATCGGCCTCGGCGACCTCGGTCATGGCGACCGGTCCCGGGTTCGGGCGACGACCTCGACGAGCGCCTCGGCCAGATCGCGGTCGGTGTCGATGCGGTGTACGGGCACCCCGGCCCGGCGCATGCCCGCCGTGACCCGGGCCTCGCGTTCGTCGACGGCGGCGCGGAAGCGTACCCGTAACAGCGGGTCGGCGGAGTCGACGACGAGCTGCTCGCCGGTCTCGGCGTCCTCGACCACGATCAGCCCGGCTTCGGGCAGCACGTCGTCGGCGGTGTCCACGATGCGCAGGGCGACCACCTCGTGCCGCCGGGCCAGGCGCTGGAGCGAGCGTTCCCAGTCGCCGTCGCCGATGAAGTCCGACAGCACGACGACGAGCGCGCGGCGGCGCGCGAGCCGTCCGGCCGCGTCGAGCATCTCCGCCAGGTCGGTGGTGGCGCCGCCGCGCGCCTCGGCGGTGCGTTCCAGCTCCGCGCCGATCCGCAGCGCGTGCCGCCTGGAGGTGCCGGGCGGCACGACGCGCAGCATCCCGCTGTCGAACAGCAGGGCGCCGACCCGGTTGCCGCCCCGCCCGAACAGCCGGGCGAGGGTGAGCGCGAGCTCGGCGAGCACGTCGTGCTTGCCGCGCCCCGGCCGGCCGGCCGCCATCGACGCCGAGCGGTCGAGCACGAGCCACACCGTCAGCTCGCGGTCCTCGGTGAACACGCGCAGGTGCGGCTCGTCCAGGCGCGCGGTCACATTCCAGTCGATGTGCCGGGCGTCGTCGCCGTCGCTGTAGGGGCGCAACCCGGTGAAGTCGATCCCGGAGCCGCGGTGCACGGTGCGGTGGGCGCCCTGGAGCCGGCCGTCCAGCCTGCGGACGACCTTCCACTCCAGGCGGAGCAGGAGCCTCTCGGGGGCGGTGGTCATGCCGGCTCAGCGGTTCTGCAGGACGACGTCGGGCGCCCGGACGGCCCCGAGCACCCTGCTGATGATCGTGTCGGGGTCGATGTCGTCCGCGAGGGCCTCGTACGAGAGCACGAGGCGGTGGCGCAGCACGTCGAGCGCGAGCTCGGACAGGTCGTGCGGCAGGACGTAGTCGCGTCCGCGCAGGAACGCCAGCGCCCGGGCGCCCGTGACGAGCGCGATGGACGCCCGCGGGCTGGCCCCGTAGGTGACATATCGTTCCAGCTCGCCGAGCCCGGCCGTCGCGGGAGAACGGGTCACGGTGACCAGCCGGACCGCGTAGTCGACGATCGCCGGATCGACGTACACCTCCCGAGCGCGGGCCCGCATCGCGATCAGGCCCTCGGCCGTCACCATCGGCTGCGGCGACTCCGGCGGACGCAGCGCCCTGGCGACGATCGCCTGCTCCTCGGCCTGCGACGGATAGTCGACGACCACCTTCATCATGAAACGGTCGACCTGCGCCTCGGGCAGCGGGTAGGTGCCCTCCGACTCGATCGGGTTCTCCGTCGCCATGACCAGGAACGGCTCGGGCACCCGGAACGTCTCGCGTCCGATGGTCACCTGATGCTCCTGCATCACCTCCAGCAGGGCGCTCTGCACCTTGGCGGGGGCGCGGTTGATCTCGTCGGCCAGCAGCAGGTTCGCGAACACCGGGCCGAGCTCGGTCTTGAACTCCCCGGAGTGCTGGTGGTAGACCCGCGTGCCCACGAGGTCGGCCGGAACCAGGTCGGGGGTGAACTGGACGCGCTGGAAACTCCCGGCGATCGCGGCGGCCAGCGACCGCACCGCGAGCGTCTTGGCCAGGCCCGGCACGCCCTCGACGAGCAGGTGGCCGTCGGCGATCAGCGCGACGGCCATGCGCTCCAGCAGGATGTCCTGACCGACGATCGTGCGTTTGACCTCGAACAGCACCTGTTCGAGCGGATGAGCCGACTCGGGGGACTTGGTCGGGGTCATGTGGACTTCCTTCTCGTCGGTCAAATCAGGGGTCCATCGCCCGGCGGGCCGTCGCCTTCGGCACCGCCCAGGGCCACGCCGATCGGCACCGCGAACGCGATGCCGGCGAACGCCTCGTCGCCTCCCGGGTCGGCGATCGAGACGACGATGCCGATGACCAGGCCGCGAGCGTCCAGGAGCGGACCGCCGGAGCTGCCCGGGTTCACGGAGGCGTCGAACTGGATGAGCCCGCCCAGGTCGCCGTCCTTGGAGGTCCGGTCGGCGGTCCGGTTCAGGCCCGACACGACGCCGGTGGAGACGCTGTAGGTCAGTCCCAGCGGGTTGCCGATCGCCACGACGGGCGCGCCCACGGCCACGCCGCCGCCGAGCGTCGCCGGGACGAGGATCTCCGGCAGCTTCGCGGGCTTGAGCGTCGCGACGTCGCGTTTCGGGTTCGACGACGAGACCACGGCCTTCGCCTTGGTGCCGTCGGCGAACGTGAGGTTCACGTTCTTCGTGCCTTTGATGACGTGGTGCGCGGTCAGGATCGTGCCGTCCTCGGCCGCGATCACCCCGGTCCCGAACGACTTCCCGGCCTGGATGACCACCACCGACGGCCCGACCCTCTTGAAGACGTCGGGCACGGTGAGCGTCGCGCTGGGCGTCGGTGTCGGGCTCGGTCTGGGCGCGGCCGCTCCGCCGCTCCCGCCGCTGCTCCCCAGCCAGTACGCCAGCGCCGCCACGACGACGAGCGCGCCACCACCGGCGACGAAGCGCCGAGCCTTGCTCCCGGCCACGGCTCCCTGAGCTTCCTGAGCCTCGGCCGCACCGGCGTCCTGCGGCACGCGCTCCATTGCCCCATAGTCATAAATCCCAGTCGAAAGTGCTACAAACTTCGCCTGAGAACTTCATGAGAACCGGTCGCCGCAGCCGTCAGCCTCTCGGGCCGAAGGCCGTCATGAGGACGTGCACGGCGATGAGCACGACGATCCAGACCATGGCGCGCCTGGTCGGCGGGGGGCCGCCGCGCAGCAGCGAGATGCCCAGGGGGATGAAGGCGAGGCATAGGCCGCCGACGGCGATGAAGGACTGCGGTTCGGTGCCTTTGAGCGTCCCGAGCGCGAGCGCCGACATCAGGCCGAGCGCGATCGAGCGGCCCAGCCCCAGGGCGCCGGAGCGGTAGGCGCCGACGGCCAGCACGACCCAGCCGAAGAAGGCCGGTCCGGAAATGGCCCTGAACGGATGCCAGACCGTGTCCCGCCATGCCGTGTAGTAGCCGTCGATGCCGTTGAGCATCGTCTGCAGGCCGAGGCTGTCGGTCAGGTGGAAGGCCAGGTGATCGGTGCCGAACTGGAAGGTTCGGGTGAACAGGCCGACGATCACCAGGCAGCCGCCCCACAGTCCCCACAGCGGGCTGGTGACGGCGATCCGCTGCGCCAGCGTCATGACCGCCGGCCACAGCAGGATGAAACCGGCGGCGAAGCAGACGTAGGCGGCGGTGATGAGGGTGGGGTGCTGGGTGTAGGCGACGAGTTGATAAGGGACGAAGTAGTAGAACGGGGAGCGGAGGATGGTCCCGGTCATGATCAGGGCTGGGCCGCCGATCAGGGAGACGGCGCTCACCCATCGTCCGGGGAACGGGGGTTGCCGGCCCAGGTTGGCCGCGGTGTTGGCGGCTTGCCGGTCGGCGGCGGCTTGTCGCCATCGCGTGATTCGCCCGCCGAGATCAATACGCATGAGTTCCCGCCCGTCTGTTCGGTGTCGGCTTGTAGGTGCTGGCTTGTCGGTGCCGACCTGTCGGTTAGTGCTGGGCTTGCCGGCGCCGTCGCGGCACGGCACCGCACGGCATGGCGCGGCGCGGCACGGTGTGCCGGACGCGGCATGGTGTGCCGGACGCACCAGCATGGTGCTGGGCGCATCAGCATGGTGCTGGACGGGACGAGGGCGGCGCGTCTGGCTCGGGTCGCATCTTGGCGGCAGACCCCGACCAGGCCGTACGACCTCAGTCGAACGCGGATGTCTAACCGTGGTCTGATGCCGGTGATCAAGCGAGGCGATAACTTCTTGCCATGAAGTGGGCTCGGCGGCTCGACGGCAAGGGCGTTGCCGACGCGGCAGTGGCGATCATCGTGGCGCTGCTCATCGGCTACGCCATCGTCGATCCGCCGGGGCCGTCGTCGCCATGGCCCGCCTGGTCGGCCTGGCCGGTGGCGGCCGTGGTGAGCTTCCCGGTCGCCGTCCGGCGGTGCCGGCCGCGGGTCATGCTCGCTCTCGCGTGCGCCGCAGCCGTGCTGGCGACCGTGGCCGGTGCCGTCGCGGCGGGCATGATCTGGCTGACTTTCGTGCCGACCGTGCTGGTGCTGTACACGGCGGCCGCCACCGCCTCGGCCGCGTGGTCGGCGGCGGGCCTGGCGGCCTGCGCGGCCGCCGCGGTGTCGGCGATCCTGATCTTCTACGACAAGGTGCTCCCCGGCCTCACCCCCGCGGCCACCCCCAGCGAGCTACCGCCGCACTGGCCGGTGGAGATCGGTGCGATCTGCCTGCTCCTGGCCACCGGATGGGCCGTCGGGACGGCCGTCCGCTGGAAGCGGGACACGACCGCCCGCCTCGTCCGCCACCTCTCCGAGGCCGCGGTGGCCGACGAGCGCCGGCGCATCGCCCGCGAGCTGCACGACGTGATCGGCCACAGCATGAGCCTGATCGCGGTCAAGGCCACCGTGGCCAACCATGTCGCCGACGCCCGCCCGCAGGAGGTACGCGCCGCGCTCACCGTCATCGAGCAGACCAGCCGCAGCACGCTCACCGAGATCCACCGAGTGCTCGGCCTCCTGCGGTCCGACGGCGATCTGCAGGAGGCCAATGTGCCCGTTCCCGGCATGGCCGACCTGCCCGAGCTGGCTTCCGACGCCCGCTCGGCGGGGATCGAGGTGGACCTGACCGTCCGCGAGGAGGCTGCGCCGCCTCCCGCGGTCGCGGTGTCGGTCTACCGGATCGTGCAACAGGCCCTGACCAACGTCATCACCCACGCGGGGCCCACCCGCTGCTCGGTCACCGTGGACATCGACGGGCGGGCAGCCGTGATCGAGGTCGTAGACGACGGTCCTCGCCACGGCCGGCCGCCGCGAGCGGACCGCAACGGACACGGCCTGATCGGCATGCGCGAACGGGCCAAGCTGTACGGCGGTACGTTCAGCGCGGGATCCCGGCCCGAAGGAGGCTTTCGCGTGGCGGCCCGGCTGCCCTACGACCCGAACGGCGCAATGCCATGACCCCCGACACCACCCCGCACGATCCGTCTCCGCACGATCGGTCTCCGCACAATCCACCCCCGCACGATCAACCTCGGCACGATCCGCCTCCGCCCATCCGGGTCCTGCTCGCCGAGGACCAGGTCCTGGTACGCGACAGCCTCAAGGTCCTCATCGACAGCGCACCGGGGCTGACCACCGTGGGCGAGGCGGGCACCGGCACCGAAGCCGTGCTCCTGACCGGCCGGCAGCGACCGGACGTCGTCCTCATGGACGTGCGGATGCCGGAAATGGACGGCATCGAGGCAAGCAGACGCATCTGCGCCGACCCCGCCAATGCCGGCACCCGCGTACTGATCCTCACCACGTTCGATCAGGACGAATACGTCTACGCGTCGCTCAGGGCCGGCGCGAGCGGCTTCCTGCTCAAGAGCGCCACGGCGACCGAGCTCCTGGCCGCCATCCACGTCGTCGCCTCCGGCGAAGCGCTGCTCGCACCCACCGTCACCCGCCGGCTCATCGCCGACTTCCTGCGCAGCCCGCACCCCACTCCGGTCGTGCGAGACCTCGGCACCATCACCCAGCGCGAGCGCGAGGTGCTCACCCACATCGGCCAGGGAAAGTCCAACTCCGAGATCGCCGAGCACCTCCATCTCACCGTGGGCACGGTCAAGACGCACATCAGCCGTCTCCTGGCCAAACTGCACGCCCGCGACCGAGCTCAGCTCGTTATCGCGGCCTACGAAGGCGGGCTGATCACCATCCCGGACGGCCGCCGGTGACCAACCGGCCCCCTCTTCAATGCAAATACGATGCGGAAAGGTCCGGACCCAGGCATCCATGCAGATGCCGCCGGGAGCGGACCTCCAGCCTGCGTAACACGTTCCGCAGCCACCGTGCGCGGGCTGAGGAACAGTCGCGTGGCGATCTCATTGGAGGTGGCTCCGGTGGCGGCCAGTCGCGCGACGTTCCTCGTGGGGGTGAGCTGGTTGCCGGGCGGGCGACTGCGGCGCAGCCATGCGCCGTACAGGAGTGGGCTATGACGAGGTAGGGCACGAGCGCGCTGGACGAAAGGTGCTCGACGGCCTCCTGGTAATCGTCCTCCCGGCCAAGCACCAAAGCTCGTGAACTGGCCGCGATTCCAAGACCGGTGGGCGTACCGCTCGCGCCCGTGTGTTGGGGACAGAGCGTGCCCACGCCGTCTTATGAAGGCTCGCACGGTGACGACTCATGAGCTCCCGCCCCAGCTCCGACGTCCGCCTATGTGGCGGATCGGATCAGCCGGGTGTTGATGGCGGTGAACGCGCTGGCCAATGGGTTAACCAGGGTGGCGAGCAGCGATGACACGCATCAGCTGACGGAGACGTGGCGCACGCGTGGGCTTTGGAGGGCCCTGCTCGCGGATCGTTCTCATCGTTGATCTCGTGCCTACCGGCGAACCCTCGTCGTGAAACCGAGTGGCGGTGCGGCCTCGGTCAGAGGGCGGTTCCGCCTCGGGCCCGTCTGTGCAATTCGCGCCACGCCGGGCTGGAGGCGATCGTCTCCGTCGCCTCCGCCAGCGAGCAGCCCACCAGGTCGATGATCGCGCGGATGCAGTCGACCGGCGTGAACCCATTCGTTTTCATGGACTCGATCAGCACGTCGACATCGACGCCCGCGTCCAATTCCCTTTTCGCGTTCGCGAGGAATTCGGCATGCTGTTCCTTGGAGAGCATTCTCTTCGCCTAGCTGTCTGCGCCCGGCACCTTGAAGTGGAGATCCGGCCGGTGTCCGATCGGGCCGGTGACGCGTATTCCGCTGATACGCAGGGCCTAGAACCCCTGAGCGCCCAGAGCCGGGAGAAGGACCCTGCGCACTTCACGGAGCAAAATGGCCGTGCCTCCCGACCCGCGCAATCCGCGTGACATTTCATCGTCGTGCCGAAAATCGCGATGTCCGACAAGGCCTCCTGCCCGTCTTCAATGCTCACCATCGCCAAGATCTCGAGCTTGCCCTGAGGTGTATCGATGGTGTGGTCCAGCATCTTGCCATGGGCGAGGTTGTCGATGCCGCAGAGATCGTCGTTGTGAACGAGTACGTCGGCGCTTCCCAGGGCCACGTGGTAGGTGGAGGCACCGGCGACATCGAGGTTGTAGACATGCTGGTCGATGCCTGAGCTCCTGACGATGGCGCTCACCTGCACGTCCGTGCCGGCGCTTGTACGCAGCCACGAGCCCGCCCGCAAATCCCCGCCTCGACCCATGCCCGCTGGTCCGGCGCTCAGAAGGGATGTTCGCTGGCGGCGACGACCACACCGACGTCGTCGCCGCGATCGCCGTCCGTGTCGACCGTGATCTGGACGAGATTTTGGCAGGGCAGGTCCCATACGCGGCCCCACCCCGTCGTCGGCGGCCAGGGTCAGGCCGTCCCCCGCCGACACGTCAGGCGGTTGCCGCCTGGATCAGCGCGGTCGCCGCCGTCTCGATGTCCGCGGGCGTGCTCCAGCGCCCCAGCGACAGCCGTACCGCGCTCAGTGCGCGGTCGGCGGTCAGCCCCATGGCGGTCAGCACTGGGGAGGGGGTGTGGCGGCCGCTGTGGCAGGCCGATCCGGTGGAGGCCGCGATCTGCGGGGTAGCCGCGAGCAGCTCGTGGCCGAGTATGCCGTCGATGCTGACGTTCAGCGTGTTCGGCAGCCGCCGCTCGCCGGGTCCGTTGAGGTGCACCCGGCCGGGCAGGCCCTCGGCGAGCCTTTGCCAGAGGTCGTCTCGCAGGGCGGTCAGGCGGGCCGGCTCGCCGCCGACGAGGTCGCGGGCGAGGTCGGGGGCCAGGTCGCGGGCCAGGTCGCGGGCCAGGTCGCCGACGAGGTCGCGGCCCAGGTCGCGGGCGGCGAGGTCGGCGGCGGTGCCGAGGGCCACGGCCAGGGCGGCGTTCTCCGTGCCTGCGCGCAGGCCCCCTTCCTGGCCGCCGCCGTAGACGACCGGCTCCAGGGCGACGCCGTCTCGTACGTATAGTGCGGCCGCGCCCTTGGGTGCGTACATCTTGTGCCCGACCACGGTGAGCAGATCCACGCCCAGCGCCTCGACGTCGACGCCGATCTTCCCGGCGGCCTGGGCGGCGTCACAGTGCAGCAGCGCGCCATGCTCGTGGGCGAGGGCGGCAAGGTCGGCGATCGGCTGCAGGGCGCCGGTCTCGTTGTTGGCGGCCATGACCGACACCAGCACCGTGTCCTCGTCCAGGGCGGCGGCCAGCGCGGCCGGGTCCACCAGCCCGTCGCCGCCGACGGGCAGCACCGTCACGTGGGCATCGTGCAGGCGTTCGAGCGCTTGGCAGGTCTGGAGCACGGCCGGGTGCTCGGTGGCCTGGGTGATCACGTGCGGGCGGGGGCGGCCCGAGGCGATGACCGCGCCGCGCAGGGCGAGCAGGTCGGCCTCCGAGCCGGAGGCGGTGAACACGACCTCGCGTGGGCGGGCGCCGATCAGGGCGGCGACCTGACCTCGGGCCCGCTCCAGTGCGGCGCGGGGCCGCTCGCCGTAGAGGTGGCTGCTGGAGGGGTTGCCGAAGTGGTCCGTCAGGTGCGGCAGCATCGCCTCGGTCACCCGCGGGTCGACGGGGGTGGTGGCGTTGTAGTCCAGGAAGATCGGACCGCCGGCCAGCCCCGGGTGCGAGGCCGGACCGGTCATGCCCGCGCTCCCGCCTCGACGGGCAGGTCGAGCAGTCCGTCCATGACGGGAATGCTATGCCAGAGATGTCGGGCCGGGCCTGGGAGACGCCGGCACCCGATCTGCTCGTGCCCGCCACCGGAGCCGGCGGTCGCGCGTGCCCGCGTCCTCGGTCGTGAACGTCACCGCGTGGGCGTTGCCGGCGGTGTCGAGCGAGTACGCGACACGAGACCTGGCGCTCGACCTTGGAACCCGGGCGCAGACCTCGGCGGGCGTCTCGATCGTCCGGCGGGAGGCCGAGGCGGTGGTGGCGGTGCGCATCACGTTGAGAGGCAGTCTGCGACGCCGGATCGCCCGTGTCGTTGGCGCAGCGCGCAACGGGCCCAGCGCGCGACGGGCGCAGCACGCGACGGGCGCAGCACGCGACGGGCGCAGGCCGTCCGGCGACCGACTCGGCCGCGGCCCTCGCCGGAAGACGAGAGCCGCGATGGCCAAAGTGAGGTGCGGGGAACCGGCCGTTCTAGGAGTGCGGGTGTCGCGTCAGTGCCTCCACCCATGCGGCCGGCCATGGGGCGCTGCGGGCGGCGGCATCCCCGTCGTGCCCGCTGCCGACGTGCACGGTGACATACCGTCCGGACGCGGCCCGCACCCGCGGGCGCTGGGGCAGCTCCTCCCCCCACACCTCGAAGGCGAACGACATCGACGTGGTCCCGATCCGCTCGATCCGGACGACCGTCGTCACCTCCTGCCCGAACCGGAGTGGCGCGGCGAAGTCGACCTCGTAACGGACCCGGGGCGCGCGGGGGAAGTAGTCGAGCAGCCCGTGCGCCCGCATGAGCTCGGCCTCCGCGGCCTCGACATAGCGGATGACCGCGGAGTTGTGGTAGATGCCGGCCGCGTCGGTGTCGATCCACTCCACCCGCGTGCGGTGGACCCCGCACGGAGTGTGCGGGCGAGCCAGCTGGTCAGGAGACAAGGTCACGCGTCCGCCCAGGGGTCCACCGGACATGGAGGTGCCGGTCCGCTCCACGCCGCAGGAGCGCGAGGCGCGGCGGGATCTTGTCGGTACGCGAGGTCGGCGGCTTCCGCCTGCCCGCGCCGAACTGGACCGGCCAGTCGGCGCCTTCGCCTCGGTACTCCTGCTCGGCCGCCGCGTGCAGGGTCCACTGGGGGTCGTACAGGTGGGTCCGCCCGAGGGCGCACAGGTCCGCCCGCCCCGCCAGCAGGATGGAGTTCACGTCGTCGTAGGAGGAGATGGCGCCCACGGCGATGACCTTCACCCCGGCCGGCTCCGCGACGTGCCGGCGGATCTGGTCGGCGAACGGCGTCTGGTAGGAGCGCCCGAAGGCCGGCTGCTCCTCCTGGATCACCTGTCCCGACGACACGTCGATGGCCGCGGCCCCGTGCTCGACGAAGGCCCGGGCGATGTCGATCGCGTCCTGCGCGGTGTTGCCGTCCGGCACCCAGTCGGTCGCCGAGATGCGGACCGTGACCGGGATCTCCTCGGGTACGGCCGCGCGTACGGCGTCGAAGACCTCCAGGGGGAAGCGCAGCCGGTTGGCGGCCGAACCGCCGTAGGCGTCGGTCCGCTTGTTGGCCACCGGCGACAGGAAGGAGGAAAGGAGGTAGCCGTGCGCGGCGTGGATCTCGATGAGGTCGAAGCCGGCCGCGACCCCGCGCCGCGCGGCGGCGACGAAGTCGGCCACCACCTTGTCCAGGTCGTCCCGCCCGGCCTCGCGAGGCAGGTGGCACTCCTTCCCGTACGGCAGCGCGGACGGGCCGATGACCTCCCAGTTGTCCTCGGCGAGCGGCCGGTCGATGCCGTCCCACATCAGCCGGGTGGAGCCCTTGCGCCCCGAGTGGCCGAGCTGGAGCCCGATCTTCGCCGTGGTCCGGGTGTGCACGAAGTCGGTCACCCGGCGGTAGGCGTCCCGCTGCGCGTCGTTCCACAGGCCGGTGCAGCCGGGCGTGATGCGCCCCTCGGGCGAGACGCACACCATCTCGGTCATCACGAGCCCGGCGCCGCCCAGCGCCTTGGAGCCCAGGTGCACCAGGTGGAAGTCGTCGGGCACGCCCTCCTCCGCCGAGTACATGTCCATCGGCGACACGATCACCCGGTTCTTCAGCCGGAGCGGCCCGATGTCGACCGGCTGGAACATCGCGGGTGCGACCTCCTCGGCCCCGGCCGCCGCGGCGAACGCCGCCTCGACGTGCCGGGCGAACTCCGGGTCGCGCTCCTTGAGGTTCTCGAAGGTGATCCGCCGCGACCGGGTCAGCAGGTTGAAGCAGAACTGGACGGGATCCTGGCCGGCGTACATCCCGATGTTCTCGAACCACTCCAGCGAGGCCTGCGCCGCGCGCTGGGTGGACTCCACCACCGGCTTCCGCTCCGACTGGTACGCCTCCAGCGCCGCCCCGAGCGACGGGTGCTCGTGCAGGCAAGCCGCCAGCGCCAGGGCGTCCTCCATCGCGAGCTTCGTGCCCGACCCGATGGAGAAGTGCGCGGTGTGCGCGGCGTCCCCGAGCAGGACGACGTTGCCGTCGTACCAGCGCTCGTTGCGCACGGTCGTGAAGTTGAGCCACTTGGAGTTGTTGGTGAGCACCCGGTGCCCGGCCAGCTCGCCGGCGAAGATCTCCTTGATCCGCTCGACCGCGTGCTCGTCCGACGCTCCGGGCGGGAACGACTCCCCCTCGGTCGCGTCGAACCCCGCGCGGCGCCACACGTCCTCGTGCATCTCGACGATGAAGGTCGAGCCGCTCGCGGAGTACGGGTACCCGTGGATCTGCATGGTGCCCCACTCCGTCTGCTTGACGAAGAACTGGAAAGCCTCGAAGACCAGGTCGGTGCCCAGCCAGATGTACTTGTTGCGCCGGTGGTCGAGCGAGGGGACGAAGGTGTCGGCGTACGTGGTCCTGATCCGCGAGTTGAGGCCGTCGGCCGCCACGACGAGGTCGTAGGCCGTACGGAGCTCGTCGGCGTCCGGTGCCTCACTCTCGTAGTGGACGCGCACGCCCAGGTCGGCGGCGCGCTGCTGCAGCAGGTGCAGGATCTCCTTGCGGCTCATCGCCGCGAAACCCTGCCCGCCCACGGTGTAGGCGTGGCCGTTGAACTCGATGTCGATGTCGGTCCAGCGGGCGAAGCGGCGGGCCATCTGGTCGTGGATGACGGTGTCGGCGTTCTCGATGCCGCCCAGCGTCTCGTCGGAGAAGACGACGCCGAACCCGAAGGTGTCGTCAGGGGCGTTGCGCTCCCAGACGGTGATCTCGTGGGCCGGGTCCAGCTGCTTCATCAACGCTGCGAAGTAGAGACCACCGGGGCCGCCGCCGGCGATTGCGATCTTCAACGGGGTCTTCCTCTCACTACTGGTTCGCGACGGCACCGGACTGCTCCGCTTCGACGATCTCCCGCAGGACGTAGTGCTGCAGCTTCCCGCTGGGGTTGCGCGGGAGCGAGGCGCTGAAGCGGACGTCGCGCGGATACTTGTACGGGGCCAGCTGCCGCTTGACGTAGTCCTGGATCTCCTTGGCCTTGGCCGCGTCGCCTTCGGCGCCTTCCCTGAGCACGACGAAGGCGCACACGATCGACCCACGTTCGGGGTCCGGCTCGGCGACGACCGCGGACTCGACCACGTCCGGGTGCGTGTCGATGGCCGCCTCGACCTCCGGGCCGCCGATGTTGTAGCCCGAGGACACGATCATGTTGTCGGTACGCGCGCAGTAGTAGAAGTAGCCGTCCTCGTCCCGGTAGAAGGTGTCACCGGTGACGTTCCAGCCGTCGGCGACGTACGCCGACTGCCGGCCGTCGTCCAGGTAGCGGCATCCGATCGGGCCGATCACGGCCAGCCGGCCCTCCACCCCAGGGGGCAGCTCCTCGCCGTCCGGGCCGAGGACGGTGGCGCGGTAGCCGGGAACCGGCCTGCCCGTCGCCCCCGGCCGGATGTCGTCGCCGGCCGCGGAGATGAAGATGTGCAGCAGCTCCGTGGCCCCGATGCCGTCGATGATCTTGAGCCCGATGGCCGACTCGACCTGTTCCCAGGTGTCCCGCGAGATGTGCTCGCCGGCGCTCACCGCCGCGCGCAGCCCGCGCAGCTTGCCGATCCGGCCCGATTTCAGGATCTGCTTGTACGCGGTCGGCGCGGTGGCCAGCACCGTGACCCCGTGCTCCTCGACCAGGTCCGCGAGCCGCGCCGGCGTCGCGCCTTCCACGAGGAACGCGCACGCGCCCGCTCTCAGCGGGAACACCACGAGCATCCCGAGACCGAAGGTGAACGCCAGGGGGGCCGTGCAGGCGACCACGTCATCGGGCGTGAGCCGGAGGATCTCCCGGCCGAAGGTGTTGTCGATGGACAGGATGTCGCGGTGGAAGTGCACGGTGATCTTGGGCACGCCCGTGCTGCCCGAGGTCGGCCCGAACAGCGCGACGTCGTCTGCGGCGGTGGGGACGTCGGTGAACTCGCCCGGCTTGGCCGCGCAGCGGGCGATCAGGTCGTCGTCGCCGGGGCCGCCGAACGGCACCACGGTCAGGTCGCGGGCGCCGGAGTCGCGCACGGCCTCCGCGTCCGCCAGGTAGCGGTGGTCGACCAGCGCGATCGCCGGCCGGGACTTGGCGACGACGGGGGCGAGATCGCGGGCGCGCAGCGCCGACATCGTGGTGACGATGACGCCGCCGGCCTTGAGCGTCCCGAGCCAGCAGGCGACCGCCCACGGGTTGTTGTGGGAGCGGAGCAGCACCCGGTTGCCGGGCACCAGGCCGAGGTCCTCGACGAGCACCTGGGCGACCTGGTTGGCGTGCCGCCGCAGCTCGCCGTAGGTCCACATCTCGCCCGTGTCGGTGCGGATCGCCGGCCGATCGGGGCCGAAGGCCGCGATGGAGGCGTCGATGATCTCCCCGGCCGCGTTGAGGCGGTCAGGGTATTTGAGGAGATCGGTGGTGAATTCCAGTCGCGGCCATTGCGCGACCGGCGGCAGGTGGTCGCGGGCGAAGGTGTCGGTGTAGGAGGAGGGTGAGAGCTGCATCGGGGGCCCTTCCGGAGCCGCGGGGGCGGCCAGCTGGAGTTTATGGGAACGGTCCAGTGATCAGGACGAGCGGGCGGTCCGGCGATCAGGACGAGCGGGTGGGCCAATGATCAGGACGAGCGGACCATGCCTTCCTGCACGACCGTGGCCAGGTGCTCTCCGCTGCGGGAGAAGAAGCGCCCTAGCCCGACGCCGCGCCCGGATCCGGCGGAGACGGCCTCCTGCGCGTAGAGCAGCCAGTCGCCGAGGACTCCTTCGCCCGGCGTCCGGTGGAACCACATCGCGTGGTCCAGGCTCGCGGTGACCAGTCCCGGCCGGGCCCACGGCAGGCCGAGCACGCGCAGCACCGGTTCGAGGATGGTGTAGTCGCAGACGTAGGAGAGCGCGGCGAGGTCGCGCTGCGTGCGGGTCAGCCCCTCGACCGGCCGCAGGTCGTCGAACGGCTTGACCCAGACGGCCTGGTGGGGCGCCGCGGCTCCGTCGACGGTCAGGTAGACGGGCCCGGGGACGTGCCGCATGTCGAAACTGCGTCCACCGCTCCAGTACGCCTTCGACTCCGGGGTCATCGTCCCACCGGAGCGCCCGTCGAGGTAGGCGGCCGAGGACGGCAGCGTGCCCGGGTCCGGCACCTCGGGCGGGGCCGCGGCGAAGGCGCCGCCCGGCTCGCCGGCCGCGAACGAGGCGAGCGCCACGTAGATGGCCCGCCCGTTCTGGTAGCCGCGGACCTGCCGCGTGCTGTAGCCGCGGCCGTCGCGCAGCAGCTCCACCTCGTAGCGGACCTCGGCGCCGATGTCGGCCGGGCGCATGAAGTAGGAGTGCATCGAGTGCAGCGTCTTGCCCTCGGGGATCGTGCGCATCGCCGCGGCCGCGGCCGCGGCCACCAGGTCGCCGCCGTAGGACTTGGGCCAGGGGCAGGGCTGCGTCACCGCGGTGTAGGCCACGTCGTGGTGCTCCGGCTCGGCCTCCTTCAGGGTGACGGCCGCCGCGAACGTCTCGGACGAGGGCGCCGTCACGGCCGGCTCGTCCAGTCGCTCAGCGCCTCGTCCGCGACGTCGGCGAAGTTGACCACGATGTTGTCGGGCGTGCGGGTGGTCATCCAGGTGAGCGGGCGGTTGCGGTCCAGGTTGCACTCGACGTGCGGCATGAACGGCGGCACGAACACCCAGTCGCCTTCCTCCATGTCGATGTAGTCCTGGTACTTCTCCCCGAAGTAGATGCGCGCCCGGCCGGACAGGACGTATCCGCCGGTCTCGGCCTCTCCGTGGTGATGCGGGACCGAGCGGTACCCGGGCTCGTTGCTGACCTTCCCGAACCAGATCCGGGTCGCCGGCGTGTGCTGGGGGCTCACGCCCGCGATGCGCGCGGCGCCCTCCGACTGGCCGGTCAGCGCGGACTCCAGCCCGCCTCTGGTGACGACCGGGACGACCAGCCCGCTCTCGCTGGCGTACTGGGAATTGTCGCCCAGGAGGTGGGCGTTGCCGAGGTCTCCCTCTGTCGGCTGCATGATCGACTCCTATTCCTTGGTGAACGCGATCCGGTTGCGCAGGACGCCGATGCCGGAGATCTCGGTTTCGAGCACGGCGCCGTCGGTGAGGTAGGCCGGGGGCGTCATCGCCATCCCCACGCCGCCCGGCGTACCGGTCAGCACCAGGTCGCCCGGTCTCAGGCGGGTGAACGTCGACACGTACGCCACCAGCGCGGCGGCGTCGAAGACGAGCGAGCGGGTGTCGCCGCGCTGGCGTTCCACGCCGTCGACCCGGCAGACCACCTGGAGGCCGGCGGCCGGGTCGAGCTCGTCCGCGGTGACGACGACCGGGCCGACGGGCGTGGTGCGGTCCCACGCCTTGCCCTGGAACCACTGGAGGGTCCTGCGCTGCCAGTCACGCACCGACACGTCGTTCGCGATCGTGTATCCCCAGATCGCGGCGGCGGCCTCGGCCCGGCTCGCGCCACGGATCTCGGCGCCCACGACCACGGCCAGCTCCGCCTCCCAGTCCACGTCGAGACCGGCGGGAAGCCGGATCTCCGCGGCCGGACCGGTCAGCGTGTCGGCGTACTTGGCGAAGAGGGTGGGGTGGGCG
>NZ_VCKX01000330.1 GCF_005889725.1 Nonomuraea zeae
CCGCCACACCCGGACCCGCCCCCGCCGGAGCGCCTCGACGATGCCGCGCTCGCCGGCCTCTTCGGCGTGCACCACCGTGACCACCTGGCCGAGTGCCTGGCCCGGATCGGCCGGGTCGTGGCAGTCGCTGCCCGCCACGCCGATCACGCGGTGCCCGGCGGTCAGCAGGCGGTCCCACAGGCCGATCTGGGCGTCGTTGTTGGCGCCCTGCTGGAGGTGGGCGATCTCCATGAGGTCGATCCGGTCCCAGGGGGTGTCGAAGCGGCGCCACGCCTGATCGCCGCTGAAGGCGTGATTGACGCACACCAGGCCGCCCTGCTCGTGCACGTCGTCGGCGACGTGCACCATGGTGTGCTCGGGGCGGTCCACGTAGGTGTCCACCCAGCGGGTCAGGCCGTGCAGGTTGGCGTGGCCTCGGTGGCTGGTGAGCTCCATCGAGTGCAGCAGGACGATGCCGTCGTCGCCGTCGAGGTCCTGCCAGTGGGCGGCGGTGAAGTGGTCGGTGACGGCGAGGAAGTCCAGGCCCGCCTCCTTGGCGGCCTTCGCCAGGTCGGCGACCGGCCGGCGCCCGTCGGAGTGGATGGAGTGGCTGTGCAGCTCGCCGCGGTACCAGCGGGGGCCACCGACGACGCCGGCGCCCCTGCCGTCGTCGGGCTCCACCCGCGCCGCCGCGCTCGCCGCCGCTGAGCCCGCCGCCGCGCTCGCCACCACTGAGCCCGCCGCCGCTGCGCTGACCGTCAGCCTGTACGGCGCCGCCGCCTTGTGCCGGTCGAGATCGAGCCGCACCGTCCAGCGACCGGGCGGGATGGGCCCTGGCACGCACCCTGGCGTGGCGCCGTCCGTGCCCACCCGGATCACCAGCCGCCGGGGCCCGGGGCCGCCCGGGCACTGGACGTGGCCGCGGAACGTGCCGTCGGGCTCCAGCAGCACCGCGTAGATCTGGACGACATCGACGATCTTGTCGTACTCCAGCACCAGCTCCAGCTCGGCGGTCCCGGCGGGGACGTCCAGCGGATGGTGCAGGTAGTGCAGGTCGAACGCCGGCTCAGGCAGGGTGGTCTGCACCGAGAGCAACTCGGTCGCCCCGATCATGCGGTGTCCGCCTCCCGTCTGTCGATTCGATGAACGATTTCTATCCATCCGATGAACGACATGTCAACATTTGTTAAGACATTAGGGCAATCTGTTGTATGTTCCCGGGGCGGACCGAAATACGATTGACCAGGGCTTTTGTCGGGCCGGGAAGCCGGACACAGACTTATCGACGGCGCCGGACCTTACGACTCGGGTCTGACGTATGCTTTCGAGATCTGCCGATGAGCGGCGCCGAAGCTCTCAGGGGGCCTGATGCCACGGCGATCTGGGCTGCTGCGCCGGTCAGCGAGCATCGTGGCGGTCGCGCTCGCGGTGTCGGTACAGCCGGCGGCGGCCACAGGCGCCACCGGAGGCCCGGCCAGGGCGGAAGATTTCGTCGTGTACGCGTTCAGCCAGTCGGACGTGCATGAAGAGGACCCGCAGGTCTACGAGCTCGACCCGGACACCACCATCCGCGCGATCGGGAAGTGGTCCACGGCAGGAGACGAGGCAGCCGACTACGACTTCGCGCAGATCGGCCGCTACCACGCCAAGGGCATCACCTTCATGGGCAGCGGCACGGCGAGCGTGATCTTCCCGAAGGACTTCGCCACCGCCGAGATCTTCGACGACATGTCGACGCGCGACGCGAACGGCGATCCGGTGCCCCATGACGAGTTCGGTTTTCCGGAGCCGGCGCGGCGCGGCAACCTCTTCAACCCCAGATACCGCGAATACCTCCTGTCCTGGGCGCGCATCCAGGTGGACGGCGGCGTCGACGGGCTCAACTTCGACGAGATCAACGCCGGATTCAGCGGCGGGTCGAAGTACGGCTTCAACGGCAACGAGGGCTTCGACGACTACGCGATCGCCGACTTCAACCGCTATCTCCTGGCGAAATATCCGACCTTCACCGCCGCGGAATGGAAGTCGCGCTTCGGCATGACCGACGGCAACCTCCTCCGTCGCGACGTGCCGGCCGGCGACCTGGCGGTCAACTTCAACTACCGCGACTACCTGCGGGCGGGCGGCTGGAACCTCGACCCCCTGAACGCGGCGAACCCGCTCGCTCCCGAGTGGGGCCGGGTCGTCGCCAATCGCATGTACGCCGAGGACACGTCGTTCACCGCCACGTACATCCGCCGGTACTGGAAAGAGATCGTTGACGAGATGCGGGCGTACGCCTGGCGCACCCGGCACCGCGGCATTCTCATCTCCTCGAACGGGCTGTGGCCCTACGTGGATCTCAACAGCGTCGGCATGTACCCGTGGAACCCGGACGAGCAGACGCCCGACTTCCGCGGCGCCGACTACGTGCCGGTGGCCGGCGGCCACCTCAACGGCGCCAAGTCGCTCCAGTCGCAGTACCGCTACCTGAAGGAGCGCAGCGCCCGGATCGCGGGCCACGTGCCGGTCGTCGTGTTCATCGACTGGCCGAACGACATGATGACCAGCTACCTCAACCTGCCGCTGGAGGAGAAGAAGGACTACTGGCGGATCTTCGGCGCCGAGGCGTACGCGAACGGCGTCTTCCCCGCCTTCCACCTGAAGGACACCGTCGGCAGCCCCACCGCGACGGACCTCGGGATGATGGACTTCTTCAAGACCTACACCCGCTTCTACAAGGACCATCGCGCGATCTTCAGGGACAACGCGATCGGCGCCGGGGCGGTGCGGGTCGGTGTGGCCGGCGTCGCGGCGAGCCTGCTTGAGCAGCGCGGCACCGGCAGGCGCTCCATCCACCTCGTCAACCACAACTACGACCAGGGCATCGCGCCCCAGCCGAGGTTCGCCGTGCAGGCCGACGTGGGCTCCTGCCCGCGCCGCGTCTCGTTGATCTCGCCAGATCTCCCGTCGCCGAAGTCGCCGGCCTTCTCCTGCCGGCACGGCAAGCTGACGCTGACCGTCGAGCGCCTCGACTACTACAACATCATCTAGCTGTAGCCCGGGTCATTGCGGTGGCCGGCAGGGGCGAAAAGGCGTCTCCCTGCCGGCCACCGCCGTCAAGCTCGCGTGCCTATCCGTGCTCGGCCCGGCTTCCTCCCGGCGGAGGCTAGCGGGCGGCGGCGGCGACGTACGGCGCGATCCGCGTACCGAACTCCGCCGCGTCTGCGCCCGTCACCACGGCCCCCAGCAGCACCGCCGCCGCGCCCGCCTCTTGGAGAAGCGCGAGGTCGTCAGGGAGCAGCGCGTGCTGGCTCGGCACGATGACCGGGATGTCGACCGCCGACGCCACCGCCTCAAGCCTCGCCAGGGTCGCCAGCGTCAGCGGCGTGCCGTACCTCTCGGGTTCGAGCGTGGACAGTTCGAGCGCCCGGCTCCCCCGCCGCGCCAGGGCCCGCGCCTGGGATGGGCCGTCGCCCGGCCCCAGGGCCACCATGGGCGTCACCGGCCCGCACGCCTCGACGTAGCCCGCGGGCGCGTCGGCGGCGTAGACGTCGAAGTAGTCGAAGCCCATCTCCCGCGCCTCGGCCATCTCCGCGAGCGACACCGATCCGGCCGCGCCGACGACGAGGCCCGTCGGGACGCCGACGGCGAGGATGTCGCGCAGCCGCTCACGCTCGGCCGCCAGCGGCCCGAAGGCCGTCCCCGATGCCCGGTGCCGCACGTTCGTGTGCACTTTCAGGCCGTCGGCTCCCGCACGCGACGCCGCCTGCGCGAGAGCGGTCTCGTTGCGCGGCAGACTGACCAGGACGGCCAGCCGCGATTCGGGCAAAAGCATTCGAGAACTCCGCCTCAGTAGTAGGTGACATTCGGCCAGCCCAGCTCCATGCCCTGGCCGGTCATCGAGTTCTGGACCTCGGCCAGCAAGCCCGGCGTCGCGGTGACCTGCTGCGGCTCGGTGTCGCGGGTCACGCAGAACGCCGCCAGGTGGCCGGCCGCCTCGCCCACGGTCCACTCGACCGGGTGGAGCCGGTAGCACCCGTTGGTGATGTGCGTGGTGCTGATGTTCTTGCCGGCGGCGATCACGTTCCGCACGCGCTCGGGAACCAGCGCGCGCATCGGGACCTGGAACGGCCAGGCCGGTACGTCGATGTAGTTGTCCCCGCCGGTCGAGGGGTGCAGGTCGATCCGGTACGAGCCGACGCCGACGCTGTCGTGGTAGGAGACGGCCCCGTCGGGGCGTACGGCCACCGCCAGGTCCTGCTCCACGATCCGGTACTGCCCGCGGATCCGCCGCGACTCCCTGATGTACGGGCGCATCGCCAGGCCGTCGGCGGTGCCGGTGACGTCGGGACGCAGCCGCAGGCCGGGCCAGCCGGAGCCGCCGTCGGGCCGGGGCGCCTCGGCCTGCAGCCAGTAGAGGAAGCTCAGGCTCTGCGCCCGCGCCGCGGCGGTGTGGGCCGCGTTCTGCTCGTCGGTGCCGCCGATGATCGGCCCGCCCAGGTAGTCGATCATCGGCCAGTTCACGATGGTGATGTCGCTGTCGAACGCGCCCGCCCGGAAATGGTTGCGGGCCAGGATCCGCCGGAACGTCCACAGCTCGTCCGACCCCGGGTCCTTGCTCTGGTCGGCGATGATGCCCGTCGGGTCGTCGTCGGGGTTCGGGGTGAAGACGTAGCGCCGGGGTTCCAGCGTGTGCGGGTGCGGGGCGACCCAGCCGAACTGGGGGCCGTGCCACCACTCGGGAGCCACCGCCCGCCAGGCGGCGTAGTCGTCCGGCTTGTCGATCGTGTGGTTCTCCCCCGCGTGGTGCGAGAGCGCGAAGCACACCGACACCGCCTGCATGTTGTCCGGCCGCGCGGTCGCCGCGGCGTGCGGCTCGCCCGTGTCGGCCTGCGACTCGGCGCCGGTCACGAACTCGGTGCCGGTGATCGGCAGCACGTCCCCGGCCTCCGTGGCGTCCAGGACGAACCTGGCCGTGACGGTGACGTCGCCGCCCGTCTCCAGGTCGTGGAACCCCATCGCCGTCACGCGGTCGCCGTCGACCTGGGCGGTCGCCGGGACGTGCCGGCGCAGCACGGTGATCTGCCCGGCCGCCTGCCACGGGGCGAGCATGGCGTCGATCACCGCCAGGGCCGCCCGCGGCTCGTGGCACAGCGGGCCGACCCGGCCGGCGCCGGGGTTCAGGTGCGCCAGCGACCTCGACGCGGACCGCAGCGGGTACCCGCTGCGGTAGTACTCACGGATGCCGTCGCGTAGCCGCCGGTAACTCGCGGTGCTGCCGAACGCCTCGATCCAGGGATGTTCGTCGGGCGGGACGAGCTGCGTCGTGAGCTGGCCACCCAGCCAGGTCGTCTCCTCGGTGAGCACCACCTGCGCGCCGTTCCTGGCCGCGGCCAGCGCGGCCGCGACGCCGCCCAACCCCCCACCGACCACCAGTACGTCTGCGCGGAACTCGGTCACTCATGATTCCTTTCGATTCGGGCCGCTGGTCTGTCCAGCGGCGAAGGCGCATGACAGCGCGACGGCCTGCGGCTCGATCTCTTCCTCCGACTCGAGCTGCCGGACCAGCAGCTCGACCGCGCGCATCCCCATTTCCCGCCCCGGTATCCGGAAGCAGGTGAGCTCCGGACCCGGTACGTCGTCCGGCGGGTCGCTGAGCGCGGCCACCGAGCACGCGCCGGGCACGTCTACGCCCATCTCGCCGAGGAGGTCGATCAGCCGGAGCGCGACCACCGACTCGTGGGCGATGAACGCGGTGGCGCCGGCCGCCAGCAGCCGCCGTACCTCGTCGGCCGACGGCCCCTCCTCCTTGCGGACCGACAGGACGAGCCCGTCGCTGTCGAGCCCGTGCCGGCTCCGGGCGGCCCAGAACCCGGCGTCACGGTCGGCGGACGGCTCGCTCGGGTCCGCCGCAGTCAGGTAGGCGATGCGCTCGTGCCCGAGGCCCACCAGGTGGTCGACGACCTCCCCGGTCGCGGTCGCGTAGTCCGCGGTGACGTAGGTGATGGGCCCGGGCACGTCACGACGGCCGATCAGCGCGAACCTGAACCCCTCGTCCCGCAGCCGGACGATGTCGTCCCGGTTGGTCTCCTTGCCGAGCAGCACGCACCCGTCGGCGAGCCCCAGCCGGTTGACGCCGTCGCGGTAGATCGACCTGCTGCCGTCCGAGCCGGTGGCGCTGGTGAACATCAGCATGTCGTAGCCGAGCGCCTCGGCCGCGGCCTCGATCCCCACCAGGAACGGGTAGTAGAAGTTGTGATGGTCCATCGGGAACATCGACTCGAACGTGTAGACACCGACCAGGCGGTTCATCCCCCCGGCCAGGCTGCGCGCCACCGGATCGACGACGTAGCCCAGGGATCGCGCCACCTCTATGACGTGCTGCCGGGTCTCCGGGGGGATCCGGATGGTGTCCGACTCCCGGCCGTTGATCACTATGGAGACCGTGGTCTGCGAGACGCCGGCCACCTTGGCGATGTCGGACTGGCGCGGCCTGCGGCGGGGTGCATCCTTCACCGGCGATCGTTCCCTTCCTCAAGGTGCTGCAACTCAAAGGAAATCTCGAACGGACGATCCCACGGGAAGCACACGCTGCCGGGCACAACGCGAAACTTGTCGGCAGGCGGGCCGAGATCCGCGAGCAGGTCGCCCAGCTCCCGCTCCACCAGGTCCGGCCGGAGGGCCGTCCCGGCGGCGAGAACCCCGCGCCGCGCGGAGGTCTGGTATCCCCAGTCGTCGAGCAGACGGTGGGTGAGGGTGCGGGCGTGCTCGGCCAGCTGCCGCTCGCCGGCGGCCAGCAGCCGGCTGCACCCCTGGGCCAGCGCGCTGCCGATCGTGTTGCCCGCGGTGTTCCAGGCCGCGTACCCGGCCAGGCTCCGGAGCAGGCCGGCGTCGCGCAACGCCATGACCAGCGCGGGGTCGGCGCCGTTCGCGTCGGCGACGTCCGCCACCGCGACCGTGCGCCCCGCGTCCAGCAGGTCGCGCACCCGTCCGGCGAGGCGCACGGCATCGCCGCCCGGCCGCTCCGGCTGCTCCGGCCCGGAGCACCAGTCGCGCGGGGGCAGGCCCGGCGGGTGCACCGCGAGCACCAGGTCGGCCTGGGCGGCGTCCTCGACCAGGACCGCGCCGATGGCGGCGACCTGGTCGGCGATCGTGTCGCGGACGGGCACGTCCTCGTACGCCGCGATCCGCCCGAGCGCGTCCGGGTCTAGGGCGGCGACGGCCACCCTCGGGCGCAGGCCGGCGTGCTCCAGCGCGGCCCGCGTGGCCAGCACGGCACCGGCCTCGTCGGCTCCCGGGAGGCAGCTGACCCGGTCGCCCAGGCCGAGGCGGCCGATCCAGGCCGCCAGCCACTCCCGTTCGCTCGTGGACACGCTCTCGACCGTGCTGTCCTCCACCAGGATCGACAGCGTGTCGACGACTCCTTCCGCCACCAGCTCGACGCAGGCCAGCTGCATGGCGTGCAGGCGCATCCGCCGGGTGAAGAAGTCAGCGACGAACGGCTCGGGGATCTGCGCCCTGGCGTCCGCCACCGCGGCCGGGCGCCCGTGCTCGGCCCGGTAGAGCTCCTCGGACAGGGCGAAGAAGCGCCGGCCGTGCCGGTCCCAGTACTCCGGCTCGGCCCCGGCGCCGTCGGACTTCCTGGTCCGCATCAGCGTCACGAAGGCGTGGACGGGAAGTTCCGGCCGGGCCGCCCGGATCCGGCGCAGCACGTCCAGGCGGGCCAGCGTCCGGGCCAGCGGCTCGGTGGTGCGCCGCGAGGCGACGAATCCGCCAAAGGCGAGCTGGTTGACGCTGACCACGACGGCGTCGCTGTCGCCGGCGGCCTCCTCCAGCCACCGGGCCGTGCCGTCCATGTCCGCGGGCACGCCACGTGCCGGCAGGAGCCCGGCCGGCGGGAGCCGCAGCCGGGTTCCGGCGGTGCCGGCCAGCCCGGCGACGTGGCCGGTGTTCACCGGCCGGTCGTCGAGCGGGAGCAGCGTCACGACCGGTCCGCTGTGCCTCATCCCTTCACCCCTCCCGCGCCCAGCCCCTGTACGAAGTGCCGCTGACCCGCGACGAAGATCACCAATACGGGGACGATCGCGAGGAACGTCCCGGCCATCAGCGGGCCGTACTGGGTCACGCCGCTGCCCGCGAACGAGCTGAGCGCCAGCGGCAACGTCTGCATCTGCGGCGACGACACCGCCACCAGCGGCCACAGGAAGTCCTCCCAGGCGCCGGTGAAGGAGAGGATGGCGATGGTGGCCACGATCGGCCGGGCCAGCGGCAGGTAGATCTGCCAGAAGATGCGCAGCTCTCCGGCGCCGTCCAGCCGGCCGGCCTCCGCCAGCTCGCCCGGCATGTCGAGGAAGTACTGGCGGGCGAGGTAGATGTTCAGCGGCTGCACCAGCATCGGCAGCACGAGCCCGACGTGCGAGTCAAGCAGGCCGGTGCCGCCCTGGCCGAGCAGGTCGTTGCCGCCGGCCAGCGGGAAGCCCTTGACGATGAGGAACAGCGGGATCAGCTGCACGATGGACGGCACCATGGCGCTGCCCAGCACCGTGGTGAACAGCAGGCGCGACCCGCGGAAGTCGATCCGCGCCAGCGCGTAGCCCGCCGCCGTCGCCGCGACGCAGTTCCCCGCGACCGTGAGCGTCGCCACGATCAGGCTGTTGGCCATCGCCCCTGGGATGTTCGTGGAGTTCCAGATGAAGGCGAAGTTGTCCAGCGTCGGCTGGTCGGGCAGCAGCTTCGGCGGGTAGCTGAACACCTCGGTCTTCGGCTTGAAGGCCAGCGACACCATCCAGACGAACGGCATCGCCACCAGCAGGGTGACCACCCCGGTGAGGAGCGTCCTGCGCCGGCCGGTCCCGCTCGTTCGCGCGCTCATCGCCGGCCTCCTCTCGCCATCGTGCGGATGCTGAGGTAGGCCAGGCCGAAGATCAGGCAGAACAGCAGGAACGCCATGGCGCTGGCGTTGCCGAGCTGGTAGTGCTCGAACGCCTCGTTGTAGATCAGCATGTTCAGGACGGTCGTGGAGGACAGCGGGCCTCCGGAGGTCAGGACGTAGATCTCGGAGAAGGACTGGGCGAGGTAGATGAGGTCGACCACGACCACGTACGTCGTGATCGGCACGAGCAGCGGCAGGATCACGTGCCGCAGCGTCCGCCAGCGCCCGCAGCCGTCCACGGACGCGGCCTCCAGCAGCGAGACCGGGACTGCCTGGAGCCCCGCCAGGAAGATGATCATGCTGCCTCCGAGCGCCTTCCAGGCCCGCATCCCGATCAGCGACACCAGGGCGGTGTCCTCGTCGGTGAGGAAGTCCACCGGTGGCAGCCCGACCAGATCCAGCAGGTAGTTGAACAGCCCGTCGTGGGAGTACAGCCACAGCCAGATCATGCTCACCGCCACCAGCGGCACCACACGCGGCAGGTAGAGCACCGCACGGAACAGGGCCACACCCGGAAACCGGCCGTTGACCAGGAGCGCCAGGGCGAGGGCGGCCGGCACGGCCAGGATCAGCGTGCCGAAGGAGTACTGGACGGTGATCCAGATGGCGTGCCAGAACTCGCCGGACTGGAGCACGGCGAGGTAGCCGTCCAGGCCGTGGAACTTGGGCCCGCCGCGCTCGACGGGGTTGTACGAGGTCAGGCTCAGGTAGAAGCCGTACCCGATCGGGATGATCGTGACCAGCGACAGCGCGAGGGCGGCGGGCAGGACCAGGAGCCAGCCCGCTCTGCGCTGGGCCGAGTGGAGCGGGCTCCGCCTCGGGCGGCGCACCTCGGCCCGGGGAGACGCTCCTGGCGGCCGGGTCTCAGTAATCATGACGAGATCCGTTCGAGTCGGCCCATCAGCCCTGCTTCGCCAGGCCCGCGGCCTCCGACGCCGCGCGGTCGAGCGCCTCACCGGCGGGCGTCTTGCCGCGCAGCACGGCCTCGATCTCCTTGGCCAGCACCTCGCGCTGCTGCGTCCACGTCTCGACGTTGGGGTTGCCGCGGAACTGGGCGGCGGCGTCCATGTAGGGCTTGATGTACGGCTGGGCGGAGAGCTCGGGGTCGGTGGCCAGGGAGGCGCGCGCCGGGATGCCGCCGACGGCCTGGACGTACGCCTTGGCGTTCGCCGGCTGGAGCAGGAACTCGATGAACTCCCACGCCTGGTCCTTGTGGCCGGAGTCGGCGCTGATGAACAGCCCGTTGCCGGCTCCGCCGAACGACGCCGCGGTGGTGTCCTTCAGCGGCGGGGCCAGCTTGATCTTCGCGGCGACGTCGGGAGCCTGCTCGTGGATGCTCTTCAGCGTCGCCTCGTCGATCACGGCCATGGCCGCGCGGCCGGTGACCAGCGGGTGCTGCGCCCCCGCCCCGCTCGTCGCCTCGCCCAGGCCGGTGGCCACCGCCTTCGGGCCGTTGTAGAACTCGGCGAGGAACCCGAGCGCGCGCTTGCCCGCCTCGGAGTTCCAGGTGATCTTCGTGCCGCTCTCGTCGGCGAAGCTCCCGCCGGCCTGGAACAGGAAGCTGCCGAACGCCTGCGACATGCTCGTCGGGTCGTCGGCGGGGAAGATCACGCCGGAGCGGGTGATGGAGTCGCCGTCGCGGACGACGAGCCGGTCCGCCGCCGAGCGCAGGTCCTGCCACGTCGCGGGCGGGGTGGCCGGGTCGAGGCCCGCCTCCTGGAACAGGTCGGTACGGTAGGCCAGCAGGTGGCCGAAGCCGCGCAGCGGCATGATGATCTGCTTGCCGCCCACCTTGCCCTGGTCGAGGAACGTCAGGTCCGACACGTCCTTGGCAGGCATCTTGGCGAGGTAGTCGTCCAGCGCGATCACCCGGTTGTTGGCGGCGTATCCGGCCGCCGCGGCGTTGCCGTGCCCGAAGACGTCAGGCGCGGTGCCGCCGGCGAAGGCGGTCGACAGCCGCGTGGCCAGGTTGGCCCAGTCGACGAACTCGACCTGGACGTCGACCTTGTGCTCCGCCTCGAACGCGGGGACCAGCTTCTCGTTCACCCACGAGACCTCCTCGGCGAGATTGCCGGGGAACCAGACCCGCAGAGTGTTCGCGTCACCGCCGGAGCCACCGCTGCCGGCCGCGGTGCCGCCGCCGCATCCGCTCAGAACCATGACCGCGATGAGACCGGCCGCCAGGCGCGATTTAGTGATCATCTGTACCTCCTCAAGGGCTGCCCCCGGCTCGATAATGCGCATCATCATGATGGTGATGCGCATTATCGGTCAAGACCAGATCTTGACAGGTGGACGATCAGCTCGAAACACTGGCCGAACTTGCAGCGGTGATAATGCGCAACATCAGAAGAGGAGGGACCATCTCGTGGTTCCCGCTCCCCGAGCAGCTCGCTCGGACAAATCACACGCCACTCCCCATATCGTGACAAATCGCCGACGCCCTAGCGCCCGGCTGTGGGTGATGAGCCTCGCGGCGGTGGCGGTGCTCGCTCCCGCCACCACGGCCGGCGCGTCGGCCCTTGAGCACAACCCGCCCCGCCCCGTGGGCATCAGCAACATCGTCGGAACGCCGATCCCCCCGCAGGCCAGGCCGGAGAACCACCCGCGCTTCGTCGCGCAGTTCCACGTCGAGATCGACAACTCCACCGGCGGCGCCGTCGAGCACGTCGCGCTGGACGGCACGCGGACGGTGCTCGGACACGTGCAGCGGCCGGCGACCGGCACCGTCAAGGCCGACGACGGTTTCTGGGCCTCGAAGTACTCGCGCGCCATCGACGGCACTGCGGGCCACCTGCTCGCCACGTCCGTCTACGTGCTGCGTTCCAAGGTCTGGCCGGAGGAGAGCTACGACCCGCTGCGCTACGACAACTTCGACCCGGCCACCGGCGTGCGCGACTGGACCACCAAGCTGCTCAACGTCCGCCCGGACCGGTTCATCGGCGCCGACTGGGGCAACTGGTCGGCCGACACCATCTACACCGACATCCAGGGCGGCTCGGGGATCTTCGGCGGGAAGAGCTCGCTGCCCACCGGCGCGCCGCTGTCCTACTTCGACGAGACGAAGCAGGCCTGGCTCCCCATCGCCGAGCACTTCCGCGCCAACCCGGACGCGGCTCCCCCGCAGAAGCTGCGCTTCACCGCCTACAAGCCCCTGGTACGCAACGCCGCGCCGACCACTCTCGAGTTCGAGAACTGGGCCGCGGGTGACACGGTCGCGGGGAAGACGCACGACAGGAACGGCGGGATCTATGTCGGCTACGCCCGGGGCGAGAAGCGCCGGATCGCCGACGTCGTCCAGCGGGTCCAGGGCACCGGGCGCTTCGGCGGCACGGAGTTCGCCCACATCGGCCAGATGGACACCAACCACCCCGGCGCGATGACCTTCGCGACCTCGCCGTACGACGGGTTCAGCTGGGACGAGAACGTCCGCGGCGGCTTCCAGATCGTCCCCGCGAACCACGTGAAGTTCCTCAGCAACAACCTCAACCAGAACTCGTTCATGGGCCGGCCCCAGTGGCTCATCGTCGGCCCGATCGGCGCCGACCCGAAGCGGCTGTTCGACGAGCGGTACATCATCGACGGCAAGACCTCCTTCTCCCCCGGCTGGGAGGCGATCGCGCCGGTGTTCGGCATGTACGCCCGCACCACGTTCGACCCGGCCAACCTCGATGAGTCCACCTACTTCGAGGTCTCCTACGACTACGGCGAGACCTGGCAGCTGAGCCCGGAGTTCACCGGAGTGCACGACCCCAGCACCTGCCAGGCGGCGAACTGCCCGCAGAACTGGACCAACATCCGGGTCCACCTCGTCTACCCCGAAGGCCCCTGAGCGATCGCCGGCCCGCCGACCACGCGGCCGGCGGGCCGGCGCCGCGCACCCGGACCACCCGGGCGGCGGGCCGGCGCCGTCCACCCGGACCCTGGCTCTTATACACAT
>NZ_VCKX01000331.1 GCF_005889725.1 Nonomuraea zeae
GAGGATCAGGTGGGCGTTGGTGCCGCCGAATCCGAACGAGCTGACCCCCGCCAGCCGCCCGTCCCAGGGCTCCGGCCCGGTCAGGACCCGCAGCCCGCCGGCGTCCCAGGCGAAGTCCTCCGCCGGGCGGTCGGCGTGCAGCCCGCCGGGGAGCACCCCGTGGAACAGGGCGAGCGCCACCTTGGCCACCCCCGCCGCCCCCGCGGCCGCCTCCAGGTGGCCGAGGTTGCTCTTCAGCGACCCGATCGGCAGCGGTTCGGGCCGCTGCGCCGTGCCGAGCACCTCCGACAGCGCGCGCAGCTCCATCAGGTCGCCGAGCCGGGTGCCGGACCCGTGCGCCTCGACGTACTCCACCTGCCCGGGAGCCACGCCGGCCGCCTGGCAGGCCGCCCGCAGGAGCCTGACCTGGGCGGGAGCGCTCGGCGACATGAGGCCGTTGGTCCGGCCGTCGCTGTTGACCGCTCCGCCGCGGATGAGCGCGTAGACCCGGTCGCCGGCCGCCAGCGCGTCCGGCAGCCGCTTGAGCGCCACCATGACCGTGCCTTCCGACCTGCCCATGCCGTCGGCGCCCGCCCCGAAGGACTTGCACCGGCCGTCGGGCGCGAGCACGCCCGCCGTGCGGAAGCACCGGCCGATGTCGGGCGACAGGACCGCGTTGACCCCGCCGGCGAGCGCCACGTCGCACTGTCCCGTCCGCAGGGCGAGCGCCGCCTGGTGGATCGCGACCAGCGACGAGGAGCACGCCGTGTCGATGGCCATCGAGGGTCCGTGCAGGTCGAAGACGTAGGAGATGCGGTTGGCCGCGACGCTGTGCGCCGTGCCCGTCGGCGTGTACGCGTCGGGCGCCAGCCCGCCGGAGAACCGGCCGACCAGGTAGTCGCTGCTGCTGATGCCGACGAAGACGCCGGTGGCCGTACGCGTCACATCGGCCAGGCGCAGGCCCGCGTCCTGCAGCGCCTCGTGCGCGACCTCCAGCAGCATGCGCTGCTGCGGGTCCATCGCGGCCGCCTCACGCGCGTTGATGGAGAAGAACGCCGGATCGAACGCCTCCACCTCCGGCAGGAACCCGCCCATGCCCACGCCGGGCTCGGCCCAGCCCTCGTCCCGCTCCGCCCTGGCGGCGGGCACGGGGCCGACCAGGTCCGTGCCGGACGTGAGCAGCTCCCACAGCTCCCCGGGACCGCCGGCGCCCGGCAGGCGGCAGCCGATCCCGACGATCGCCACGGGCTCGGCGGCAAGACCGCCGATGCCGGTTGAGGCGCTGGGGAAGGCGCCGGGGCCGGTCGAGTCGCCAGGCGCCGGGGCGGGGCCGCCGACCCGTACCTCCTCCAGGTGGGCCGCCAGCGCGCGCGGCGTCGGGTGCTCGTAGAAGGCGCTGTTCGGCAGCTCCGTGCCGGTGTGCTCGGCCAGCACCCCGGCCAGCGCGACCGCGTCGGTGGAGCCGATGCCGTAGTCGATGAACAGCCGGTCGGGATCGACGTCGGCCACGCCCATGCGCTCGGCCACCAGCTCCAGCAGCAGGTCCAGCAGGTTCATCGGCCGGCCGCCGCGGGAGCGAGGCCGGGCAACGCGGGCGACGCCCAGCCGGCCAGCAGCGGGAGCTCGTGCGCCAGCAGCATGGCGAGGCTCGCCCGCCGCCGGATCTTGCCGCTCGTGGTCTTCGGCACGCTGCCCGGCTCGACGAGGAAGACGCCGTCGAGCAGCACGTCGTGCTCCCTGGCCACGGCGAGCCTGATCTCGGTGACCAGGTCGGCGAGGTCGCCCGTGCCGTGCCTGACCTCGGCGACGACCACCGCCGCCTCGCTCTGCGGCACGTCGCCCGTGGGCTCGGCGGAGAAAGCGGCGGTGCAGCCGCCGCGCACGGCGGGGCTGAGCTGCTCGACCGTGTACTCGATGTCCTGCGGGTAGTGGTTCACCCCGTTGACGACGATCAGGTCCTTGTGCCGGCCGACCACCGCGACGCCGCCCCCGGCCATGACGCCGAGGTCGCCGGTGCGCAGGAAGTGTTCCGGCCGTCCGGGGAGGCGGGCGTGGAAGGTCTCCTCGGTCGCGTCGAGCCGCTGCCAGTAGCCGGCGGCCACGGACGGGCCCGACACCCAGATCTCGCCGACCTCGCCCGGCGCGCGGGCCTGGCCGGTCTCCGGGTCGGCGATGGCCACGGTCATGCCGTCCACCGGCAGGCCGCAGCGGATGTAGGGGCGCTCGCCCACGTGCACCACCGGGTGGGGGTCGGTCCAGCGCTGGGTGGTGACGACCAGGGTCGCCTCCGCCATCCCGTACGCGAACCGCATGTGCTCGGGCCGGAACCCGGCCGGCGCGAACCGCTCGGCGAACCGGCTGATCGTGCTCTCCCTGATGGGCTCGGCCCCGTTGATCGCCACCCGCCAGCGGCTCAGGTCCAGCGTGCCGAGCTGCTCGTCGGTGATCTTCCGTACGCACAGCTCGTACGCGAAGTTGGGCGCGTAGGCGAGCCGCCCGCCGAAGTCGCTGATCGCCCGCAACCACATGTACGGCTGCGACGCGAACGCCTGCGGCGACATCTTGACCACATGCGCCCCCCAGAACAGCGGGGAGACGAGCGAGCCGATGATGCCCATGTCGTGGTAGAGCGGCAGCCACGACACCGTGGTCGTGTCCCGCCCCGCGCCGATGGCCCGGCCGACGGCGGTGGCGTTGTGCACCAGGCCGCCGTGCGTCACCATGACGCCCTTGGGGTGCCCGGTCGAGCCGGAGGTGTACTGGAGGAAGGCCAGGTCGTCCGCGCCGGGCAGGGCCCAGTCCCAGATCGCGGGCCCGGTCAGCAGGTCGTCGAAGGAGAGCCAGCCGCGGAACCCGGGCAGGTCGGCGAGCGCGCCGGCCTCGGGCGGCGGCACGGGGGCGACGGCGTAGGCGGCGCCGGAGTCCTCGGCGATCGAGGCGATCTTCGACCAGGCCGACCTGAAGTGGGCGAGCGACGGCATGTACACCGGGACGGGCACCGCCCCGGCCAGCATGCAGCCGTAGAAGACCGGCACGTACTCCATGGACGTGGGACAGGCGAGCAGCACCCGCCGGCCGCAGGCGTCCAGCTCGGTGAGCCGGGCGGCCACCTTCATGACCCTGGTGGCCAGCTCGGTGAAGGTCCACTGTCCCGGCCCCTCGCGGCCGAGCACGGTCAGCGCGGGCCGCTCTCCGTAGTCGGCGGCGGTGTCGAGCAGGGTGGACAGGATCGACGTGGGTGTCATGCCACACCTCCGATGTGGTCGTTGAGAAGCTCGTCCAGGAGCGCGTCCACCTGGGCGTCGGACAGCGCGCCCAGCGGGTCGCCGGCGTCGCCGTCGGCCGCGGGCGCCGCCCCGAGGTGCGGGAGGATCCGCCCGGCCAGCTCGCCGACGGTGGGGCCGTCCAGGAAGGCCGTGGTGGACAGGCGGACGCCCAGCCTGGACTCGACGAGGTTGCGCAGCTCCACCGCCATCAGGGAGTCCAGGCCGAGGCGGGTGAGCGGCAGCCCGGGGTCGACGGCGGCCGGCGAGGTCCGCAGCACGCCCGCCACCCAGCCGGTGAGCACGTCTTCCAGCTCGTCCGGCGTGGAGATCCGCAGCGGACCCGTGCCCGCCCGGTCGCCGCGCAGGTCCGCGAAGACCGACCAGCGCTCCTGCCCGGGGTTGTGCGCGAACCAGTCCGGCAGGCTCAGCGGGATGGCCGCGACCTGCGCGGGCCGCTCGGCCAGCACGTCGTCGAGCACCCGCAGGCCGGAGTCGGTGTCGATGCCCCCCATGCCGCGCTCGGCGAGCCGGCCGGCCCGGTCGGGCGTGGCGGCCAGGCCGATCTCCGACCACGGTCCCCAGTCGACGCTGGTGGCGGGCAGTCCCTGGGCGCGCCGCCAGTGGGCGAAGCCGTCCAGGAAGGCGTTGGCCGCGGCGTATCCGGCCTGGCCGCCCGAGCCGAGCAGCCCGGCGGCGGAGGAGAAGAGCACGAACAGCTCGACGGGGTCGCGCTCGGTGAGCCGGTGCAGGTTCCAGGTGCCCGCGATCTTCGGGCGCAGCACCTCGCGTACGGCGGCGAGGTCCGTGGTGGCCAGCGTGCCGTCGCGCAGCAGCCCGGCCGCGTGCACGACGCCCCTGATGGGCGGCCCCTGGGCGCGCAGGCCGTCGAGCGCCGCGGCCAGCGCGGCCTCGTCCGCCACGTCCACGGCCAGCACGGACACCTGGACGCCGGCCGCGCGCAGGCGATCGACGGCGCGGCGCGCCGCCTCGTCCGGCGCGCGGCGGCCCAGCAGGGCCAGGTGCCGGGCGCCGCGCTCCACCAGGCGCTCGGCCGCGGCCAGGCCGAGCCCGCTGAGGCCGCCGGTCACGACGTGGACGCCGTCGGCGCGCAGCCGGTCCTCGTCGAACGTGATGACGATCTTGCCGAGGTGCCGGGCCGAGGCCATGTGGCGGAACGCGTCGGCCGCCTGCGCCGCGGGATAGGCGGTGACGGGGAGCGGGCGCAGCGTGCCGTCGGCGACCGCGGCCACCGCCTCGCGCAGCAGCCCGCCGGCCAGGTCCGGCCGCAGCCGGCCCAGCGAGAAGGCCTCCACCGCGTGGAAGGACAGGCTCTTGGCGAACGGGGCCAGCGGCAGCGGCCGGTTGTCCGCGATGTCGCGCTTGCCGAGCTCCACGAACCGCCCGAACGGCGCCAGGATCCGCAGCCCCTCGTCCACCGACTCCCCGGTCAGGCAGTTGACGACGACGTCCACGCCGGCGCCGCCGGTGACGTCGAGCACCTGCCCGGCGAAGTCGGTGCTGCGCGAGTCGAACACGTGGGTGACGCCCTGCGCTCTGAGCCATTCGCGCTTGCGCTCGGACCCGGCGGTGGCCAGGATCTCGGCGCCGGCGCGCCGGCACACCTCCATCGCGGCCTGCCCCACCCCGCCGGCGGCGGCGTGGATCAGCACGCGCTCGCCGCGTTCCAGCCGGGCCAGGCGGTGCAGGCCGTACAGGACGGTGACGTAGGCCGCGGGGAGCGTGGCGGCCGTGACGAGGTCGAGGTCGTCCGGGACGGGCGCGACCAGGCGGGCGTCCACGGTGACGTACGACGCCATCGTGCCGATCTCGGCGGCCAGCGCGACCACGCGGCGGCCCGCGGGCAGCCCGGTGACGCCCGCGCCCGCGGCGTCGATCTCGCCCGCGCACTCCAGGCCGAACGCCAGCAGCCCGTCCTGCTGGTCCAGCATGCCGAGGCCGCGCAGCACGTCGTTGAAGTTCAGGCCGGTGGCGCGCACCCGGATCCGCACCTCGCCCGGTCCGGGCGGCGGCGCGTCCTCGCCGCCCCCGTGCAGGCGCAGGGCGCCCAGGTCGCCCTGGGCCGGCTGCACGACCCGGTGCGGCGCCGCCGGGCGGGCGGGGCGGCGGGCCAGGCGCAGCGCGTACGGTCGCCCGTCCCGGTAGGCGACCTCGTTCTCGTCCGGCAGCTCCCACCGGGCGGGGAGTTCGTGCGTGTCCAGGTCGAGGAGGGTGCACTCCAGCTCGGGGTGTTCGTGCCTGATCGTGCGCGCGAGCCCCCACACGGCGGCCTGGGCGGGCTCGACGGGGTCGCCCGGCTCGACCGGCTGGGCGTGCCCGGTCACCACCCACAGCCGTGGCGGCTGCTCGCGTGCGGTGAGGTCCTTGGCCAGGAGCAGCAGCTCCTCGATCGCCTCCTCCGCCGTGTGGTCCGGGTGGACGCGGTGCACGACGCCGTCGAAGGGCGTGCCGGCGCCCGGCTGGACCGGGGTCCAGCGGGGCACGTACATCCAGGCGTCGGAGGGGGCGGCGCGGGCGATGCGGCGCAGCCGTACGTGCCGGAGGGCCAGCACGACCCGGCCGCCCTCGTCCAGGACGTCGATGTCCATGACCTCGTCGCCCGGCGCGTCCGTGCCGGTAGCGATCCGCGCGTGCGCCCACCGGGCCGTGCCGGGATCCCCCGGCACGGAGACCCGGCCGACGCTCCGAGGCAGCAGCAGATCCTCCTGCCCGGCCCCGGCCGGGCGGCGGGCCAGCGCGGGCGCGACGGCCTGGAGGCATGCGTCGAGCACGGTCACGTCCATCCGGTACGGCTCCGCGGGCGGCCCGGCCGCCGGACGCAGCCGCGCCAGGCACTCCGACTCCCCGGTGAACGCCTGCACGATGCCGCGGAAGGCGGGGCCGTACTCCATGCCCCGGGCGGCGAATCCCTCGTAGAGTGCCGCGACGTCCACGGGCTCGGCGCAACGGGCCCGCACCGCCGCCAGCCGGTCGCCGCCGTCACCGGCCGCGCCTGCGGGCGGGACGGGCGCGGCGCGGCGGGCGGTCGTGATCGGCTCGCCTCCGGCCGTGAGCGTGATCGCGTCCTCGCGTACGTCGGCGCGCAGCAGCCTCACCTCATCCAGCACCAGCGGCGTCTCGAAGACCACGTCCGCCAGCTCGTCCCCGTACGCCAGCGCCGCCGCGATCTGCCCCGCCGCCGGGAAGACGGCCGCGCCCTCGACCCGGTGATCGCCCAGCACGCCGTCGCCGGACAGCCGGACGGCGCGCAGCTCGGCGAGGGACGCGGCGAAGACGCCCGGGTCCTCCTTGTGCACCGACGGCAGCAGCCGCGCGGGCGTGTCCCGCAGCCCGGACAGCAGCGTCGGGTGCGGGCTCAGCTCCACGAACGTGTCGTGTCCCGCGGCCAGCAGCTCCCGCACGACCGGCCAGAACAGCACCGGCTCGCGCAGGTTGCGGCACCAGTACGCGGCGTCGAAGGCCGCGTGCTCCCGGCCCGTGACCGTGGACCACAGCGGGACCCGCGGCTCGGCGGGACGCAGTCCGTCCAGGGCCGCGCGCAGCTCGGGCAGCAGCGGCTCGACGTGATGGCTGTGCCCCGCCACGTCGGCGTCGATCAGCCGGCAGAAGACGTCCTCCCAGCGCAGCTGCTCCACCAGCGCGTGCACCGCGTCGTGGTCGCCCGACACCACCGTGGTGGACGGCGCGTTGGCCGCCGCGACGCACACCCGGCCGTGGTGCTCGGAGGCCACCGCGGCGGCCTCGCTCCACGGCAGGCCCACGACCGCCATCGCGCCCGACCCGCTGAGCCGCCGGTACAGCGCGCTGCGCGCGGACACGACCGCCGCCGCCTCCGCGAGCGTCAGCGCGCCGGCGATGTGCGCGGCGGCGACCTCGCCCAGGCTGTGCCCGGCCACGGCGGCCGGCACGACGCCCCGCGACTCCCACAGCCGGGCCAGCCCCACGTGCAGGGCGAACAGCGCGGGCTGGATCACGTCGATCCGATCGGCGCCGGCGTCCCCCGCGAGCGTCTCGGTCACCGACCGGCCGAGGTGCGGCAACAGCGCCTGCTCGCATTCCCGGACGGCGGCGGCGAAGGCGGGCTCGCGCTCCAGCAGGGCCCGCCCCATGCCCGGCCACTGGGAGCCCTGACCCGGGAAGAGGAATACGACACGGTTCATACCGCAAAGCGTCGTCACCGGCCGCCGCCGCGTCGCCCGTCTCAAGGGGTGACACGCACCTGGCCGGAAGGCGGGGTCGCGGCGGCAATCCTAGCCGGGTGGCGAATACCGGCAGGCGGCCGCAGCCGGGATCGTCCTCGACTGTGGACGAAGAATTCGGCTCTCTCAGCTCCGCCTTCCACGAGCAGGTCCGCCGCCGGCCGCACGCGGTCGCCGTCACCGACGGGCCCGACTCCGTGAGCTACGCGGACCTGGCCGCCTGCGTCTCCGAGATCCGCGCCTCCTTCGCCGAGCTGGGGCTGGCCCCGGGCGATCGGGTGGGGATCTTCATGCGGCGCTCTTGGAAGGTCGTCGCCGCCATCGTCGCGGTGGTCGGCCACGGCTGCACGTACGTGCCGCTCGACCCCGACTACCCGGCCGAGCGGGTGCGGTTCATGGCCGGCGACAGCGAGCTGCGCGCGGTCTGCGCCGACCCCGGCGCGCCCTGGCCGTTCGACGGCCTGCCCCGGGTCGAGGTGACCGGAGCCGGCGCGCCCCTCGTGCCGCCGGCCGCGCGCTCGCCCGAGATCCCCACCCACATCATCTACACCTCGGGCTCGACCGGCCGGCCGAAGGGCGTGGCCACCCCGGAGGGCGCGGTGCTGGAGCTGTTCCGCTCGGCGCGCGAGCGGTTCTCCTTCAGCTCGGACGACGTGTGGAGCTGGTTCCACAGCCACTGCTTCGACTTCTCCGTCTGGGAGATCTGGGGCCCCCTCCTGTACGGCGGGCGCGTGGTCGTCATCCCGCCCGCCGTCGCGCGCGACCCGCGGCGGCTGCTCCAGACGCTCGCCGGCACCCGGGTCACCGTGCTCTGCCAGGTGCCGAGCATGTTCAAGTACCTGGCCTGGGCGATGGAGCAGGAGCCGGCGCCGCTGGCGCTGCGCTATCTCGTCTTCGGCGGCGAGGCGATCGACCGGGGCACCATCCGCCGCTGGATGGACGTCACCGGCGGCCACGAGGAGATCGTCAACATCTACGGACCCACCGAGACGACGGTGTTCTCCACCTGCACGGTGGTCGACCGCCGCACGGTGCTGGACACCTCCTCCCCGACCAACATCGGGCGCGCGCTGCGCCACGTCCGCACGGCGGTCGTGGCCGAGGACGGCCGGGTGTCCGCGACGGGCGTGGAGGGCGAGCTGTGGGTCGGCGGCACGGCCCTCGCCGCCGGGTACGTCGGCCGTCCCGAGCTCAACGCCGAGCGCTTCCCCGTCGTGGACCTGGGCGACGGCGAGCGCCGCTGGTACCGGACGGGTGACCTGGTCAGGCAGCTGGCCGACGGGTCGTTCGAGTACCTCGGCCGGATCGACTCGCAGGTCAAGATCCGCGGGTTCCGCATCGAGCTGGGCGAGATCGAGTCCGTGCTGCGCGGCGCGCCCGGCGTGACCGACGCGGCCGTGGCCGTCCAGACCCCGCCGGGCGGCGAGCCGCTGCTGGCCGCGTACCTGGTGGGTGCGCCGCCGGCGCCGCGCGAGCTGCGCGAGCTGTGCGGCCGCAGCCTGCCCGCGCACATGATCCCCGCGCGCTTCCGCACCGTCGCCGAGCTGCCGCTCAACCCGAACGGCAAGCTCGACAGACTCGCCCTGGAGGGAACCCGATGATCACCTCTGTCCGTGACGCCGTGCTCGGCGGCGAGAGCGATCCCGCCGCCTTCGCGGCGCTGGCCGTGCCGGAGTCGTACGCGGCCGTCACCGTCCACGCCGACGAGAGCGACATGTTCGACGGCCTGCCCGGCGAGGACAAGGATCCCCGCAAGTCCCTGCACCTGGAGCAGGTGGCCACCCCGGAGGTGGGGCCCGGCGAGGCGCTGGTGGCCGTCATGGCCTCCTCGGTCAACTACAACACCGTCTGGTCGGCCATCTTCGAGCCGGTGCCGACGTTCTCCTTCCTGCGCAGGTACGGCCGGCGCAGCGAGCTGGCCCGCCGGCACGACCTGCCGTACCACGTGCTCGGCTCGGACCTGTCGGGCGTGGTCCTGCGCGTCGGGGCCGGGGTCAGCGCGTGGCGGCCGGGCGACCGGGTCGTCGCCCACTGCCTGTCGGTGGAGCTGGAGCGGCCGGAGGGCCACGACGACACCATGCTCGACCCCGACCAGCGCATCTGGGGCTACGAGACCAACTTCGGCGGCCTGGCCGAGCTCGCCCTGGTCAAGGCGAACCAGCTCATGCCGATGCCCGCCCACCTGACCTGGGAGGAGGCGGCCTGCTCCGGCCTGGTGAACTCCACCGCCTACCGCCAGCTCGTGTCACGCAACGGCGCGAACATGAAGCAGGGCGACACCGTGCTCATCTGGGGCGCCTCGGGCGGGCTCGGCTCGTACGCCACCCAGTACGCCCTGCGCGGCGGCGCCACTCCCGTCTGCGTCGTCTCCTCACCCGAGAAGGCGGAGCTGGCCAGGCGCGCGGGCGCCGAGCTGGTGATCGACCGGACCGCCGAGGGCTTCTCCTTCTGGCACGACGAGCACACGCCGAACGTCGGCGAGTGGCGCAGGTTCGGCCAGTGCATCCGCGACCTGACCGGCGGGGACGACCCGGACATCGTGTTCGAGCACCCGGGCCGGGAGACCTTCGGCGCCAGCGTGTACGTCGCCCGCCGCGGCGGCACGATCGTGACCTGCGCCTCCACCACCGGTTTCCTGCACTCCTTCGACAACAGGTACCTGTGGATGCACCTCAAGCGCATCATCGGCACGCACTTCGCGAACTACCACGAGGCGTGGCAGGCCAACCGGCTGGTCGCCAAGGGCCGGATCCAGCCCACGCTGTCGCGCAGCTACCACCTCGACCAGACGGCGGACGCCGTCCACGACGTACGGCGCAACGCCCACCAGGGCAAGGTCGGCGTGCTCTGCCTGGCCCCCGAGGAGGGGCTGGGAGTGCGCGACGCCGAGCTCAGGCAGCGGCTCATGCCGGCCGTCAACCCGTACCGTCCGCGGCTAGGAGATCCGACATGAGCTCCACGACCTTGGAAGCAGGGGTGCCGCTGCGCGGGAACCACCCCCTGGAGATCTGCGTCTTCTGCGGCGCCGGGCAGTGCAACTCCCCGGCCATCGTGGAGACGGCGCGGCTGACCGGCAGCCTCATCGGCCGGCGCGGTTACCGCCTGCTCTACGGCGGGGGCGGCTCGGGGCTCATGGGCGAGGTCGCCTGGGCCGCCGCCGAGCACGGCGCGGCCATCCGCGGGGTGATCCCGCACTTCATCTACGAGCGCGAGCGCGCCATCGCCGCTCCCGCGCAGGAGATGCACGTCACCGACACGCTCTACAAGCGCAAGGAGCACATGCTGCGCAGCGCGGACGCCTTCCTGGCGCTGCCCGGCGGGTTCGGCACCCTGGACGAGATCCTCGAAGTGATCTCGGCGACCTACCTGGGCGTGCACGCCAAACCGATGATCATCATCAATCCCGAGGGCGTGTGGGACGCCTTCATCGACCTCGTGGAGACGCTGCGCGGCCTCAACCTGATCTCCGGGGCCGCTCCCGCCTTCCACACCGCCGACTCGCCCGAGGAGGCCATGGCGCTCGTCGAGCGCCTGGTCGTCCAGGTGGCCTGACCCCCGGAGCACGGTCATGGACACAAGAGCGCCGAGGTCGGCGGCGGACAAGCGGGCGCTGCTCGCCGACCTGATGCGGGCGGGCGCCGCGCCCCTTCCTCTGTCGTACGGGCAGCGGTCCCTCTGGTTCATGGACCAGGTCAGGCCGGAGGCGGGCGTCGCCTACAACATGCCGTTCGCGTGGACCATCCACGGCGAGGCCGATCTGGCGGCGCTGCGCCGCGCCTTCGACTGGCTCACCGAGCGGCATCCGATCTTCCGCACCACGTACGGTCACGTGCGCGGCACGCCCGTGCAGCGGGTGAGCCCCACGGGCCGGGCCGCCTTCCGCGTGCTCGACGCAGACGCCGGCCAGGACGTCGCGGCCCTGCTCGACGCCGAGGCGCGGCGGCCTTTCGACCTGGCGCGCGGGCCGGTCTACCGGGTCACGGTGGTGCGCTCGCCCGGCCGGCCGCCCGTGCTGCTGTGGGTCACCCATCACATCGCCATCGACGGCTGGTCGCTGTTCCAGCTGCTGGAGGAGCTGGGGCAGGCGTACGCGGCCTTCGCCGTCGGCCGCGTGCCTTCCGTGCCCGCGCCGGCGGCGACCTACGCCGACCACGTCCTGTGGCAGGCGTCCATGCTGGCGGGGCCCGAGGGCCGGCGGCTGGAGCGGTACTGGTCCGGCCTGCTCGGTGACCCGCCGCCGGTCCTGCGCCTGCCGGCCGACCGGCCGCGGCCGGCGGACCAGAGCTTCAACGGCGCCGCGCACGCCCTTCGGCTGGACTCCGCACTGTCGGAGTCCGTGGCCGGGCTGGCCGCCTCGGCGGGGACCACCCTCTACACCGCGCTGCTCACCGGCTTCCAGCTCCTGCTCGGCAGGGCGGCCGGGCAGGAGGACTTCCTGCTGGGCACGTGGGCGTCGGGGCGCAGCCGGCCGGAGTTCGCCGGCACCGTGGGGTATTTCGTGAACCCTCTGGTGCTGCGGGCCGACCTTTCCGGCGATCCGGGTTTCGGCGTGGCGCTCGGCCGGGCGCGCGGCTCGGTGCTCGATGCCCTGGATCACCAGGATTATCCGTTCCCGCTGCTGGTGGAGCGGCTGGGCGTGGACCGGGACCCGAGCCGGTCGCCGCTGTTCGACGTGGCGTTCACGCTGCGCGCCTCGCAGCGCGGCGAGATCGAGCGGGCCGGCTCCGGGACGGCGGCCTCGCCGCTGGGGGCCGCCGCGCCCGGCGAGCGCGGCATGCTGGTACGGCTGGGCGATCTCGAGCTGACCACGTTCCCGCTCGGGCAGCACGCGATCCGCTTCGATCTGGAGATGGAGCTGATCTCCGGCGGGGACGGGATCTCGGGGCTGCTGCGTTACAACACCGACCTGTTCGACGCCGGCACCGCGGGGTGGCTGGCCGGCAACTACGTACGGATCCTCGCCGGCGCCGCCGCCCACCCGGAACGTCCGCTGAGCGCCCTCGACTGGACCCCGCACCCGCGCCACGCGACCCTCCGCGGCCCGGCGACCCCCGGCTCAGCGCCTGACGGGGTGCCCCGGCCGGCCGCGAAGCCGTCCGTCTCCGGCCTCGACGGGGACGCCCTGCGCGGGGCGGGGACGCCCGAGGGCGGAGACCTCCTGAGCGGGGCGAGGACCCCCGAAGACGGAGACCGTCTGCCTGGGGTGGGGACGCCTGAAAGCGGCAACCATCCGCCTGGGGTGGAACCTGTCCCTTATACACATCT
>NZ_VCKX01000332.1 GCF_005889725.1 Nonomuraea zeae
TGTGTCTTAGGGTCTCGTGGGCTCGGAGATGTATATAAGAGACAGCCCCCGCCGAGCGCGCTCGCGCTGGTGACCGTACCGGCCCGGGTCTGGACCGCCGGATACTCGGCCAGCTCCGCGTGGCCGAGCTCGCGCAGCTCGGCCGGGGGAGTGCCGTCGCGGGTCAGGAAGTTGTGCACGTTCTCGGCGGGGGCGTTGCGGCCCTGACCGGCGTCGAGCAGGAGCACCGGGCGGTGAACCCGGCCCAGGGTCAGGGCGGCGGCCAGCCCGGCCGGGCCTCCGCCGACTATGACGACGTCGAACATGTCTGCCTCCATAACGGTGATCACTTGACGTGGAGGCAAGTCTGCAAGTTAATGTCAACATGAAGTCAAGCGATTCCATGCGGATCGGGGAGCTCGCCGAGCAGTTCGGGCTCGCGCCGCATGTGCTGCGGCACTGGGAGGCGATGGGGCTCCTGGCGCCCGCGGCCAGGGTGAACGGCCGCCGCCGCTACACCCAGGACCACGCCATCCGGGTCCTGACGATCATCCGGGCCAAGGCGGCGGGGATGAGCCTGGAGCAGATCCGGGAGATCATCAACGTCTCGGGGCAGGCCGAGCGGCAGGCTCTCCTGGAGCGGCACCACGCCGAGCTGGAGCGCCGGCTCCAGGAGATCGCGGCTTCCAAGGCGCTGATCGAGCACCTCATGGAGTGCAAGGCGGACGACTTCAGCCAGTGCCCCGCGTACCGGCGCCTGGTCGAGACCTCGATCGGATTCCAGCACCGCCACGAGGAGGTGTGCATCGCCGAACCGACCTCGGAGGAGGTCTCGCGCGATCGAGAGCCGGTCAGGTGACTGGACGGGACCGGGAGAGCGCGTCAGCCGAGGGCGTCCGCCACCAGGTCGAGGTGCGCGTGCGCGGCGGCCACGCTGGCGGGCAGGCCGAGCGCGGCGAACCCGCCGAGCAGCTGTCGCAGAGTGGTCAGGTGGTCCGCCCAGGTGGCCTCGGGCGCGTAAGGGCCGCCGACGAACTCGATCATCCGGGCCGTCTCCGGTGACCGGCGGGCGAGCCGCTTGCCCGCGATCGGGATGAGCGCGAGCTGCAGGGCGCGGTGATCGGCGGGGCTCTTGCGCGTCGGCGGCTCGCGCTCGCCGGCGGCGAGCAGCTCGGCGAAGGTGACCGGGAGCCGGTCGAAGCCGCGCCGGTCGAGACGGTGCCGGTCGAATCCGTGCCGGTCGAGATGGTGCCGGTTGACTTCGTGCTGGTCGAGGCGGTGCTGGTTGAAGGCGCGCCGGTCGAAGATGACGGCGGCGTCGGCGGGCCAGCTCGCCCGGGAGACCGGGTGGAGGTGCCAGTCGGCCCAGAGCGGAAGCCCGTCGACGAGATACTGCCCGCTGATCGCCCTGGTGCCGCGAGGGCCGTTGTGGCGCGCGTCGAAGGTGAGCGCCGGCTTCCCCAGGCCGTGCGTGACCACGCCATCGTCGATGCGCGCGTCGTCCACGAAGACGAGCAGGTCGACGTCGCTCCAGTCGTCGGCCCGGCCGGCTCCGAGCGAGCCGACCAGCGCGGCGCCGGCCACCTGCGGGTCGTCGCGGAGTGCGGCGGTGGCGGCGGCGAGCCAGCGGGACCGGATGGCGGCGAGCAGGGGAGCCGGTGGCCCGGCGTTCTCCGCGGTCATGGCCGCTGCTTCACCCCCGCCTCCAGCAGCCGGACCATCTCGGCGATCCGCTGCGCCCGCACCTCGGGGCGGCGTTTGGTGGCGTCGATCCAGCGCAGATAGCCGCGCCGGTAGAACTGGGCGAGCGAGTCGAAGAACGCGCCCGCCGCCGGGCTCGCCTCCAGCGCCTCCGCCACGTCCTCGGCGAGATCCGCCCGCTGCGGCCCTTCGGGCTTCAGGACCACGCTCACCTGCGCGCCCGGCTCCAGCCCGCACCGCAGCCAGGCGGGGCCGAGCAGGAAGCCGCGTTGCCCCTCGTGCTCGGTGATCACCGCGCGGATGCCCATCCCGTTGAGGGTGCCCGTCACGTGATGCACGGGCTTGGGCGCCCACACCTCGTCCGGATCGAACGGCACCGGGACGAACATGCGCCCCCGCCCGCCGGGCCGGCTCTGGACGGTGTACTCCTGCACCCCCCGATACTGACACGGCGAGGAGACCGAGCGGGGGACGCCGATGAAGGGGGTGTCCCGGGGTATGCGGGTGATCGCGGTTTGTCGGGCCGCTCGGATGGCGGACGTCATCGGTTCGACATGCAGCCGGGCCGGTGGCGGCGGAAGACCGGGCGGGCGAGGTCGGACTCCGTCGAGCGGAACAGCGCCGAGGCGTGGTCGCGGACCAGGTCGTGGAACCGGTACCGGCCGGGGGCCGGCTCCTGGAGGAGATGGGCGTCCAGGAGCTGGTCCAGCAGCCGTCTCGCCTGGATCGCCGTGGTGTCCAGCAGCGCGGCCGCCGCATCCAGGCTGAAGTCCGCTCCGCCGAGGCCCTCTCCGCCGTAGTCCGCGCTGCCGTAGTCCGCGCTGCCGTAGTCCGCGCTGCCGTAGTCCGCGCTGCCGTAGTCCGCGCTGCCGTAGTCCGGGCCGTCGTAGGCCGGGCCGCCGTCGTCCGGGCCGTCAAGGTCCGCGCCTCCGTAGTCCGCGCTGTCCAAGCCCGTACTGCCGGAATCGGTGCCGGCGGCCGAGCCCAGCAGCCGGTACGCCCGCCGCTGCTCGGCCGGCAGCCGTTCATAGGACAGATCCAGGGCGGCGGCGACGCTGCGCCGTCCGGCCGCCAGCTCGGCCAGCCGATCACCGGCCAGCCGGTCGAGCAGATGCCGCACCCCCCAGGCGGGACGCGCCCGCAGCCGGGCGGCGGCGAGGCGGAGGGCGAGGGGGAGCAGCCCGCACCGCCGTACGAGCTCGGCCAGCACGCCCGCCGGAGTGCCCGCCACCCGCTCCCACCCGGCCATGCGGGTGAACACGGCGACCGCCTCCGCCACCGGCAGGACGTCCAGCGACAGGCTCCGGGTGTCGCCGGGGCAGGTCAGGCGGCGACGGCTGGTGACGATCACCCGGCAGCCGGGAGCGGCCGGCAGCAGCGGATGGAGCTGGTGTTCGTCGGCGGCGTCGTCCAGGACGATCAGGACCTTGCGGCCGGCCAGCACGCTGCGGTAGAGCGCGGCGCGGTCGTCGTGATGCCACGGGATGTGCTCGCCGGGGACGCCGAGCGTGCGCAGCACGCGGGCGAGGGCCGCACCGGGCTCGACCGGTGGCATCCCCCGGGCATGGCCGTGCAGGTCCACGAAGAGCTGCCCGTCGGGAAACCGGGGCGAGAGCCGGTGGGCGGCGTGCACGGCCAGCGCCGTCTTGCCGACCCCGGCCATGCCGGTGACGCAGACGACCGGCACCGTGTTCGCGCTCTGGTGGCCTTCCACGATCGCCAGCTCGCGCTCCCGGCCGGCCAGCGCGGCCACATCGGCGGGCAGCTGCCGGGGAACGGTCACCGGCGGCGGGCCGGCCACCACCGGCTCCTCGTACCCGGCGGGCGCGGGCCGGCCGCGGGCGACGGCGTTCAGCATCGCCCGCTCCGCGCCGTCCAGCTCCAGCGCCTTCGCCAGCAGCAGGATCGACGTCGTGCGCGGCTGCCAGAGCCCGCTGTTCTCCAGCCTGCGCACGGTCCTGACATTGAGGCCGGCCCGTTCGGCGAGCTGCTCCTGAGTCAGCAGCGCGCGCTCGCGCCACATGCGCAGAAGCGCGCCGAAAGACAGTCCGGCACCGAAATCCTCCACGACTCCGACACCCCCCGTTGTTCTCCTGGTCGGCCCTGGCCGGTGCGGACGAACACGACCATCGAAACCGTGTCTCAGCTGTTCAGGCCATGGGTCGGACGACATCGCACGGAATCGGACGGCACGCCGGCGGGCCGGGCGATCCCGGCTCCCCGCCTAAACGCGATTGATGGGGACGGCGGAAATTGGCCAGAATGAGCGCCATGGGCGAGCGGGAGGAGGGCGGCCATTCGCACGATGTGTGCCCCTACCAAGGTCTTGTGCCGTTCGAGAGCGGGAAGTCCGAGCTGTTCTTCGGCCGTACGCGGGCGACCCACAGCCTCCTGGACCGCCTCGGACGGCGATTAGCCGGGCACGGCTCGATCCTGCTGGTCTCGGGCGCCTCGGGCGTGGGCAAGTCGTCGCTGCTGCGGGCGGGGCTGATGCCGGCGCTCGCGGACGGGATGCTGCCGGTCGCCGGAGCACAGCACTGGCCGCGCCTGCTCATCACGCCGACCGCGACGCCGTTCCGCGCGCTCGCCGGAGCGTGGACCCAGGCGTTCGGCGGGGACGCGGGCGGGGTGGAAGAGCGATTACGGGAAGACCCGCGGGCGGCCGTCGCACCGGCCGGCCGTCTGGTCCTGGTGGTGGACCAGTTCGAGGAGCTGTTCACCCTGGTCACCGACGAGCGGGAGCGCCAGGCGTTCGTCCGGGCCCTGCACACCATGGCCGAGGGCAGGGACGGCGCCGGAGTGATCGTCGGCGTACGCGCGGATTACTGGGACCGCTGCGCCGCCTACCCGCAGTTCGCCGAGGCCATCCAGGACGGCCAGGTCATCGTCGAGCCGATGACGGAGCCGGACCTCCGGCTGGCCATCACCGGCCCCGCCGCCGCCGCGAAGCTGGAGATCGAGCCCGGCCTGGTGGAGATCATCCTGAGCGAGCTGCGTGCCGGCCGGGCGGCCGGCGACCGCTACGAGGCCGCCGCCCTGCCCCTGCTCTCGCAAGCACTGCGCAACACCTGGGAGAGACGCGAGGACGGCACCCTGACGGTCCGGGGTTACGAGGAGTCCGGCCGGGTGCGCGACTCCGTGCGGCGTACGGCCGACGACGTGCTCGGGCGGCTGTCGCCGGAGGAGCGCAAGGCCGCGCTCAGGTTCTTCCGGCGGATGACGGTGATCACCGCGGGCGGTCAGGTGGCCCGGCGCCGGGCGACGCTGGCCGAGCTGCACGCCGCCGCGTCCGCGCGCTCGCGGGAGGGCCGGGAGCAGGTCGCGGCGCTGCTGTCCGCGTTCGCCGACCGGCGCCTGCTCACCCTGTACGAGGACGCCGCCGAGATCGCCCACGACGCGCTCCTGACCGCCTGGCCCACCCTGTGGCAGTGGCTCGAACCCGACCTCGCGGCGCAGGCGGTGTACGACCGGCTCCTGGACGCCGCCGCGCAGTGGGCCGAGAACCACCGCGACCCCGCCTTCCTCTACCGAGGCCCCAGGCTGCTGGCCGTCCAGGACAGCCGCCCCCGCTGGGAGCGCGACCCCGACAGCTTCCCGCCGCCCGGTCCCGTCGCCGAGGCCTTCATCGCGGCGTCCAGACGGGAGGCGCGGCGCGCGGGCCGCCGCCGCCGTCTCGTCATGGCCGGTCTGGCGCTGCTGTCGGTGCTGGCCCTCATCGCGGCCGGCGCCGCCGTCAACGCGGCGGACGAGGCCGGCCGGCAACGCGGGCTGGCCAGCTCCCGCCAGCTGGCGGCGCAGAGCGAGGTCACCGGAGACCCGGCCCTGGCCTCGATGCTCGCCGTGGCGGCGTGGCGGATCGCGGACACCGACGAGGCCCGCAACCGCCTGCTGACCGCGGCGACCCGTACCGGCCGGGGATCCATCAGCGCGGACACGAAAGGCGTCACGGCGGTGGCCTTCAGCCCCGACGGCTCGATCATCGCGACGGGAAGCGACGGCGGCACCGCGCGGCTGTGGGACGCGGCGACGCGGCGGCAGCTCGGCGCGCCGATGACCCGGGCGAAGTACGAATGCACGAAGACCTACCTGGGCTTCAGCCCCGACGGCCGGACGCTGGCCACGGCCTGCTTCGACACCGTCCGGTTCTACGACGTGGCCACCCGCCGCGAGCTGGGCGCCCCGCTGAAGCAGGAGAAGCTCGTGACGGCGTTCGCCTACAACCCGGACGGGAAGACCTTCGCGATCGGCGACAACACGGGCATCGTCCAGCAGTGGGACGCGGCCACCCACCGTCCGTACGGCGCTCCGATGGGCCGCCGCGACGAAACGGTGTCCCGCTCGAACGCCATCCAGAAAGTGACCTACAGCCGGGACGGGAAGACCCTGGCCACCGCCGGTCAGGACAAGACCGCACGGCTCTGGGACACCGCCACGTCCCGCCAGCTCGGCGCCCCGTTCACCGGGCACGCCCAGCCCGTCAACGACGTCGCCATCAGCCCGGACGGCACCGCGCTCGCGACCGTGAGCTGGGACCGCACCGGCCGGCTGTGGAACGTGGCCACGCGCGAGCAGACGGGAACGCTCAAGGACCGCAGCGCCGGCTACTACTCGATCGCCTTCAGCCCGGACGGCACCCGGATCGTCACCGGCGGGGACAGCGGCCGCACCGTCCTGTGGGACACGGCCAGCAGGCAGCAGCTGGTCGCGCTCGCCGACAACTACAGCAGTGTCGACAGCGTGGCGTTCAGCCCGGACGGGAAGCTGCTGGCCGCGGCCAGCGCCGACGGCGTGGTCCGGCTGGCCGACCCGCAGGTGCTCCAGCAGAGGGGGACCCCCATGCCGGCGCTGGCGGCCGTCGCGCTGAGCCCGGACGGGCGGACCCTGGCCGCCGGCGTGCCCGACGAGCTGAGCCCCGACATCCAGCTGTGGGACGTGGCCACCCAGCGTCCTCTCGGCCCGCCGCTGCATCCCGAAGGCGCCCGCCGTTCGGCGTACCGGCTCAGCTTCACCCCCGACGGGCGGACGCTCCTGTGGGAAGGCTCGGACGGCCTGCGGCTATGGGACGTCGCGAGCCGCCGCGAGATCGCCCGCGAAAGGGGGCTCTCCTTCGTCAGGATCAGCCCCGACGGCAGGTTCGTCGTCGCCCAGCGGGACAAGTCGCTCGTGTTCTGGGACCTGGCGCGCCGGCAGGAGAGCGGCGCCCGCATCACCGTCCCCGACCACACCGACCTCATCACCGCGATGGCGATCAGCCCCGACGGCGCGATCGTGGCGACCACGGGCTTCGACAACCGGGTACGGCTCTTCGACGTCGCCACCCGCCGCGAGATCCAGGGCCCGTCGTACGCGGCCCAGGGCGGATTCGTCAACGACCTGGCCTTCAGCCCCGACGGCCGGCGGCTGGCCATCACGGCCGCCGACAACAGCGTCCGGCTCTGGGACGTGCCGGACCGCCGCCCGGTCGGCATCGGCCTGATCACCGAGGACGGCGGCACGAGCACGCTCGCCTTCAGCCCGGACGGGGAGGTCCTCGCCACCGGCCTGACCAACGGCGAGGTGCAGCTGTGGGACCTGCGGACCTACCGGCAGCTCGGCGACAGGATGACCGGTCACACCAAGGGCGTGACCGCGCTCGTCTACAGCCGGGACGGGACGACCGTCGCCACGGTCGCCGGCGACAAGACCGCGCGGCTGTGGAACGTCCGCACGCCCCCCGACCTGGTGGCCGCGGCGTGCGCCAACGCGGGCCGCTCCCTCACTCGCGAAGAATGGGAGAATTTCGTCCCCCAGGAGGAGTACCGCCAGACGTGTCCGTGACCCTGCACCCGACCACGGAGAGGGCGAGCATGTTCCTGCGAGGCTTGCGGCGGCGGACGGGCAGGCCCGTCCCTGAGCTGGTCACGTTGTTCCGCTCGATCGTCGACGGCGGACGCGAGTTCCACCCGATCGCCTCCGACTTCCTGGAGCACTTCATGGACGGCGCGGGCGCGTCGAGGACGATGTCGCTGCGGTGGCTGCGCTCGTTCAAAGTGATCAAGAAGGCCGAGCGCAGGAACCAGCGCCGATTCGAACGCCAGCTCGCCCGGGAGGCTAGGCTGGTGGGCGACGGAGGGTCGAGCTGGTTGCACGACTACTGGGACGCGCGGATCAACGCCTTCATCGGCACGGAGCTGTTCTACGTCAGCAGGATGAGCCTGCTGCGCTCGCAGGGCTCGTTCGTCCTGACCAGGGACGGGTCCGAGGTGCGGGTGTCCGGCACGGTCCGCCACCGCTGGTTCGACCCCTATGACTGGGATCGCGGCCGCTGGGTCTACATCCCCCGGCACGGGTTCGTGCCCATCGCCGTCGGCCGCGAGCTGGTTGAGGCGGACGAGGCGCGCAACTTCCTGATGGAGTCGCGCCACGTCCAGACGCTGGAGGGCCGGTGCGTGGACGGCCGGTGGCCGCGGCGCGGCCGGGCGAGGTTCGGATGGTCGCTGGTGCGGACGGGGCAGGGATGATCGCTGGTTCGGACAGGGCGGGGACGATCGCCGAACGCCCACGCCCGCCCGACCCGGCCGAGGCCGCGAGCACCGCGGACTTCGTCCGCGCGCTGATCCGGCTGCGGCAGTGGGCGGGCGAGCCGTCCCTGAGCAGGCTGCGCTCCCTCGGCGGCCAGACGGTGGCCTCGGACGGCGCCACGGTCGACGCGTTGCCGAAGAGCACGACCTCGCACGTCCTGCGGCAGCTCGACCGGCTGCCGCGGTGGGACTTCGTGCGGGCCTTCGTCACCGCCTGCTTCCGCTACTGCGACTACCCGGCCGAGCAGATCCCCGGCGAGCTCGAACGCTGGCGAGCGGCCAGGACGGCCCTGGCCGGACCTGCCGCGCGGCCGCCGGAGCCACCTCAGGCGGCGGCCCCGGCGGAGAGCGCCGATGGTCCGGGCCCGGATCACGCCGCCGACCTGCTGGCGCGGCGCGTGGTCCGGGAGGAGGACCGGGCCCGCAAGGGGCTGCTCGGCGGCTACAGCCTCGCGCCGCTCTCCTTCGGCCTGTACGACGCCGCCGGCGAGGTGGAGCACGACCTGCACTCGATCGGCGGGTTCTTCACCGGCCTGCACTCGCGGCGCCTGATGGTGGTGGGAGACTCCGGGGCGGGCAAGACGGTGCTCGCCATCGAGCTGGTGCTGCAACTGCTGGAGCCCGTGCTGGCCGCCGGCGGACGGCCCGATCACGGGCAGCAGGTGCCGGTGCGCCTGAACGCGGCCCGGTGGACCCTGGGCCGGCCGTTCGAACCCTGGCTGGCCGAGCAGCTCGCACAGGACTTCGGGCTCGCGGCCCATGACGCGCGGCGGCTGGTGCGCGATCGCCGGGTGCTGCCGGTGGTGGACGGGCTGGACGAGCTCGACCCCGAGCCGTCGCCGGGGCCGCCGCGCCGGGCGATCGGGCTGCTGGCCGAGCTCAACCGGTACAGCGACCTGTCCGGGCGGCGGCCGGGCGCCGTCGTCGTGACCTGCCGCGCCGATCGCCACGCCGAGCTGGTCGAGGCCGGGGCCGGGCTGGACAACGCCGCCCGGATCCATCTGCACAACCTGACCAACGAGCAGATCGGGACGTACCTGCACGCCCGCTGGCCGGACGGCCATCCATGCGGCAGGCACCGGGACGACATCCAGGCGGCCTTGTACGGGCCTGCGGGCAAGGCCGTGCATGCCGCCCTGGCCACGCCGTGGCGGCTGTTGCTGACGGTGACCGCCGTCGAGTCCGGTGCCGGCCCGGTCGAGCTGCTCCACGCCGACCCGGACGCCGACCCCGCCGAGTCGGCGGCCCGGATCGCCACGCGGCTGCTGGAGGCGTACGTGCCGGCGGCGACCGACCTGACGCCCCGCGCCGCCCCCGGCACCCCGTACCAGCCGGGCCAGGTGCGATCGTGGCTCGTGCACCTGGCGGCCCACCTGCGCTGGCAGGCCGCCCGCGGCGCCGAGACGGACCGGCCGCCGCCCGGCCTGACGGCGATCGACATCGTCCCCCACCTGCTGTGGCCGATCGGCGGCCGGCGCCGGGTACGGGTGCTGCACAGCCTGTGCTGCGTGGTCCTGGCGGTCATCGCGATGCTGGCGTTCTGGACGGGTTCGGCGGTCGACGGCCCCGGCGACCTGCGCGGGGGTGCCGGTCCCGAGCAGCTGCTCACCTTGGCGCTCATGACTGGCTGGGTGGCCATCGCCACCGGCCTGTCGCTGTCGCCGTGGCCGGCCGCGGCCGGCGGGCGGACCGAGGTCCCGCGCCGGCGACGGGTGACCGGCGGGCTGCTGGGCGCTCTGGCGGGCGTGCCCGTCGGCGTGCTCGGGGGCCTGGCGGGGCTCGTACTGACCGGGGGCAGCGTCTTCGGCCCCGCCTTCGCCGTCACCGCGGGCGCGATCGGGGGGCTGGTGCTGGGCGCGGTCATCGGGCTGACCGCGGCCGGCCGGCGGGGGGCCGAGCGCATGACCGTGTCCGAGGCGGTCCGCACCGAGCCCTTCACCCTGCTGGGCTTCGGGCTGTGCGGCGCGCTCACCGGGCTGCCGCCGCTGCGGCTCGCGGACGCCGGCGCGCTGCCGCTGGCCATGGGGGTCACCGGGGCCTTCGTGCTGGCCTTCGCGCTCGGGGTCGTCTTCAAGATCGCCACCGGGGGCTGGAGCAGGGACGCGGAGCTCGCTCATCCGCGCGAGGCGCTGCACCGCAACCCGACGATCGGGCTGGCCTTCGGGCTCATCGGCGGAGTCGCCGCCTTCCTGGTGTTCGTCATGAACCAGGACGTCGTCGAGTCGCTGCTGTGCGCCCTCATCGGCGGCGTGACCTTCGGCCTGGCCTTCGGCGCGATCGCCTGGGCCCGCACCATGATCGGGCTGGTCGTCGCGGCCACGCGCGGCCTGCTTCCGCTGCGGCTGTGGACCTTTCTCGACTGGGCCTGCGAGGCGCGGCTGCTGCGCGTCAGCGGGGCCACGTACCAGTTCCGGCACCGCGAGCTCCAGGACTTCCTGACGCCGTCCGAGGGCGACGGCGGCAGATGAGAGCGCCGCCCCCGGCGAGGATCCGCGCCTCGCCGCCGCGGCCCGATGAGGTCCGAGTCCCATGCGTCCAACTGTTGGCGCTCCGCTGGCACGCGGCCAGGGCATAGACAGGACATTTCCGCGCGGTGGCCGGCGCGGCAGGGTCAGCTTGTCAGCTGGTCCTCGCGGGCCGGGAGGTAGGGGCTGAAATGGTCGGCCAGCAGATCGGCGACGGCGTCGGCGTCGAGGGTCCCGTCCACCTCGATCACCCGGATGCCGTGGCGGCGCGCGGAGCGGACGGCGTCGTCGGCGACGAGGCGGTCGCGTTCGATCCGGTTGCGCTGGGCGCGTACGGGGTCGCTGACGCCGTGCGTGAAGGCGGCGGCACGGGGGAGCTCGCGCAGCTGCCGGTCGCGGAAGTCCTCGGTGGGCACCATGACGACCATCTGCCCGGCCGAGCCGATGAGCGGGGCGACTAGCTCCGGGCGCAGCCCCCAGCCTTCGGCGATGACGGGCCGGCCGGAGACCAGGGCGCGCAGGTCGTCCAGGGCCCACTCGAAGCGGATCGGGAAGCCGGCCAGCGTTTCCGCGGCCATCTCCGCCGGGGTGGTGTGCACCCAGGCGGCGTCGGGGTCGGGCCCGGCGGCCGGCAGGCCGAGCGCGATCCGGCGGGCGACCCGGCGATCGTCGTGGCCGCGGGCGTCGTGGTAGTCGTAGTGGTACGCGGTCACCCCGTGCCGCATGGCCAGCAGCCGGGCCACGGTGGACTTGCCGGCCCACTGCCCTCCGCCGATCCACAGCGCCCGGCCGAGCGTGCCGAACGGATCCCACACCGGGCTGCCTTCGTCGCGGCTGATCACAAGTCGCCTCCTCGTCGCCGGTCGATGCCGCCACGCTAGATCATCCGGCCGCCGGTCCGCGGCTCTCAACCGGAACAGGCCCCCTGCGGCTCGCCCGGGGTGCAGAGCTTGATCTCGGGGTAGCGCGCCGACGGCTTCTCCAGCAGCGCCTGCGGCCTCTTCAGCAGGTGCAGGTCGAAGAAGGCGCGGACGTACCTGCGGGTGATCTCCACGGCGCGGGCCCCGGGCAGGCCGGGGTTGCGGTAGATGCCAAGCTGTTCGAGCAGCAGCGCGGTGTCGGTGAAGGAGACGTGCTCCGCCCCGGCCAGCACGAGCCAGCGCTTCCAGCCCGTCAGGTGCCGCCAGTCACGGTCCCAGGTGGTGTCCTTGCCGCCCGGGCTGTGCAGGGCCTGCGTGCCCAGGAACAGGAACGGCCGCGCCAGGCCGCTGTCCGGGACCGGGGAGAACGTGGTGCCGTCCAGGTCGATCCCGGCGCGTACGCGGGCGTCCTTCAGCATGACGGGGATGGCGGCGGCGCCTCCCGCCGACTGGCCGGCCATCGCGATCCGCGACGGGTCGATCAGCGAGGCGCCCCGCCACTTCGGGTGCGGCCCGGTCAGCTCGTCGAGGACGAAGGAGACGTCGGCCGCCCGGGTCCGGCCCACCTTGAGCCAGAACTCCTCGCCCTTGCGCTCGTCGCAGGCGACGCAGGTGGTGGTCCGGCCGCCGGGGAAGGTGGTGGCCAGGCTCTCGTAGGTGTGCTCGATCCCGGCCACCACGTACCCCCTGCTCGCCAGCTCCTCCGCCAGGGCCGTGAGCGTGCTGCGGGGCTCGGTGAAGCCGGGGGAGAGCACCACCAGAGGCAGGCTGCGCCTGCCTCCCGCGGGCTTGGCGTCGGTGAAGGCGTTGGTGCGCGTCCTGCTGAACACACCGGGCGGTACGCCGGTCAGCTTCGCGTTCTCGATGAGGAGCTCCGACTCCTTCGGCGTCATGTACCGCGCCCGCCGGTGGCCGGGTGACGCCGCCGGATACCACAGGGAGACCATCAGCTCCCTGGCCTTCGCGGCGGGGACCCAGGGGTCGGGGCTGTCTCTTATACACCTCTGACGCTGCCG
>NZ_VCKX01000333.1 GCF_005889725.1 Nonomuraea zeae
GTGTATAAGAGACAGGACCAGGGGAGGGGACTCCGGCGGCGCGCTCATGACTTCGGCGCCTTCGCGACCTCGGCGTCGAAGCGCCGGATCAGCTCCTGCTTGTGCGCCCCCGCGGCGATGCTGTCGTAGTCGACCAGCCTCAACGTCGCCAGGTCGGCGGTCTTGTCCGACCTCCTGGCCCGCGGGTTGGTGGGCGCCTGGTACGACCTGACCTCCGGCCCGATCTCCTGCGCCGCCGGAGTCAGCGCCCAGTCGATGTACTTGCGCGCGCTGACCGGGTTGTGCGCCCCTTTGACCAGCGCCACGCCGCCCACCTCGTAGCCCGTCCCCTCCGAGGGGAACGTGACCTGCAGGTCGGTGAAGCCCTGCTCCCTGGTCGCCAGGCAGTCGTGCGAGAAGACGATGCCCACGCCGACCTCGCCCCGCGCGACCTGCTGGGCGGGCGCGGCCCCGGACTTGCTGTACTGCAGCACGTTCGGATGCAGCCGCTTCATGTAGTCCATCGCCCCGGCCACCCCGTCGGCCGGCCCGCCGTGCAGCGTCACCTGGGTCCACAGCGCCGTGTACGCGGTGCCCGACGTGGACGGGTGGGCGATGCCGATGTTCTGCCTGAGCGCCGGGTCCAGCAGGCTCTGCCATGACTCGGGCACGGGCACGTGCTTCTCCCCGAGGATCCTCGTGTTGCCGCAGAAGCCGAGCACGCCGACGTACACGCCGGTCCAGGTGCCGTCCGCGTCCTTGTAGCGGTCGGGGATGACGGCCGCGTCGGGGGAGACGTAGGGCTCCAGAAGGCCGTCCCCGGCCGCGGCGGCGTACCCGTCGGCCGGGCCGCCGTGCCACACGTCGAACTCCGGGTCCTCCCGGCCCGCCTTGATCCTGGCCAGGGCCTCGCCGCTGGACAGCCGGACGAACTCGGCCCCGGTGCCGGTCGCGGCGGTGAAGGCGGCCGTCATGGCCGCGCACCACTCCTCGGTCGCGCCGCACGCGACCACCACGTTGCCCCCGTCGGCGGCGGCCGTGCCGGGCGTGCCCGCGCACCCGGTCCCGGCCAGCATGAACGTGGTGATCAGGAGCAGCGCCTTGGGTAGGCGGGCCTGCGGTTGAACCATGATCGACCTCCCTCGAACGGCCTGATGCCCGCAAAGCTAGGCCGCGCGGCGGCGCGCTCCGGTGACAGGGCGGTGAGCCTTGGTGACGGCGCCGTCACCTACTGATCGGGCTGATCGGGCTGATCGGGTGCGTCCGGCATCAGATAGCCGGCGCCCCTGACGGTCTGCACGTATCGTGCCGCGTCCAGCGCGGCCAGCCGGGAGCGCAGGCGGTACACCGTGGATCTGACCACGTCCCGGCCGCCCATGAGATCGGCGGTGCCCCACACCGCGCGCAGCAGGTCCTGCCACGACTGCGGGCGGCCGGGCCTGGCCGCCAGGTGGGCGAGCAGTTTGAACTCGGTGTAGGGCAGCTCCAGCCGCCGCCCGCCGACCGTGACGGTGTGCCGGCCGGGGTCGATGACCAGGCCGCCGACGCGCAGCGCCGCCCCCTCGCCGTCGCCAGGGGCGCGGCGGCGGCGCACCAGCGCCTGCGCGCGCAGGGCGACCTCGCGCGGGTGGAACGGCTTGGTCACGTAGTCGTCCGCCCCGCGCTCCAGCCCGGCGATGACGTCCTCCTGCTGGGTGAGCGCGGTGAGCAGCATGACGGGCACGTCGCTCCTGGCCCTGATCAGCTCGCAGAGCGAGAGGCCGTCGAGCGCCGGCATCAGGACGTCCAGCACGACCAGGTCCACGTCGTGGGTGCGCAGCAGGTTCATGGCCGTGGCTCCGTCGTGGGCCGTCAGCACGGCGAAGCCCTGCGTCTGCAGCGCGAACTCGACGATCGCCGTCATCTGCGGCTCGTCGTCCACGACCAGCGCGGTGCACCCGGTGACCATGTGACCCCTTCTCAGCCCGGCAGCGTGAACAGGAAGGTGGTGCCGCGCATCGACGCGGTGTCCACCATGATGGCTCCGCCGTGCAGCTCGACGATGGTCTTGGTGATGACCAGGCCGAGCCCGGTGCCGTCGGCCAGCGGGCGGCCGGTGACGAACCGGCGGAACAGGCGGCGGCGCTGCTCCTTCGTCATGCCGGCGCCGTCGTCGGTGACGTACACCGCGATCCCCGTGTCGATGACGGCCACCCGCACGTCGATGCCGCCGCCCACGGTGGTGAACCGGCCGGCGTTGGACAGCAGGTTGGTGAACGCCTGGGCGATCAGCATCGGGTCGGCCTGGATCCGCGGGGTGACCTGCGGGGTGTCCAGGGTGATGCGCTGCTTGCGCTGGGCGCACAGGGGCCGCATGGCGGTGACGACGTCCCGCGCGACGACGGAGACGTCCACCGGCTCCAGGCGCGGGGTGAACAGGCCCGCCTCGATCTTGGCCTGGGTGAGCAGGCTCTCGCACAGGGCGATGACCTGCGCGCACTGCTGGTCCACGACGGTGACGAAACGCTGCTGCGCGGGCGTCAGCGGCCCGGGGCTGCCCTCTCCGAGCAGGTCCACCGCACCTTTGATCATGCTGAGCGGCGTACGCAGCTCGTGGCTGAGCGCGGTCACCTGCTCGGCCCGCCGCTCGACCAGCTCGCCGAGCCTGGACAGCTCCGCGCGCTGGGCCGCGGCCACCCGGCGCATGCCGGCGACGGCCAGCCCGGCGCCGCCGGCCAGCCCGGCCACCGCGACCAGCGCGGGCCAGGCCCCCGCCGCCACCGCCACGACCGTGGCCGCGACCCCGGCCAGCCCGGCCAGCAGCGGTAACCGCGGCGATCTCGCCCGGCCACGCAGCGCGTCTGCCGCCATCTCCCCGTCACCTCGCCGGCACGTCCGACATCAGCAAAAGGATGACGTGCCTCTAAGCGCGGCGAAAGCGTCAACCGTGCAACAGGCCAGAAATCCCTGCGAAAGGGGCAAAGCTAGGTTGGCGGGTACGACCGGCGGCGCGCCCGCCGGCGACCGGGCACCCCCGGCCGCATGGTTGACATGAACCCACATGGTTGACATGAACCCACCAACCCCACGAAACTCTCCCGAAACAGTGGCGTGCCTACGGTAAACGTTTACAGGAGCGGTCGATGCCCAACCCCCGATGGATCGCCGCCGGCGTGCTGGCACTCCTCACCTCGCTCGTGACCTCGGCGGTCCCCGCGGCGCCCGGAGTGACCGACGCGCGGGCGGGCGGCACGCTCACCACCGGCTCCGCGCCGTCGCAGGCGCTGGGCGAGAGCATCGCCTACAACGTCTACCTGCCGCGCGGCTACGCCCGGGACACCGATCGCCATCCCGTGCTCTACCTCCTGCACGGGCGCGGCGACACCATGCAGGCGTGGACGCGCGTCACGACCACGCTCGACGACATGATCAGGACCAAGCGGATCCCGCCGGTCATCGCCGTCATGCCCGACGCCCCCTGGAGCGAGCGCGGCAGCTGGTACACGGACTCCGCCTACACCGGCGCCGACCTGCCGGGACGGCCGGTCGAGACGGCCCTGACACGCGACCTGGTCGCGCACGTGGACGCGACGTACCGTACGGCGCCCATCAGGCAGGCCCGCCTGGTCGGCGGCTACTCGATGGGCGGCGCGGGCGCGCTGCGGTTCGCGCTGGCCCACCAGGACCTGTTCAGCGCCGCCGCCGTGCTCAGCCCCGCCGTCTACACGCCGCTGCCGCCCGCCGACTCCTCCGCCCGTGACTACGGCGCGTTCGGCACGGGCGCGGAGAAGTTCTCCGACCAGGTGTACCGGGACCTCGGCTACCCGGCGCTGCTCCCCGAGCTCGACCCCGACCTGCCCGTACGGCTGTTCGTGGCGGTCGGCGACGACGAGTACGCCAACCCGGACCCCGCCGACGCCCGCCACGACCTGGACTTCGAGTCCGCCGCCCTCTACAACGCCGCCAGGCGCTCGCCCGCCGTCTCCGCGCAGCTGCGCGTGCTGGACGGCGGCCACGACTGGACGGTCTGGACCCCGGCCTTCGAGCAGGCCATGGCCGAGCTGGGCCCGGGGCTGAGCGTCACGCCGCCGACCGGCCTGCCCGCGCCGCTGCACGGCACGGCCGCCGCCGACTGGGCGGGCGGCGTCGCGGCCCACCAGGACGGCTCCCTGACCGTCGGGTACGCGGCCGGCGGCCCGGTGGACGGCCGGCCGCACGCGGGCCGCCTCGACGCGGTGCTCACCCGTACCGGTGCGAACCCCTGGACCGTGGAGTTCGGCACCGCGGGCGACGAGCGGCTCTACGGTGTCGCGCCGCTGCCGGACGGAGGGGTGCTCGCGGCCGGCTACACCAAGGGCGACCTGGACGGCCGGCACGCGGGCAACACCACGGACGACGCGTTCGTGGCCAGGCTCGACGCGAGCGGGACCGTCCGCTGGATCACCCAGTTCGGGGCGAAGGACGCCGCCGACCGCCTCTACGGCCTGACCGCCGCCCCGGACGGCGGCGCGTACGTGGCGGGCTACACCAAGGGCGCGCTCGACGGCCAGAACAGCGGCGACAAGGACGCCCTGCTGGCCCGCCTCACGCCGGAGGGCGAGCTGTCCTGGATCCGCCAGTACGGCGGCGCGGGCGAGGACAAGGCGGTCGGCGTCGCCGCCGACGCCACGGGCGTCTACGTCACCGGCAGCGCCACCGCGGCGCTCCCCGGCACCACCGCGCTCGGCGGCCTCGACGGCTGGATCGCCGCCTACGGCGCGGACGGCACCAGGAAGTGGGCGAGTACCGTGGGCGGCGCCGGCGACGACCGGCTGAACGCGGTCGCCGTCACCACCACGGGGCTGGCCGCCGCCACGGGCGCGACGTCGGGTGATGCCCTCACGGTCGCCTACACCGGCCAGGGCAAGCGGCGCTGGCAGCACACCCTGGCCACCTCCGCCGCCGACGAGGGCGCCGCCGTGGTGCCGCTGCCCGGCGGGGAGGTCGAGGTCGTCGGCTACACGCGGGGACGCGTCGGGGTGCAGGCGGGCGGCGCCGACGTCGTGGCGGCCCGCCTGGACGCCAAGGGCGTGCAGCGCGCCGCCACCCAGCTCGGCACCGCCAGGGACGACGCCGTGGACGCCTTCGCCGAGCCCAACCTGTACGCCGCCGCCACCTCGGCGGGCAAGGTCGCGATCTCCGGCCTCACGTACGGCACCCCGGAAGGCGGCGGCACCGCGCCCGGCAACGGCGACGTCTTCCTGGCCACGATCGACTAGAACGTCACCAGCGGGTCCCCGATGAAGTCCGCGATGAAGTTGACGAAGAAGAACCCGAAGAACAGGAAGTTGAGCACGAGGATGACGTAGTGCCAGGGGCGTGGCCGGGCCGGGCGCGGGAGCTTGCTGTTGAGATACATCAGCAGGAACGGATACAGCAACGCGCCCAGGTTCGACATGTTGGCCGACCATTCGACCAGGCCCACCGGCAGGCTCTGGAAGATGATGATCGAGATGGCCACCAGCAGCAGGAGCATGAACGGGTAGTAGAACCGGCGCGGGTCACCCTGGATCAGGGCGCGCAGGCGCGGGCTCGTGGAGTTGGCCGCGTCGGTCGTGACCCGCACCATCGCCTCGAAGATGCCGAGCTGCGTGGAGAACAGGATCAGCACCCCGACCACGAGCGCGACGTAGAACGTCACCCTCCCGTACTCGCCGCCGAGCGCGGTGGCCACGAACGTCGGGACGTTCGCCCGCGTCGGCTTCTCGCCCGACAGCGTGACCGCCTGCGCCATCAGGATCGTGGGCAGCAGCATGCCGAGGATGGCGCCGACGAAGAAGACGCCCCACATGTCGATCATCAGCAGCCGGTACCACCTGCGCCACAGGCCCCGGTTGAGCTCGTTGTCGGGGAAGGTGACGCCGCTGGCCCGGATCTCGCTCCCGTCGCCGCGCAGGCCCGAGATGTAGCCGACGCGGTGGCCCATGCCGTAACCCTTGTCGCGGTAGTGGCCCATCACGTACCAGTTGAGGCCCGAGGCCAGCGCGGTGAACCCGGCCAGCGCGCCGAGCTGGGTCGCGGTGATCCCGGCGGGCGGGGCGGCCGGGGTGACGAAGCCGCGGATGCCCTCCCACCACTGGCTGAACGGCACCACGAGCAGGTCCACGGCCAGCAGGGCGAGCAGGATGGCGCTGACCATGACCCAGTTCGCCAGCTCCAGCGCGCGGCTGATGCGGCGGGCGCCGGCGGTGATGAGGAACACCAGCACCAGCAGGCCGATGGCCCACCAGCGCGGCTCGGCGTCCGTGGCCGCCGGGGCGACGCCGTGGACCAGCGCGTACACGCCCTGACCCGCCGACGCGGCCCAGCCGCCCGCGATGAACGCGAAGATCACGATGAGGACGGACAGCGGCACCCAGAGCGGCCAGCCGGGCGGCACCCGTCCCCACCCGACCACCGGGGTCTCGCCGGTGGCCAGGACGTAGCGCGAGCACTCCACGTTGTAGAACGTCTGCAGCAGGGCCGACACCACGATGACCCAGCCGACGCCGACAAAACCGTACTGCCCCACGTTCAGGGGCCCGAGCAGCCACTCTCCGCTGCCGATCGAGATGCCGAGCGCGATCAGGCTCGGGCCGATGGCATATTTGACGAGCTCCTTGGGGCCGATCTTGGAGACCTTGAAGACCTCCTCAGGCGTGGGCAGGTCGGCGATTTCGAGATCGGGACGGCTGACTCCGAGTGGGTGCGACATGTCAGTGCCTCCTGCCGTTCAGGGTGATCCCGAACAACGGCGGCTACAAGACCCAATTGCCGCGCCGGACCGGGCCGGCCGGAGCTCTCAGGCGCGCAACGACTCGTACAGGCCGAGCGTGCGGTGGGCGATGCGGGACCAGGAGAAGTGGCCGACCGCGCGGGCCCGGCCCGCCTCGCCCATGGCCCGCGCCCGCTCGGGATCGCCGAGCAGCGCGTTGACCCGCTCGGCCAGGTCCGCCGCGAACAGCTCGGGATCGTGCGGGGTGCCGTCGGCGCCCTGGGAGATCGGCACCAGGAGGCCGGTCTCGCCGTCGGCCACGACTTCGGGGATGCCGCCCGTGGCCGTCGCCACCACGGCCGTCTCGCAGGCCATCGCCTCCAGGTTCACGATGCCCATGGGCTCGTAGACCGACGGGCACACGAACACCGTCGCGTGCGTCAGCAGCTGGATCACCTCGGGCTTGGGCAGCATCTCCTGGATCCAGAACACGCCCTTCCGGTCGAGGCCGCGCACCAGGTCCGTCACCTCGGCCGCGATCTCCGGCGTGTCCGGCGCGCCCGCGCACAGCACGAGCTGCGCCTCCGGGTCGAAGGACCGCGCCGCGTGCAGGAGGTGGACGAGCCCCTTCTGGCGGGTGATGCGGCCCACGAAGACGACGTACGGCCTGCGCGGGTCGACCCCGTGCTTCTCCAGCACGTCCACGCCCGGGTCGGGGGCGTATTCGGCGGTGTCGATGCCGTTGTGGATGACCGAGACCCTCTCCGCCGGGATCTCGGGGTAGGCCGCGAGCACGTCACGGCGCATCCCCTCCGACACGGCGATCACCGCGTCCGCGGCGGCCAGGGCCGTCCGCTCGGCCCAGGACGAGATCGTGTACCCGCCGCCGAGCTGCTCGGCCTTCCACGGCCGCAGCGGCTCCAGGCTGTGCGTGGTGATCACGTGGGGGACGCCGTGCAGCATCGTCGCGACATGCCCGGCGAAGTTGGCGTACCAGGTGTGCGAGTGAACGACGTCGGCGCCCGCGCAGGCGGCGGCCATCTCCAGGTCCACGCCGAGCACCTGGAGGGCGGCGTTGGCGCTCGCCAGCCCGCCGGGCACCCGGTAGGCCGACACCCCGGGCTCGTCGCGATCGGCCCCGAAACAGCGCACGCGTACGTCGGCCAGCTCCCGCAGCTCTCTGGCCAGGTATTCCATGTGCACTCCGGCTCCGCCGTACACCTCTGGCGGATACTCCCGGCTGAGCAGATCAACACGCATGACATGACCTTATGGCGGGGCACGCCCCGCGGACCACCATAAGGGCCGGGTTTTGCCCTGACGATCAGCCTGAGCTGCACGAAGAACTCATCGGCAAGCCCTGGCTTGGCAACGCCAGTTCGTGCATCGACCACCAAAATAGGACACGAAGGAGGTTCACCGTGCGGGGTTTCGTCGATAGATCGGCCATTTGAGGGTAGCGTCCTGGACATGAGGTCCCGGAGGGTGCTTGCGGTCGTGCTGGCAGGTGGAGAGGGTAAGAGGCTGATGCCGCTCACGGCGGATCGGGCGAAACCGGCGGTGCCGTTCGGGGGGATGTATCGGCTCGTCGATTTCGTGCTGTCCAACCTGGCGAACGGCGGCTTCCTGAAGATCGTCGTGCTGACGCAGTACAAGAATCACAGCCTCGACCGGCACGTGTCGCGGACCTGGCGGTTGTCGGCGATGCTGGGCAACTACGTCACCCCGGTGCCCGCGCAGCAGCGGCTCGGGCCGCGATGGTTCTCGGGGTCGGCGGACGCGCTGTTCCAGAACCTGAACCTGATCTACGACGAGATGCCCGAGCACGTGATCGTGTTCGGCGCCGACCACATCTACCGGATGGATCCGCGGCAGATGGTCGAGCAGCACGAGGACTCGGGCGCGGACGTGACGGTGGCGGCGATCAGGCAGCCGCTTTCGCTGGCCGACCAGTTCGGCGTGATCGAGACCGATCCCGAGGGGCGGCGGATCGTCGCGTTCAGGGAGAAGCCGAAGGACGCGGTGGGGCTGGCCGACTCGCCCGACGAGGTGTACGCGTCGATGGGCAACTACGTGTTCAAGACGCAGGCGATGATCGACGCGCTGCGCGAGGACGCGCTCGACCCCACCAGCAAGCACGACCTGGGCGGCAACATCATCCCCATGCTGGTCAAGTCGGGCGGCGCGGACGTCTACGACTTCGCCAACAACATCGTGCCCGGCTCCAGCGAGCGGGACCGGGGCTACTGGCGCGACGTGGGGACGCTCGACGCCTACTACGAGGCCCACATGGACCTCATCTCGGCGCACCCGGTCTTCAACCTGTACAACGACAAGTGGCCGATCTTCACGGGGCACGACCCGCTGCCCCCCGCCAAGTTCGTCCACAACGACGGCGACCGGGTGGGGCGGGCGATCGACTCGCTGGTGTCGCCCGGCGTGATCGTCTCCGGCGGCACGGCGATCAGGTCGATCCTGTCGCCCAAGGTCGTGCTCCACTCGCACTCGCTGGTGGAGGACTCCGTGCTGATGGAGAACGTCAAGGTCGGCAGGGGCGCCATCGTGCGCAAGGCGATCATCGACAAGAACGTCGTGATCCCCGACGGGGCGCGGATCGGCTTCGACCTCGACTACGACCGCACCCGGTTCGCGCTGACCAGGGGCGGGGTCGTGGTCATCGGCAAGAACGAGATCGTCGACCGGTAGCGGCTTGGTCGACCGGTGGCGGCCTCGTCAAGCGGTGGCGGCCGCGTGAAGCGGTAGCGGGAGCGGCCGGGAGCGCCGCGCGGCCTCGCGGGTCGCGCGGCGTCAGGCTCTTGCGAGGTGCTCGGGTGCTTGGGTGCTCGGGTGCTCGGGTGCGCCGCTCCGGGCACGCGCGGTGCGGGCGCGTGGCCAGGGCCGCCCCTTCGGCGCAGCGAACATTCACCCGCAAGGAGCAGTCACCGGATGGCTGATGACGGGCCAGACCGGGTCATGGGCATGCGGCGAGCGGAGGGCCGGAGCGCGGGGTGCTCGTGCGCGCAGTCGAGCCGGGAACGGGCGACCAGGGCGCCTGGGGTCGGAGCCGGAAAGGGGCGGGGGCGAGCCGAGGGAGCCGGGAACCGGAGAACCGGGACAGGAGCGATCCTTGTGAGGGTGGGGGAGCAGTCGGAGGCCGCGATGGTTCGGCAGTGAAACAGCGTCGGCGGTGAGAACAGCCTCAGCGGTGAAGCAACTTCGGCGGTGAGAACAGCCTTGGCGGTGACAACAGCTTCGGGGCGGAAAACAGAGGGGTCCCGGGTCACTAAAGACAGTGTCCCGGGACCTAACCGGACGTGCCGGCCGCGTGACTAGCGGCCGTACCAGATGGCGGGCCAGCCGTAGCCGTTCCATACGCGGGGGCCCCAGACACCGCGATCGCCCCAGCCACGGTCGTTCCAGCGAACGCCCCAGCCGGTGTGGATGCCGTCCTCGTGCGGGCGGTTCCAGCTGTCGCCGTTCCAGCCGCGGTTCCAGCCGTCGCGGTCCCAGTTGTTGTCGTGGTGCGAGTTCTCGCGGTTCCAGCCGTTGTCCTGGTTCCAGCTGTCGCGGTCCCAGTTGTTGTCGTGGTGCGAGTTCTCGCGGTTCCAGTTGTTGTCCTGGTTCCAGCTGTCGCGGTTCCAGTTGTTGTCCTGGTTCCAGCCGTCACCGTTCCAGTTGGTCCGGTTCCAGTCGCCCCCGTTCCAGTCGTTGTCCTCGCTGGCGTCGTCCCAGCCCTGGTCCTGGTTGCGGTTGTCCCAGTTGTCCCAGTCCTGGTCGTGGCTCTCGTCGTGACCCTTGTCGTGGCCCTGGTCGTGGCCCTCCTCGTGCTTCTGCTCGTGGCCGCGGTCGTGCTTGTCGGTCTCCTTGCGGCCTTCGCAGGCGTTGGCGTCGCGGCGTCCGGCGTACACGCCATGACCGTCGATGCGAAGCGAGTGGCGGACGTCGGACACGCTCAGGTCGCACGTGACCTCGGCGTTGGCCGGGCCGGTTATGCCGATGAGCGCGGCGGCGGTGACTAGTGCACCACCTGTGGCTATGAGGTTAACTTTCATGATCTCCCCCTGTAATCACGAAGTGACAACGGTTCATCACTGTACGTAGTCGATCCCGTAACGCGGCGTAACGCCACGCGCGGAGTGACTCGTCACTTTGGGGGTCCCGAGCGAACAGTTCGCAGCTATGTCAGCACCTGCCGGGAGACGCGGTGGATGCGGGGCTGATGTCCGGAACGGCGATAACCAAAAGCTATGGCAACAGGTCTTGGACCAGGGGCGCGGCGACCGCACATCATCGTCGCCATGACCATGCACCCTGCCCCCGCCCCGTCCCGCCGGCGCCGATCCGGCACGAAGCAGCCCGGCCGTCTCAGGCTGCGCGCGGCCCTGACCGCCGCGGTGGCGGTGGTGGCGGTGCTGGCGATGGGCGCATGCGGAGCGGCCCCCGACGCGTCCTCGCCGGGCGCGCCACCTGCCAGCTCTCCCTCAGTGGCCGTGGCGGCGGCGGCCCGCGCCTACGTGGACGCGGTGAACGCCCGGGACCTGGATGCGCTCGCCGCCGCCTTCGCTCCCGACGCCGAGATCATCGACGTCAGCCGCAGCATCCGGGGGCACGAGGCCATACGCGCGTGGGCGGAGCGCGAGGTGATCGGCGGCGCCCTCCGCGTCATCTCGATCGCCGAGAACCGCTCGGACGGCCAGAAACTGCTGGTCCACTGGGCCCCGGAGGGCTCAGACGGCTGGCGGGCCCACTACGACTTCACGGTGGGCGACGGCCGGATCGTCAAGGTGGACCTCCAGTACGCCTGACCGCCTCACCTGAGCCTGCGCCTCCAGGGCCCCGCGACCGGCCCGCCAGGGCAGCCGCCATCGGCCTGTCAGGGGCTCGCGAGTGGCCTGCTGGACTCCTGACCCGGCATCCAGGGGCGGGTGATCGGGTCGCCGGGCGCGCGTGAATGGCTCGTCAAGGACGCGTGCACGTGCGTCCTGGGTTGATGGATGAGAGACCGGCTACCGGTTGCGCCAGAGGGTGGCTCGCGTGAGGTCGCCGTCCTGGGGGACCGAGCCTGCGGCGTAGACCTCGTCCGTGCCCGGGCGGTGCGACAGCGCGGTGACGGTGCCGGCGACCTTGGTGGACGTCCAGCGACCGCCCGAGTGGTGCAACAGCCGGGAGCCGGTCGAGTCGAGCACCCACACCCCGCCCCGCCCGTCCGGCTCGGCCTGCGTGAACGTGGTCCCGGGCGCCCCCCACAGGCACCGCCACCCGCCGCCGTCCCAGTGCAGCGCCACCGGCCGCACGACCTCCAGGGGCTCGCCCAGCCTGTCGGTCTTCCCCGGCGCGAGCCACGACACCCCGCCGACCGCCCACACGTCGTCCACGCCGAGGACCGCCACGTCGTCGAGGTGCGCCCGGGGTGAGGAGGCATGGAGCGGCAGACCCAGCTCGGGCACGTGCACGACCTGCCAGGCGGAGCCGTTCCAGCGTGCGGCCGGCTGCGGTCGCGCGCCGTTCCAACTCGCCGCCGGTTGGGATCGCGCATCATCCAGGCTTGTAGTCGGTTGGGAACGCGCATCGTCCACGCTCGTGGTCGATCGTGGTCGGGTGTCGTCCGAGCTCGTGGTTGGCTCCGGTCGTTCGCCATCCTGGCTGATGGTTGGTTGTGGCCGGGCGTCGTCCTGGTCTGTGGCTGGCTGGGCCGGGTAGCCCGCCGCGCTCACCGTCCACACGTTCGCGCCCTCGCCGCCGACGGCGCTCGCGCTGACCGGCAGCCGGTACGCCTGCCACACCGAGCCGCTCCACCGCAGGGCCGTCCGCCCCGAGACGACCCACGGCCCACGCGCGGCCGTGCCGTACAGGCCGATGCCCGAGGCGTCCCGCCCCGCCAGCCACTGAGGGAGCAGCCGGCCGCCGCTGAGCGTGCCCACCAGCCCCGCCCGTTCGCCCACCCGCCCGAACGCCCACGCCAGCT
>NZ_VCKX01000334.1 GCF_005889725.1 Nonomuraea zeae
CCCCCTTCACCCCACCAGGACTCCAGCCCGGACCCGTCACCCGCGCCGAGACCGACAAGCTCCTGGAGTACGCCGTCGAAGGCGGCACCGTCCGCTGGGAGCTGGCCGAGGGCACCGGCCACGGCGCCCGCCTCATCATCACCAGCACCGGCGGCACCGCCACCCTCGCCACCTGGCGCCGGCACACCGAACAGCTGGCCTCGTCCCTCGTCGATCAGGTTGTCGAAGAGTGAGGGGAGAACCTCTCCAAACCCACCAGCTTTACAATGTAGATTACTAAGCGCCGAGACCCAGCACCGCCGCCGTCATCACCCGCGCCCGCCCCGGCGCCGTCAGCAGGTCCGTCGAATCCGCCAGCTGATCCACACACCCCGCCACCGGCAGCCCCCTGATCGCCGGATCGGCCACCGACGCCAGCAACGCCTCGGCGAACCGGTCCCCGCCGATCACCTCGAACGGCCGGTCGTAAAACCCCCGCACCCGCTCATCCAGCCGATCGGCCAGCGCCACCCGGTTCTGCAACGCCGCCACCCGCCCGTACGCCGCCGACAGCCCTTCCTGCCGCTCCCGCCACGACCGCGCCGCCATCACCGCACCGAGCGACTCACCCAGCTCCACCGAGCCCGGCATCCGCGCCAGCGCACTGCCCAGCCATTTCGCGTACGGCGGGTAGCGGCGCCGCAGCAGCAGCGCCAGACGCATCACCTCCCGCGCCAGCCGCGCCCCCACCACGGCGGAGCCCAGCTCGTCACCCACCTCACCGCACCGGCCGGGGAACGGCTCCTCCTGCGCGATGCGCCGCCACTGACACGCCAGCACGTAGCGCCACACGTCCTCCGGATACCACCGCAACGCCGCCCGGGCCGCCTCCAGCCCGCCGCCGGGCAGCCCGTCATGGAACACCTCGCCCCGCGTCACCTCGGCCAGCCGCTGCCACGGCGCCGACAACCAGTCCAGCAGCGTCACCCCGGACCGCGGATCGAACCCGAGCTGCTCCACCAGCCACGGCCCCAGACACGCCACCGTCACCCCGGGCCGTTCCCGCCCGTGATAGTCGAACACGGTCGCAAACCCCTGGAAACGCTCCGGGAGCGCGGCGGTCACCTTCGCCTCCACCTCGGCCACCGCCTCCGCCGCCACGAACAGCAGCACCCGCGGCCCCCAGTCGTGATCAGCCGACCGCGCGGTGTCGAACGCCAGCACCTCGGACCCGGGCCCGATCAACGCGGCACTGTGCGGCACACCGGGCACCAGCGGCGCCACCACCTCGCCGTAGAAAGCGCGCGACAACTCAATACCAGGCACAAAGTTGGACATCACGCCGTCAACTCTGCCCCAGCGCCGCCCGAACCTCACCAGGTTTTCCGCCGCCCCGGACCGGGGCGGCGAGACAGGCTCCCACCAGGCGAAAAACCGGCTCCGCTCAGGAACCGCCGACCGCGGTCCGCACCCGCATCAGGGACCGCCGGCCGCGCGCAGCGGCCCGCACCCGCTCAGGCAGCGCCGGCCGCGAGCGGCCGCCCGCGCCCGAGTCACAAGATGGCGCCAGGGCGGTACGCGGCCGCCTCCGGATGCGCCGCCACGATCTCGCCCACCTGCTGCGATACCGCCTCCACCTGATCGGCCGCCGCCCCCGTGAACGACACCCGATCGGCCAGCAGCCCCTGCAGCGCCGCCCGATCCAGCGGGAAGCGCTCGTCGCCGGCCAGCCGGTCGAGCAGCTCGTTCGCGGCACCGCGCGAGCGCATCGCCAGCGCGGACGCCACCGCGTGCTCCTTGATCAGCTCATGCGCCTGCTCCCGGCCCACCCCGGCCCGCACCGCCGCCATCAGCATCTTCGTCGTCGCCAGGAACGGCAGGTAGCGGTCCAGCTCGGCGGAGATCACCGCCGGGAACGCGCCGAACTCCTCCAGCACCGTCAGCATCGTCTCCACCAGCCCGTCGAAGGCGAAGAACGCATCCGGCAGCGCCACCCGGCGCACCACCGAGCACGACACGTCACCCTCGTTCCACTGGTCGCCCGCCAGCTCGCCCACCATGGAGGCGTAACCGCGCAGCACCACGGCCAGGCCGTTGACCCGCTCGCAGGAGCGGGTGTTCATCTTGTGCGGCATCGCCGACGAGCCGACCTGGCCCTCCTTGAACCCCTCGGTGACCAGCTCGTGCCCGGCCATCAGCCGGATCGTCTTGGCCAGCGACGACGGCGCCGCCGCCAGCTGCACCAGCGCGGTCACCACCTCGAAGTCCAGCGAGCGCGGATAGACCTGCCCCACGCTGGTGAAGCGGTGCGCGAACCCCAGGTGAGCGGCCACCCGCCCCTCCAGCTCCGCCAGCTTGGCGCGGTCGCCGCCCAGCAGGTCGAGCATGTCCTGCGCGGTGCCCACCGGCCCCTTGATCCCGCGCAGCGGGTAGCGGCCGATCAGCTCCTCCAGCCGCCGGTAGGCCACCAGCAGCTCGTCGGCCGCCGAGGCGAACCGCTTGCCCAGCGTCGTCGCCTGCGCCGCCACATTGTGCGAACGGCCCGCGACCACCGTCGCCTCGTGCTCCTCGGCCAGCGTCGCCAGGCGGGCCAGCAGCGCCACCACCCGGTCGCGCACCAGCAGCAGGCTGTCGCGCACCTGGAGCTGCTCGACGTTCTCGGTCAGGTCACGCGAGGTCATCCCCTTGTGGATCTGCTCGTGACCGGCCAGCGCGTTGAACTCCTCGATCCGCGCCTTCACATCGTGCCGCGAGAAGCGCTCACGCGCCGCGATCGAGTCCAGATCGACCCGCTCGACCACCTTGTCGTAGTCGTCGATCGCCCCCTCGGGCACCGCGACCCCCAGCTCGGCCTGCGCCCGCAGCACCGCCAGCCACAACCGCCGCTCAGCGATGATCTTGTAGTCGGGCGACCACAGGCGGGTCAGCGCCGGCGAGGCATATCGGGCGGCAAGGACATCGGGGATACGCGGCTTGGAAGTCACGTTGGACAAGTCTATTCAGCGGCCCGCAGCCGCCCGCGAGGCCCCTGCCCCCTTGCCCGATCCCGGGGCGTGGTCACCGGCGCGCCCCGGGTTGCGGCCGCGAGCGCCCGCTTGACCAGGGCCGCCGCTCACTCCCACCGGCCCGGCTGGTAGTCGCCGGCCGGCTGGCGGGTGATGACGTTGATCCGGTTGGCGGCGTTGATGAGGGCGATGAGAGACACCAGGGCGGCCAGCTGGTCCTCGTCGTAGTGCTTGGCGGCCGCGGCCCAGGCCTCGTCGGTGACGCCACCGGCGGCGTCGGCGATACGGGTGCCCTGCTCGGCCAGCTCCAGAGCGGCCCGCTCGGCTTCGGTGAAGACCGTGGCCTCCCGCCAGACCGCGACCAGGTTCAGCCGTACGGGGGTCTCTCCGGCGTGCGCGGCCTCCTTGGTGTGCATGTCGACGCAGACGGCGCAGCCGTTGATCTGGCTGGCGCGCAGCGCCACCAGTTCCTGCGTCGCGGCCGGCAGCGCCGAGTCCTTCACGACCTTGCCCGCCGAGCCGATGTGCTTCACGAGCCTGGCCGTGACCTGGTTGCCGAGGTAGTCGAGCCGAGCGTCCATGGCGATCTCCCTGTCCGGGTGAGCGGATACACCCCTCTCGACGAGACAGCCCCGCACGCTGTGACATCCCCCTCTCCCCGGCCGGCGGCGCTACCTCCGACGCGCTTCGAGCCCGTCAAGGATCAGGTCCAGGCCGTAGCCGAACTCGCTGGCGTAGTCGTAGCCCGGCTGCAGGGCATGGTCGACGATCATCTCCGCGAGGTACGGCAGCTCCTTCACCGGCAGGTGCTCCAGGATGCCGCCGGCCACTTCCTCGACGTCGCCCGGCGTCATCACCGGCAGGTTCGCCTCCTGCAGGACGAATCCGCCGATGTAGCTGTCGATGAGCGATATGGCGTGCGCGGCCATCGGCAGCGTGAAGCCCGCCTGCCGCAGGACACCCAGGACGGCGTCATGGTGGCGCAGCGTCGCCAGGCCGGGGTTGCGGCGCGAGTCCATGAGACCGAGAGCCCAGCTGTGCTGCGACAGGACCGTGCGCGCGGACCAGGCCCGTGCGCGGATCGCCTCGCGCCAGTCGCCGCCTCCCGCGCTGGGCAGCTTGATCGCCGCGAACACCATGTCGACCACGCCGTCGAGGATCGCGTCCTTGTTCGGCACGTGGTGGTAGAGCGACATCGCCTCCACGCCCAGCTCCTGCGCCACCCGCCGCATCGTGATCGCCTCCACGCCGCCACGATCCGCGACCCGGATCGCGGCCTCCATCACGCGATCTCTGCTGAGCGGCTGTGGTGGCGGTGACACGACGACTCCCTGGGCTGAGGCGGTTGACAACCTTACAAGCGTAAGTCAGCCTTACGTACCTAAGCCGCCTTACTAGCGTAAGGCAAACCCTGCACGCGCCCCGAGAGAAGGAGACCCCGATGCCGATGCCCATCTGGTGGGGCCACGTGAACAAGAGGATCTTCAACCCGCGCGCGATCGCCGGCGGGAAGTGGCCGGTGCTGATGCACGTCGGCCGCACCTCCGGCACGACGTACCGCACGCCGCTCGACGCGCACCCCGTCGACGGCGGCTACGTGTTCGTCCTGGTGTACGGATCACGCTCGGACTGGGTCCAGAACATCCTGGCAGCCGGCAGCGCGCGGCTGCGGGTCGACGGCAAGGAGATGGACCTGGCCGCCCCGCGCCTCATCGGGAGAGCCGAGGCGTTCCAGGCCATCCCCGCCGAGGTGGCCCGGCCGCCGAGGCTGCTGCGCATCACCGAATTCCTGCGCATGGACCTCGTCACCCGCTGACCCGTTCGCCGGGGTCGTCAAAAGGTCAACTATTGGTGAGCCGCGCGCCACATGGATTGTCCGAGTCTTGTCAAAACGACAGTGAAGGTGATCATCCCCGCTTTAAGATCACTCCCATGCTCATTCGCCGGACATTACGGATAATCACCGTTCTCACGACCACCTGCACCATCGCACTCGCCGGGAGTGTGGGACCGGCCCAGGCCGAAGAGTCCCACGTCTCGTCCCAGAAGCAGCTGCTGTTCTACAACCACGCCTACAGCGTGGTGGACCGCGAGACGGCCGACGCCGTCGAGAACTCCGCCTACCTGCGAGACTTCGCCAACTTCGAGGTCCGCACCACGACCGGCGGCGGATTGACCTGGAAGGGCCGCTACCTCAAGGGCCGCGAGACCTACATCGAGCTGTTCGGCGAGAACGACCTGCCCGGACAGGACGCCCTCTACGGCTCCGCCGGGCTGGGAGTCTCGACCGAGCGCGCCGGCGACCTGGCCAAGGTGACCACCCGGCTGGCCGCCCTGGGCATCACCGACCCGGCCAGATACCGCCAGACCCGCGACTTCGGCGACGGCGTGCCCATCCCGTGGTTCGACACCATCCGCACCACCGCCGCCCAGTACGAAGCCTTCGACCCGTGGGCCATGGAGTACTTCCCCGAGTACTTCGCCGACCCGCGCAGCCAGACCGAGCCCGCGAGCTACACCGGCGACGTCAGCCGCGAGCGCTACCTGCCCGACGCCTACGCCGACCACCTGATGCGCGACATCACCCACCTCCGCATCGGCGTCACCGCGATCGACCTCGCCAACACGACCCCCCTGCTCAAGGCCGGCGGATTCGACGTCACGACCACCGGCGGCGGCATCATCGCCACCGGCGGCGGCACCACCGTCCAGCTCGACTCCGTCGCGCGTGAGGGCGCCGGCCTCAAGCAGGTCAGCCTGTCACTCAACCGCAGCGTGGCGACCAGGCACGTGGAGCGCATCGGCCGCTCCACCCTCACCGTCGGCCCCGGCGCCCGCGCCGAGTGGACCTTCGACGCCCCGGCATAAACCCCCCGGGCGGCGATCGACACCGCCGCCACAGCCGAATGCCCGGCGGGGAACGAACCCCCGCCGGGCATTCAGCGCCTCAGGCTAACGCCTCACCCGCATCACGCCGGATGCCCGGCGAGATCCTCCTTACCGGCCTCCTCGGCACTCTCCCGTACCGGCTTGCCGGCGTGCGGCGGACGCGGTCCCCGATCACGCTTGCGCGTGATCGCCACCACGAGAGTGGGCACCAGAACCAGCGTCAGCAGCGTCGAGGAGATCAGCCCGCCGATCACCACGATCGCCAGCGGCTGCGAGATGAACCCGCCGGACCCCGTCACCCCCAGCGCCATCGGCGTCAGCGCGCAGATCGTGGCCACCGCGGTCATCAGGATCGGCCGCAACCTGCGCCGGCCGCCCTCGATCACCGCCTCCACCACGCCCATGCCCTGATCGCGATACTGGTTGATCAGGTCGATCAGCACGATCGCGTTCGTCACCACGATGCCGATCAGCATCAGCATGCCGATCAACGCCGGCACGCCCAGCGCCGTGTCCGTCGCCACCAGCAACCCGATCGCGCCCGTCGCCGCGAACGGGATCGACACCAGCAGGATCAGCGGCTGGATGAAGCTGCGGAACGTCGCCACCATAATCAGGAACACGATCGCGATCGCCGCCAGCATCGCCAGGCCCAGATCGGAGAACGCGTCCGCCTGGTTCGCCGACGCACCACCGATCTCGGTGGAGGCACCCGAGTCCAGCGCCAGCCCGTCCAGCTTCGTCGTCAGCGCCTGCGTCACACTGCCCAGATCACTGGCCGTCGCCTTGCCCGACACCGTCGCCGACCGCTCGCCGTCGATCCGCGAGACCTGCGTCGGCCCCGCCACCTGCCGCACGTCCGCCACCGTCGACAGCTTCACCAGACCCGCCGCCGTCGGCAGCTTCAGGTCCTCCACCGCCTCGATGTCGTCCGGCGCGTCCGCGCCACGCAGCACCAGATCACTCGTACGACCGTCCAGCGTGATCTGCCCCAGCGGCGCGCCACGGAACGCCTGCGCCACCGCCTGCCCGACCTGCGCCTCCGACAGACCGCGCTCGGCGGCCTCCTCCCGGTTCACCACGACCTCGACCCGCGGCGCGCTGGCCTCCAGGTTCGACGACACGTCACGCAGCCCCGGCACCTCGTCCATCGCCGCCTTGACCGCATCAGCCGCCGTGCGCAGCGTCTCGGTGTCGGGCGCCCGCACGATCACGTCGATCGAGTCGGAGGAGAACCCGCCCCCGCCCGCACCGCCGACCGTGACCTCGCCGACCCCCGACAGGCCCGCGATCTTGTCGCGCAGCTCCTGCTCGACCTTCGCCGTGTCGACGTCCTCCTTGATCGTCACCGAGTAGGAGGCCCGGTCCGCGCCACCGCCGACCCCGCCCTGCATGGCGTTGCCGCCACCCACGTTCACCTGGTACGTCTCCACGCCGTCCAGATCCGACAGCACGTCCTCGACCTGCTTGGCGGCCTTGTCCGTGGTCGCCAGGTCGGTGCCCACCGGCATCCGCTGCGACAGCGAGATCGTGTTCTGCCCCGAGGAGTCCAGGAAGTTCGTCTGCAGACCACCCGCCAGGCCCATCGTCCCGATGAACACCGCCACGCCGATCAGCACCGTCACCAGCTTGAACCGCGTGGCGAAGCGCAGCACCGGCAGGTACGCCCGCTGCAACGGCGAGCGCAGCTCCTTGGCCTCGGCCGCCTCCCGCTGCGCCCGCGCCTGCTCCGGCGTCAGCTCAGGAGCCTTCAGGAACCAGTACGCCAGCACCGGCACCACCGTCAGCGACACCACCAGCGAAGCCAGCAACGCCACCGCCACCGTCACCGCGAACGGGCTGAACAGCTCGCCCACCATGCCGCCCACCACCGCGATCGGCGCGAACACCGCCACCGTCGTCAGCGTCGAGGCCGTCACCGCGCCCGAAACCTCGCGCACGGCCGTCAAGATCGCCTGCAGCTTCGCCTCGCCATAGGCGAGATGGCGTTTGATGTTCTCCAGGACCACGATCGAGTCGTCCACCACCCGGCCCACCGCGATCGTCAAGGCGCCCAGGGTCAGCATGTTCAGCGAATAGTCGCCCGCCCACAGCACGATCAGCGCGATCACCACCGACAGCGGGATCGACACCGCCGTCACCAGCGTCGACCGTACCGACAGCAGGAACACCAGGATGACCAGCACCGCGAACGCCAGGCCCAGCAGGCCCTCCGTGGTCAGGCTCGCAATCGACTCCTCCACGTACGGAGCCTGGTCGAACACCACGGACACCGCCGTGTCCGACCCGTCGCCCAGCGACTTGGTCAGCTCGGGCAGCTTGTCCCGGATGTCATGCGAGATCGTCACCGCGTTGCCGTCGGGCACCATCGTCACCGACACGCCCAGGCTCGACTTGCCGTCCGTACGCGTGATCGTCGTCTGATCCGCCAGCCCGCGCGTGATCTTCGCGACATCGCCCAGCTTGACCGGCTTCAGCGGCTTCGGCCTGACCTGCTGCTGCTGCGCGAGCGCGCCCTGACCCGGCTGACCCGTCTGGGGGCGCGCCTGAGCCTGGGCCTGTGCCTGGGAGGGCTGCTGCTGGGCCGGAGTGGCCGCGGGCTGCGCCGGCGTCAGGTACAGGGCCTTCAGCTTGGCCACCGAGTCCACCCGCGTGCCCACCTGCACCGTCAGCGACTTGCTGTCGGAGGTCAGCGTGCCCGCCGGGATCGGCGTCCCGTTCGCCTTCAGCACCTCGGGGATCTGCGCCGCCGACACGCCCGCCAGCGCCATCTTCTTGGCGTCCGGCTCGATCGTCACGACCTCGTCGCGAGTGCCCGTGACCGCCGCCTCGCGTACGCCCTCCACACCCTGCAACTCCGGCACCACGATCCGGCGCAGCTTGTCGGCCATCGCCCGCTCGTCACCGCCGTCGCCCACCGCAAGGACCAGCACCGGAATGTCGTCGGTGTTGCCGGCCACCACCTGCGGGTCCACGTTCTCGGGGAGCGGCACCCTGCTGATGGCCTGCTGCATCTTGTTCAGCGAGGACTCGATGTCGGTGCCGTACTCGAAGGCCACCTGGATCTGCGCCAGGCCCTCCTTCGAGGTCGAGGTCATCTGCTCCATCCCGGTGAGCCCCTGGAAGGAGTCCTCGATCGGCTTGGTGATCTGGTCCTCGACGATCTCCGGCGACGCGCCGGGATACGGCGCGATCACGAATGCGCCCGGGAACGCCAAAGACGGCAGCAGCTGCTGTTTCAACTGCGGGATCGTGAACGCGCCGAACGCGCTGAGCACCACCGCGATCAAGATCACAAGAGTGCGGTTGACCAGGCTCAACCGGGCGAAAGCGGTCATAGGCTCCCCTCCAAGAGTTCGCCCCACACTAACACTTCGCCTCAGACGAATATTTAGACAGCCAAGGCTTTCCTGATAACCTTCTCAGGAAGCGAGAGGTGAGCGTGAGCGACGAACGCGAAGAACTGATCCGCCGGATCACCGGAACACAGCGCGACCTTGCGCGGCTGTTCGCCCAGCACCAATCCCCCCTGTTCACCTCAAATCTCACCATGAGACAGCTCAAGGTGGTCATGCTCCTGTCCATCAGCGGCTCCGCCTCAGGACAGGACCTCGCCCACGCCCTCGGCGTCGGCCTCGGCACCGTCACCGGCATCGTCGACCGCCTGGTCGCCCACGGCCTGGTCAGCCGGCACGAGGACCCCCAAGACCGCCGCGTACGCCGCGCCGAGCTCACCCCCGCGGGCGCCGCCCTCATCGAAGAGATCAACAACGCCGGCATGGAGCACTACCAGCGCATCATGGACCACCTCGACACCGAGACCCTGCGCGCCCTCGACCACGCCGTCCGCGCCATCCGCGACGTCGCCGACAAGCTCTCCAACGACTGACACCCACCGCTGGTTTCCCGTTCGGCGAAGAGGTTTTTGCCGGGTGCGCGTGGATGTGCGCACCCGGCAAACCGCCTTTACAATGTAGATTTCTTAGGCCAGGGCGGACAGGACCTCGGGCAGCTCGCCCTCGTGGACCACCGTCAGCCGCCGCGTCGCGCGCGTCACCGCCACGTACAGGTCCTGGCCGCCCAGCTCCGACTGGCCCGCGATGCCCGCCGGATCCACCACCACGACCGCGTCGAACTCCAGCCCCTTGGCCTGGCCCACCGTCAGCACCACCACCGGCGCGTCCAGATCCCCTTCCGGGAACAGCCGCGCCACCTCGGCATGCCGGGCGTCCGGCGTCACCACGCCCACCCGCCCCTCACCGATCTCCGCCAGCTCCTCATCGACCAGCGCGGGCAGCCCCGCCACCGCCAGCCGCACCGCCCGGGGCGGCGACCCGCCCTCGCGGACCGACTCCGGCGGCTCCTGCTCCGGCGCGAAGGCCCGCAGCACGTCGGCGGCCACCCGCATGATCTCCACCGGCGTCCGGTAGTTCACCAGCAGCCGCTCCTCCCGCCACCGGCCCTCCAGATAGGGATCCAGCACCTCCCCCCACGAACGCGCGCCCGCCGCCGACCCCGTCTGCGCCAGATCGCCCACCACCGTCAGCGACCGCGCCGGAACCCGCCGCATGACCATCCGCCACGCCATCGCCGACAGCTCCTGCGCCTCGTCCACGATCACGTGCCCGTAGGCCCAGCCCCGGTCGGCCGCCGCCCGGTCCGCCGTGGTCAGCCCCGCCCCGTCGTCGGCGTGCCGCTCGGCCAGCACGTCGGCCCGATCGAACACGCCCGCCTCGGCCACCCCCGTCGACTCCAGCACCTCCCGGGCGAACAGCTCCTGCTCCGCCCAGTCCGCATCACGCCGCCTGGCCGCCACCCGCTCGGCCGAGTCGTCCTCGCCCAGCAGCTCGGCCGCCTCGTCCAGCAGCGGCACGTCCCCGACCGTCCACTCGGCCCCCTCCGGGCGCACCAGCGGCCGCCAGTCCAGCCCCGACGGCGTCACCGACCACAGCGTCTCCGGCGAGGCCAGCAGCCAGCCGACCAGCCGCTGCGGCGTCAGCTCCGGCCACAGCTCGTCCACCGCCCGCCGCACCGGCTCCTCGCCCCACAGCCGCGAGGAGGCCAGCGCCAGATCGAGCTCGTCCAGATCGCGCTCCAGGTCGAGCGGCTCGCCCAGCTCAGGATCGTCGTCCTGGGCCAGCTCCTCGATGTGCAGCGACTCCTCCAGCGCCCGCGCCTCGGCCTTGGCCAGCTCCTTCAGCAGCTCGGTGACGTACAGCTTGCGCGCCATGTTGTGCGGCAGCCGCACCGCCCGCGCCCGGTCGCGCAAGGCCAGGCACACCTGGTGCGGCACCCGCAGCCGCAGCCCGTCCAGCTCCACCTCCAGATCCCCGTCCGGCACCCGCTGCCGCGACTCCAGCGCCCCGGCCACCACATGCGCCATCCGCGCGTCCCCCTTGACCACGGCCGTGCGCGGCGGATCGGCCGCCACCGCGCGCACGCCCGGGAACAGCTCGCCCACCGTGGACATCACCACCTGCGTCTCCCCCAGCGCCGGCAGCACCTGGCTGATGTAGCGCAGGAACATCGGGTTGGGGCCTACCACCAGCACCCCGCGCCGCTCCAGCGTGTTGCGGTGGGTGTAGAGCAGGTACGCCGCCCGGTGCAGCGCCGCCACCGTCTTGCCGGTGCCGGGGCCGCCCTGGACCACCAGCGCCCCCTGCAGCGAGGCCCGGATCACCCGGTCCTGCTCGGACTGGATGGTCGCCACGACGTCGCCCATCCGCCCGGTCCTGCCCCGCCGCAGAGCCGCCAGCAGCGCCGCCTCGCCCACCAGCGTGTGCCGGTCGCCGTCGCTCATCCCCTCCAGGTCGAACACCTCGTCGTCGATGCCGACCACCGTGCGGTCCTTCAGATGCAGATGCCGCCGGCGCACCAGACCGCCCGGATCGGTGGCCGTGGCCACGTAGAACGGCCGCGCCGCCGGCGCCCGCCAGTCGATCAGCACCGACTCGTGCCGCTCGTCCCGAAGCCCGATCCGGCCCACGTAGGTGCTCTGCCCGGAGCCTTCGTCGATGCGGCCGAAGCACAGGCCGCGCTCGACCGCGTTCAGCTGCGCGAGCCTGCGCGCCTGCTCGGAGGCCAGCGCCTCGCGCTCGACCATGGCCTGGCGGCTGCCCCGGCCGGCCCTGCCGTACACCTCGCGCAGCGTCGCCTGCGCCCGCTCCCTCGCGACGTCGAGCCGGCCGTACAGCCACGACACGGTACGCTGCTCGGCGTCAAGGGCTGCCACAAGACCATCTTGACGATTAGTCATTCGGTGGTATACTCCTAACGGGAGGGCTGTGGAGCTCATGCAAAATCTGTTGAGCATTCGAGCTTAACCCCCCGCACGCCCGCGCGCAAACGGGCTTAATCCCCTTGTTCGCGCCCGCGCTGCGGCGCGAACGCCGGAAACGGATTGTCCGGCAGCAGCACCAGCCGCCGCGCCCCCGCCCTCTCCACCGCGTCCAGGTGCAGCAACGCCGCGCCGATGCCCGCCGCACCCGCCATGTAGCCGGTGTCGGCGCTCAGCTCCTCCGGCCGCAGCCGCCGATAGGCCTGATACCAGCGCAACCCGCCGTCGTCACCGCTCGCCCGGCCCAGGAGGTACGCGCCCAGCCGCTGCTCGACCCCCATGCACGCCTGTCCCGC
>NZ_VCKX01000335.1 GCF_005889725.1 Nonomuraea zeae
CGCCCGCCCTTGCCCTCCGCCAGCGCGACCAGGGGGAACGTCCCCGAGCCGAGCGTCACGAGGAAGTCGTAGCGCTCGCCCATGCCGATGAGGATCGTGTCCACGATGACGGGAGCGACCGGGAACCCGTCCGTGTGCGTCACGGTCAGCCGGTGCCCGCCGAGCGCGAGGCGGAAGGGGGTGTCCGCGGCCGCGTTGATCACCCGGAACCTGACGCGCCGCCCCGGACGGCCGGTGAACGTCGTCGGGGCGTCGGGGGCGCGCCCGTTGACCAGGTAGTACGGATGGCGCATCTCCGCGGTCACCCCGCCGAGCAGCGGGCTGCGCAGGGTGTCGTCGTGGTCCATGGAGGCGTTCAGCCGGTTCAGCGCGTCGTCCGGGGTGCCCCCGAGCCCGTCCAGCCAGTCGTCCAGCACGACGGTGTACTCCGCGTCGTACCCGAGCGGCTCGTGCGGGTCGTGCACGATCAGCGGCCCGTACAGGCCGCGGTCGAGCTGGGTGCCGACGTGCGAGTGGTAGAAGTACGTCCCGGCGTCGGGCACGGTGAAGTCGTAGTCGAAGTGCTCGCCCCGCTGGGTCGGCTGCTGCGAGTAGCCGGGCGCGCCGTCCATGGGCAGGGCGATCCTGATGCCGTGCCAGTGCACGGTGGTCGGCGCGGGCAGCGCGTTGACCAGCCTGGCGCGGACCCGCCCGCCCGCCGTGGCCTCGATGAGCGGGCCGGGGAGCAGCCCGTTGTAGGTCCAGGTGCGCACCGTGCGCCGGCCCAGCGAGACGCTCGCGGGCGCGGCCCGCAGCACCGTCCCGTGCGGCCGCGAGCTCCACCGCCGTGCCGCCCATGCCCATCGCGCTCGCGGCGCTCGCCGGCGCCGGCGCGGCGCCGAGAGCGGCGAACGCGCCGGTGATGAGCAGCCTGCGGGAGACCCGTCCGCCGAGACCCCGCATTGGTACCGAACCATCCACCGATACTCCCCCCGTTCACCTCGAAAAGTAACGGAGAGTGATCGCTGCCGCCCTTCGCCACGCTGATGGTCAAACCGGGCGCGCACGGCGCGGGTCGTCCCGGCGCCCGCCTGCGGGCGGTCAGGCGCGCGGCGGGGCCGTGGAGCCGCGGACGATCAGGGACACCGGCAGCAGGAGCGAGCGGGCGGGCCGCTCCGGCTCGCCGATGCAGTCCAGCAGCATGCGCGCCGCCTCGGCGCCCAGCTCGTGGTGGGGGACCGCGACCGTGGTCAGCGGCGGGCGCAGCTTGTCCAGGAACGGCATGTCGTTGAAGCCGATGACGCTGAGATCGTCCGGGCAGGAGAGGCCGCGCTCGGCGAAGACGTCGTAGCAGCCGAGCGCGATGAGGTCGTTGCCGGCCACGACCGCCGTGCAGCCGGTGTCCCTCTCCAGCAGCTCGCGCATGGCGGCGGCGCCGTCGTCCTCGCTCCAGCGGGCGCACTCCACCACGAGCGCGGCGTCGCCGGCCAGCCCCCGGTCGCGTACGGCGTGGCGGAAGGCCTGGGACCTGACCAGGCCCGTGGAGGTGGACAGCGGGCCGGACAGGTGGGCGATCCTGGTGTGGCCCAGCTCCGCCAGGTGGCGCACACCCGCCGCCACGCCCGTCGCGTCGTCACCGGTGACGGCCGGGATCCGCAGGTCCCCGACCTGCCGGTTGATCAGGACCATGGTGACGCCCTGCTCGTGCAGCTGCTGGAGCAGGGGGTGGTCGAGCCGGGCGGTGGCGACGATGAGGCCCTCGACCTGGCGCGAACGCAGCGACTCGATCTTGGCGCGCTCGCGCTCCTCGTCGTTGTCGGTGTTGACGATCCACACGTTGTAACCGCTGGACTCCAGCACGCTCTCCACGCCGCGCACGATCGGCGGGAACAGCGGGTTCGTCAGGTCGGGGATGACCAGGCCCACGGTGCTCGTCCTGGAGGTCTTGAGGCTGCGCGCGGCCGAGTTCGGCTGGTAGCCGAGTGCCTGCGCGGCCCGCATGACGCGCCGGGCGGTCTCCGCGCTGATCTGCTGGCGCGTCTTGGGGTTCAGCGCGCGGGAGGCGGTGGCGGTGTGGACGCCGGCCGCCTCCGCGACGTCGCGCAGCGTCGGGGCCGACGAGGGGTTGGGGGTCATCGGCCGGGTTCTCCTCCAGCGTCGGGGTCGTCGATGAGGCCGCCGGCGATCAGGTCGCCGGCGGGCGCGGTGCCGTAGCGGCGCCTGAGTCCGATGATCGTGGACAGCGACGGCACGTCGGCCCGGCCGTCGGCGACCAGGCCCGCGCCGGGGTCGCCCAGCCGCCGCAGGTAACGGGCCGCGGTGTCCGGCCGCAGCCGCAGCGCCTTGGCGGCCTCGTCCACCACGACGTCGTCGGCGCCGCCGCCGAGGATCGTCCGGGCGGTCTCGGAAAGGGCGGCGGCCAGGCCGCGGGCGGCCGGGCTCGCGCCCAGCGCGCACACCACCGTCCCGAGGTAGGGGCGCGGCGCGCCGGCCAGCCGGATCGCGCCCTCGTCCTCCGCGCGCAGGTCGGCGCCCGCGTTCAGCATGGTGGCCGCGCAGCCGCCGGTCAGCAGCGCCTCCAGGCGGCGCGGGGTGGAGCCGAGCGAGGCCAGGCGGTAGTCGCCCGGCCGCAGGCCGAGCGCGTCCAGCGCCGCGTAGAGCGCGAACGCGTACCCCGAGTCGGGCACGTCCACCCCGATCAGCTCGCCGGCCAGCTCCGCCGCCGAGGTCAGCCCCGGGCGGCCGTAGAGCGCGAGGCCGAGGCCGCGGTCCACGGCGGAGACGATCCGCACGTCGCCGGTCCTGCCGAGCGGGTTGCCCGGCACGAAACGGTAGGCGAGCACGTTGTCGGGGCTGGTCAGCGCGGCATCCAGCTCGCCGGAGAGCAGGGCCCTGAACTGGGCGGGGGAGGACGGGACGGCGACCTCGGCCACCTCGGGGCCGACCAGGCCGAGACGGCGGCCGGTACGCAGCAGCACGGACGGGCTGAAAGCGCCCACCATGAGGGGCTGTGTCACCTTCCTCCTCCGAGCGGTCATGCAGTCGTTTGCGGCAGGCGGCCTACTTGTCACGAAGGTCTTGACAGTACCTGCATTGAAACGGATGCTCCATGCCAGCGCAATCGTTTGCGGGAGCGAATCAGGCGCGCGGCGAAAGCTCATCGAAGGAGGGCTCATGACCGCCCAACCCCCCAGACCACCCGCACACCTGTCACGCCTGGCCGTGATGGGAGCCCTCGTCGTCGCCCTGGCCCTGACGGCCTGCGGGCAGCGCCCCTCGGAGACCCAGGCGGGCGAGGCGAAGCGGCCCATCGTGATCGGCGTCTCGCTGCCGCTGACCGGCGACTTCGCCCAGCCGGGCAGCGAGGCCAAGCGCGGCTACGAGATCTGGCGCGACATGGTGAACGCCAAGGGGGGCGTCCTGGGCCGGCAGGTCGAGCTGAAGATCGTCGATGACGCCAGCAACCAGGACACCGTGGTCGCCGACTACACCAAGCTGATCACCCAGGACAAGGTGGACCTGCTGCTCGGCACGTTCTCCTCGCTGCTGAACCATCCCGCCTCGGCGGTGGCCGAGAAGAACGGCATGGTCTTCGTGGAGCCGGCCGGCGGCGCGCCGAGCATGTTCGAGCGCGGCTTCAAATATCTCTTCTTCGCCCAGCCCGCCACCGCGCCCCGCCAGGCCGACGTGTTCGTGAACTGGATCAAGTCGCTGCCCGCCGCCGAGCGTCCCGAGTCCGCCGCCTATCCCAGCCAGGACGACCCGTTCGCCCTGCCGGTCATCAAGTCGATGCAGGAGCAGCTCGAAGCCCTCGGCGTGCGGACCGTCTACAGCGAGGTCTACCCGGCCGACACCACGAACTTCCAGAGCGTCGCCAGCACCCTGGCCAGCAAGAAGCCTGACCTGGTCGCCCAAGGAGCGGTCTTCGAGGACGGCGTCGGCATGGTCCGCGCGCTCAAGCAGCTCGGGTTCTCCCCGAAGATGCTCTTCCAGACCTCCGCGCCCAGCAACTCCAGCCAGTACAGCGACGGCGTGGGCCTGGGCAGCACCGAGGGCGTCTTCTACACGGTGAGCTGGAACGAGAAGGCGACCACGCCGCTGAACGCCGAGTTCGTGGCCGCGTACCGGAAGGCGCACTCCGCCGCGCCCGCCGAGGACGCCGCCGACGCGTTCGCCGCCGCGCAGGTGCTGGCGGCGGCCGTCACGGCGGTCGGCGCCATCGACCAGGACAAGATGCGCGACTGGCTGCACGCCAACACCGTGGAAACTCTGCTCGGCCCGCTGAGCTGGAAGGAGAACGGCGAGCCGAAGGGCAGCTTCCTGCTCGCCCAGTGGCAGTCGGGCAAGGTCGAGGTGGTCGGCCCGCCCGAGCTGGCGACCACGAAGACCGTGGTGAACCCCAAGCCGGCCTGGAAGTGAGCCATGGCGCACCTGATCCAGGCGGTCACGCTCGGCCTGCTGATCGGCGGGGTCTACGCCCTGATGGCCTCCGGGCTGACGCTCATCTTCGGCGTGATGCGGATCATCAACGTGGCCCAGGGCGCGTTCCTCGTGCTGGTGGCGATGGTGACCTGGTGGCTGTGGAACATGACCGGGATCGACCCCATTCTGGCCTCGGTGATCACCACGCCGATGATGTTCGGGCTCGGGTGGCTGGCCTACCGGCTGCTGATCTCGCGCATCCGCGGCTCCTCGCCGTCGATGTCGGTGCTCCTGACGTTCGGGATCGCGCTGGTCATCGAGGGGGTGCTGAACCTGACCGCGGGCAACAAGTTCAAGTCGGCCAGCCCCTCGTACTTCGAGGAGTCCTTCAGGGCCGGCACGGTCTCGCTGCCGAAGGCGCAGGTGTACGGGTTCGCGGCGGCCATGGTCGTGCTGGCCCTGCTGTACTACGTGCTCAACAGGACCTGGACCGGCCGGGCGATCAGGGCGGCCACGCAGAACCCGTCGGGGGCGGCCCTGGTCGGGGTCGGCGCGGCGGGGACGGCGGCGCTGGCGTTCGCGATCGGCAGCGCCACGGCCGGCGTCGGCGGATCCATCCTGTCGGTGCTGTACCCGTTCTTCCCCGCCTCGCACTACGAGTGGATCTCGCGGCTGCTCGGGATCGTGGTGCTCGGCGGGCTCGGCAGCCTGCCCGGCGCGCTCATCGGGGCGGTCATACTCGGGCTGGCCGAGACGCTCACCGCCACCTACGGCTCGCTGGGCTGGTCCACGCTGGTGTTCTACGTCGTGATCATGGCGGTGCTGCTGGTCAGGCCGCAGGGCCTGATCGGCGCCCGGCTCCGGGAGGACGCGGCATGAGGCGGGCGCACCTCGCCGCCGGGGCCTGCCTGGTCGCGCTCCTGCTCTATCCGGTGGTCAACCCGTGGCAGCCGTATCCGCAGGCCGTGCTGCTGATGGGGTTCCTGCTGGCGGTCCAGGCGACGAGCTGGAACATCATCTCCGGGTACGCCGGATACATCTCGCTCGGGCACAGCATGTTCCTGGGGCTGGGGGCGTACACGGTGGGGATCCTGGCCGTGCGCTGGGGCGTCAACCCGCTGTGGGTGGCGCCGCTCGGCGGGGTGACGGCCACGGTCGTCGCGGTGCTGATCGGGACCGTCGTGCTCAGGACGCGCGGGCACGCCTTCGTGATCATCACGATCGCGATGCTGCTGGCGGCGCAGATCATCGCGGTCAACTCGAGAGACCTCACGCGCGGCTCGGACGGCATCACGCTGGAGCTGCCGTTCTGGCACCGCGACTTCCAGAACATCCCGTTCTACTACGCCTTCCTCGGGCTGCTGGTGGTGACGGTGCTGTTCAGCGCGTGGATCAGGCGCACGAAGCTCGGCACGGGACTGGTCGCGATCAGGGAGGACGAGGGCAAGGCGGCCTCCATCGGCGTGCACACCACCCGCTTCAAGGTCGTCGCCTACGCCGCGAGCGCGTTCTTCATCGGGGTGGCCGGCGGGGTCTACGCCTACTACCTGACCTTCATCAACCCGGTCGGCTCGTTCGCGATCCTCGGCAGCGTCACGATCGTGCTCGCCGCGCTGGCCGGCGGGCGCGGCACCCTGTACGGGCCGGTCGCCGGCGCGTTCGCCGTCAACCTGGTCAGCGAGGCGGCCACGGTCTACGCGGGCGGGGTGCAGTCGCGGGTGCTGCTGTTCGGGGGCGCTCTGGTGCTCGTGGTGCTGTTCCTGCCCAAGGGCCTGCTGCCGACCGCCGGGGCGTGGTGGCGCCGGAGGCATCCGGCGAAGGTGGAGTACATCGAGCAGCCCGCCGCCCTGGCGGTCCGCGAGCGGACGCCCCCGCCGGCGGCGGCCCCCGGCGAGGTCCTGCTGTCGGTACGCGGCGTGTCCAGGCGCTTCGGCGGCCTGGTCGCGGTTGACGACCTGTCGCTCGACGTCCGCCAGGGCACGATCACGGCCCTCATCGGCCCGAACGGCTCCGGCAAGACCACCCTGTTCAACCTGGTCACCGGCGGGCTGCCGGCCGACTCGGGCGAGATCTGGTTCGACGGCCGGCGCATCGACCGGCTGCGCCCCTGGCGGCGCTGCCATCTCGGGCTCGGGCGCTCGTACCAGGTGACCAGGCTGTTCAAGGACATGACCGTGCGGGAGAACGTGGTCGCCCCGCTGGCCGACGCGCGCTGGCGCACCATGCTGTCCGACGCCGTACGCGGCCACGAGGCCGAGCGCGCCCGCGAGCTGCTCGACCTGGTCGGGCTGGGCCGCTTCGCCGGTCAGCAGGCCGGCGCGCTGTCGTACGGGCAGCAGAAGCTGGTCGAGCTGGCCCAGGTCCTCATGCTGGAGCCGAAGCTGATCCTGCTCGACGAGCCGGCCGGCGGGGTGAACCCGAGCCTGCTCGGCCGCATCGCCGAGGTGATCCGCGAGCTGAACGCGGCCGGCGTCACCTTCCTCGTCGTCGAGCACAACATCCCCCTCGTCCTCGACCTGTGCGACCCGGTGGCCGTGCTCGCCGGCGGCCGGCTGATCGCCGAGGGGCCGCCCGGCCGCGTACGGGAGGACCCCGTGGTGCTCGACGCCTACCTCGGCGCCGACTGGGTCCCGGCGGTGAGATAGATGCTGCAGCTCAAGGCGGTGGTCGCGGGCTACGGCGGCGGCAGCGTGCTGCAGGGCGTGGACCTCGAGTGCGCCGAGCGGACGATCACCTGCGTGGTCGGGCCCAACGGCGCCGGCAAGTCGACCGTGCTGCGCGTCATCAGCGGCCTGCTCGCCCCGGCCGAGGGCGAGATCCGCATGGACGGCGAGCTCATCGGCGGGCGCGCCCCCGACGAGATCCTGCGCAGGGGCATCGCCCAGGTGCCGCAGTCGCACGCGCTGTTCCCCGCCATGTCCGTGCAGGAGAACGTGCTGATGGGCGGCTACCTGATCCGCAAGGACCGCCGCCTCCTGCGCGAGCGGCTCGACCGGGTCAGGCAGCGGATCCCCATCGTCGCCGAGCGCGCCCGCGAGCACGCCGGCAACCTCAGCGGCGGCCAGCGGCGGATGGTCGAGATCGCCCGCTGCCTCATGCTCGACCCGCGCCTGATCCTGCTCGACGAGCCGTCGCTCGGCCTGGATCCGCGCGGCATGGCCGGGGTGGCCGCGGTCATCCACGAGCTCAACCGGGCCGGCACCACCGTGCTGCTGGTCGAGCAGAACGTCCGGCTCGGGCTCGGGCTGGCCACGCACGGCGTGGTCATGGAGGGCGGCAGGGTACGCCTGGCCGGCACGGCCGCCGCCGTCCGCGACAACCCCGAGATCGCCTCCCTCTACCTGGGCGGCGACTCTCCCCTGAAAGCAGCTTCACACGACAAAGGTGGTCCAACTTGGACGAGCGAGTCGCCTCCGCCGTCGCGCACTGGGCACCCAGGTTCACCGCCAACGGGGTGACCGTCTCCGACTTCGAGCGCATCACGGACGGTCTGGAGACCTGGGACGGCTGGTGCGCCGCCTGGTCGTCGGTGGCCGCCGAGCACGAGGAGCTGGGCCGGCAGGCGCTGGCCACGGACCGGTTCCTGTCCGCGGGGGAGCACCTGGCGCAGGCCGCCCTGTATTTCCACTTCGCCAAGTTCGTCTTCGTGTCCGACCTCGACCAGATGCGCAGAGCGCACCTGAGGGCGGTGGCCTGCCTCGACGACGCCCTGCCGCACCTGTCGCCGCCCGGCCGGCGCATCGAGATCGACTTCGACGGCGGCCTGCTCGTAGGCGTGCTGCGGCTGCCGCCGGGCCCGGGGCCGCATCCCGCGGTGCTGATGCTGTCGGGGCTGGACTCGGCCAAGGAGGAGCACCGGGTGGTCGAGCGGCTCTTCCTCGAACGCGGATTGGCCACGTTCGCGGTGGACGGGCCCGGGCAGGGGGAGGCCGAGTACGACCTGCCGATCAGGGGCGACTGGTCCCTGCCCGGCGCGGCGCTGCTCGACGCGCTGGGGGCGCAGCCGCGGATCGACGCGGACCGGATCGGGGTGTGGGGGGTCAGCTTGGGCGGCTATTACGCGCCCCGGGTGGCGGCCGCGGCCAGGGACCGGGTCAAGGCGTGCGTCGCGCTCGCCGGCCCGTACGACTTCGGCGACTGCTGGTCCGGCCTGCCCGCGCTGACCAGGGAGACGTTCCGCGTCAGAGCGCGGGCGAGCTCCGAAGAGGAGGCCCGCCACATCGCCTACACCCTGACGATGCACGGCTCGGCGGCGGCGATCACGGCTCCGCTGCTGGTCGTGTTCGGGCGCAAGGACCGGCTCATCCCCTGGCGGCAGGCCGAGCACCTGGCCGTCGCCGCGGGGGGCGACAGCGAGCTGCTCGTGCTGGAGGAAGGCAACCACGGCTGCGCCAACCTGGCGCCCTGGCACCGTCCCTACACGGCCGACTGGCTGGCCCAGCGGCTCACCACTGCCTCACCACTGCGAAAGGCGAAGGCCGATGACTGAGACACGACAGCGGGTGGGCTGGATCGGCACCGGCCGCATGGGAGCGCCCATGGCCGAGCGGCTGGCCAGGGCCGGCGTGGACCTGGCCGTGTGGAACCGGACCGCGGCCAAGGCCGAGCCGCTGCGCGCGCACGGCGCGGCGATCTCCGGCACGATCGCCGGGCTGCGGGACCGCGACGTGGTCTTCACCATGGTCGCCACGTCCGCGGACCTCGACCAGGTCCTGGCCGAGCTGCTCGGCGACGGGGACGGGCCCGGCGTCGTCGTCGACTGCTCCACCATCTCGATGGAGGCGTCGGCCGCCGCCCGCCGGGCGTGCGCCGGGCGCGGGACGGCGTACCTGGCCGCGCCGGTCAGCGGCAACGGCAAGGTCGCCAGGGCCGGCGGGCTCAGCCTGGTCTGCTCGGGCCCGCGCGAGACGTACGACCGGGTGGCCGGGCTCCTCACCCACCTGGGCAAGTCCGCCACGTACGCCGGCGAGGGCGAGACCGCCCGCCTGGTGAAGATCGCGCACAACCTGATGCTCGGCGTGGTCACCCAGACGCTCGCCGAGATCACCGTGCTGGCGGAGAAGGGCGGCGTGCCCCGGCACGCCTTCCTGGAGTTCCTCAACGACAGCGTGATGGGCTCGGCGTTCACCCGCTACAAGTCGCCCGCGTTCGTGCACCTCGACTACACGCCGACGTTCACGCCGGTGCTGCTGCGCAAGGACTTCGATCTCGGCCTGGCCGCCGCCCGCGCCCTCGACGTGCCCATGCCGGTCACCGCGCTCGCCGCGCAGCTCATCCAGGCCAGCCTGGGCGCCGGCCGGTCGGACGAGGACTTCGCCATCCTGCTCGACCTCCAGGCCGCCGCCTCCGGGCTGGAGCTCAAGCCCGAGGACGTGGCCGTGGACGACGGGCTGGGCTCGTGATCGGGCCGCTGCCCGCGCCCGGGCACATGGGCGTCGACTACGAGCAGCGCGTCGACTTCGACCGGCTGCGCGACCACCGGCTGCGCCGGGCCCGCGCCGCCCTGGACGGCAGCGAGTGCGGCGCGTTCCTGCTCTTTGACTTCTACAACATCCGGTACGTCACCCAGACCTGGATCGGCGGCGCCCTCGGCGACAAGATGACCAGGTACGCCCTGCTCGCCCGCGACGCCGCGCCCAAGCTCTGGGACTTCGGCTCCGCGGCCCGCCACCACCGGCTGCACAGCCCCTGGCTGGACCCGGCCGACTGCCATGCGGGCATGCTGGGCTTACGCGGCGCCATCGCGCCCACGGCGGGGCTGATGGCCGACGCGGTCAGCCGGATCAAGGGCATCCTGGCGGACGCCGGGCTGGCCGGCGCGCCCGTGGGCGTGGACATCGTCGAGCCGCCCTTCCTGTTCGAGATGCAGCGGCAGGGGCTGCGGGTGGTGGACGCGCAGCAGCTCATGCTGGACGCGCGGCAGATCAAGTCGGCCGACGAGATCATGCTGCTCACGCAGGCCGCGGCCATGGTGGACGGCGTCTACCAGGACATCGTGGAGGTGCTCAAGCCGGGCATCAGGGAGAACGAGATCGTCGCGCTGGCCGGCAAGCGCCTCTACGAGATGGGCTCCGACCAGGTCGAGGCGATCAACGCGGTCAGCGGCGAGCGGTGCAACCCGCATCCGCACAACTTCTCCGACCGGCTGATCCGGCCGGGGGACCAGGCGTTCTTCGACATCATCCACTCCTACAACGGCTATCGGACGTGCTACTACCGCACGTTCAGCGTGGGCAGCTCGACGGCGGCGCAGCGGGAGGCGTACGCCAGGGCGAGGGAGTGGATGGACGCGTCGATCGCCATGATCAAGCCGGGGGTGGGGACCGACCAGGTGGCCGCGGTGTGGCCTGAGGCTACGGCGTTCGGGTTCGAGGACGAGATGGCGGCCTTCGGGCTGCAGTTCGGGCACGGGCTGGGGCTCGGGTTGCACGAGCGGCCGATCATCTCGCGGCTCAACAGCATGCGGGAGCCGATCGAGCTGCGGGCGGGGATGGTGTTCGCGCTGGAGACGTACTGCCCGGCGAGCGACGGGTTCTCGGCGGCCAGGATCGAGGAGGAGGTCGTGGTCACGCCGGACGGGTGCCGCGTCCTGACCTTGTTCCCCGCTCAGGAGCTGATGGTGGCCAACCCCTACTGATCCGGCCTGTGCACTGCCCACCATCGTGGTGAGGGCGAGACCCCGAGGAGGTCCTCGCACAAGTGGCTCGTGGCGATGGTGTAGCACATGAGGCTACATCGAGCTACCATAGCCGTAGTATGAAGGTCATCAGTCAACGGGAGTTTCGAAACAACTCCGCCGCCGTCATGGATCAGGTTGAGGCGGGAGAGGTCTTTCACATCACCCGCAACGGAGTTGAGATCGCGGAGCTGCGACCGCTTCCGCGCCGACGGCGCCTCAGCGCTGAAGAACTCGTCGCCAGGCATCGCCGACTCCCCGTCGTGGACTACGCGGAGATGCGCCGAGAGGCCGATGAGTTCTTCGGCTCCGAAGATCGTATCGGCGACGACCCGTGGGAGAGGCACGATGGCTGAGCGGCACAGCACCGGGGTTATCGACACGTGCGTTTACATTGATCTCACGGAGATCTCTCCCGCTGATCTCCCCGTCTACCCCGAGCTCACCGCCATCACACTCGCCGAACTCCATCAGGGTGTGGCCATGGCCAAAGATCAGGCCACCCGAGCTGCGCGCGTGGAGAAGCTGGGTGCTGCGGTGACCGATTTCGAGCCGCTGCCCTTCGACGCCGACGCGGCGGCTCGTTACGGCAGCCTTGTCGCACTGACACTCGCGGCGAAACGCGACCCGCGGCCTCGCCGAATGGACCTCATGATCGCCGCAGTCGCCTCCAACCGCGGGTTGCCGCTCTTCACCCGCAACACTGACGATTTCGTCGGACTGGAAAGCATGGTCACCGTCGTTCCCGTGTAAACGTCGATCCAGGGTTGGCGCCGTCTGCCGGGTAACCGCCTTGAACTGCTCGCTGGTAACTGGTGGCTGACGTCGCGCCGTAGGCGACTTGGCGACCAGCCTGATGGAGGTGGATCACATTGCCGAGGCGGACGGCCATACGAACGATCAGGCGTGCTCGATGGCGGCGAGGATCGACTCCCGGGTGAGGGGCAGGTCGCGGATCCGCACCCCGAGCGCGTCGGCCACCGCGTTCGCGATCGCCGCGGCGACCGGGCCCTGCGCCGCCTCGCCCGCGCCCACCGAGGGCGTGCCCGGGTGCTCGACGAGCTCCACCGCCACCTCCGGCGCCTCGCCGAAGCGCAGGATCGGGTAGCTCTCCCAGTCGCCGCTGGTGATCCGCCGCCGGTCGAACCGCACCCGCTCCTTCAGCGTCCAGCTCGTCGCCTGGGTGGCGCCGCCCTCGATCTGGTTGCGCACGCCGTCGGGGTTGACGACCTGGCCGACGTCCACGGCGAGCGTCAGGCGGCGCACCCGTACCTCGTGCTCCGCCGCCACCTCGGCCACGGCCGCGCAGTACGCGCCGTTGCCCTTGTACCGGGCGAACCCGAGCCCCCGGCCCGTCCCCTGCTCCAGGCTGTCCC
>NZ_VCKX01000336.1 GCF_005889725.1 Nonomuraea zeae
TACGAGATGTCTTAAGGTCTCGTAGGCTCGTAGATGTGTATAAGCGACAGGTCATCGCCCCCGCCCCACACCTTCACCTGCACCCGAACCAGCGGTCATGCGCCCAGTAAACGTCCGCGGTCAGATTAAGTCAAGCGCTTGAATTAGGCCCGAGGCTGCTGGGAGCGGAGCCGGGACCGGGACACCCCCGGCCCCGGCCGGGGCGGGTCAGGCCGGTGGAAGGTTGATGCCCAGCATGCGGGCGCCGATCTCGGTACGCGGCTGGTGCGCGCTGCCCTGGGCGAACACCACGTACGATCCGGCCCCGTGCCGGGCTTCCCCCTCGATGACCTCGCCGCTGAGCACGAAGTAGCGCTCCTCCCCTTCGTGCACGTCCACCTCCGGCCACTGCGTGCCGGGCGCGAAGTCGATGACCCAGCCGCGCGCCCGATCCGTCGCGGGCAGGCGCCGGCGCATGATGCCCGGCACGACCTCGACCGCTTCCACCTCGTCAATGTTGACGCTCTGCATCTCACTCATGCGCCCATGATCCAGCGGGCCGCGCCCACCGGCCCAGTGTCGGAAATGACATCCATGAGTACTATTCCGCCATGGCCCTGCACCGCGTCGTCGCCCTGCTCCTGCCGCCGCAATCCGTGTTCGAGCTCGGCTGCGCGGCGGAGGTCTTCGGCATGTCCCGCCCCGAGGTGGCCGACCGCTACGCGTTCAGCACGTGCGCGGAAGCTCCGGGCACGGTGCCGACCCTGGCCGGGTTCGACATCGCGGTGGCCGCCGGCCTGGACGCGCTCGGCCAGGCCGGCACGGTCGTGGTCCCCGGCTGGCAGCGCCGCTCCGAGCCGGCGTCGCCCGCCGTGCTGGACGCGCTGCGCCGGGCGCACCGCCGGGGCGCCCGGATCGTGGCCATCTGCTCGGGAGCGTTCCTGCTCGCGCAGGCGGGCCTGCTCGACGGCCGCAAGGCGACCACCCACTGGCGCATGGCGGCGGAGCTGGCCGGCCGCTTCCCCCGCGTCGAGGTCGACGCGGACGTCCTGTACGTCGACCACGGCGACGTCGCGACCAGCGCGGGCACGGCCGCGGGCATCGACCTGTGCCTGCACCTGGTCCGCCACGACTTCGGCGCCGCCTACGCGGCCCAGATCGCCCGGCACATGATCATGCCGCCGCACCGGGAGGGCGGCCAGCTCCAGTACGCGGCCACGCCCCCGGCCGCCACGGGCGACCTCCTCGCGCCGCTGCTGGAGTGGGCCGCGGAGCACGCGCACGACCGCCTGTCGGTCGAGGACCTGGCGGCGCGCGCGGGCGTCTCGGCCCGTACGCTCACCCGCAGGTTCGCCGAGCAGCTCGGCACCAGCCCCGGTCAGTGGCTGCTCGCCCAGCGCATCGGGGCCGCCCGCGCCCTGCTGGAGGAGACCGACCTGCCGGTCGAGACCATCGCGACGCGGGTCGGGCTGTCGTCGGCGGTCAATCTCCGCCGCAGGTTCCACCAGGCCCTGCGCACCACCCCGGCCGCCTACCGCCGCGCGTTCCGGCTCGGGTCCCGGTGACGCCGGCGTCCGCGCGTAGTTCGACGGCCGTCGTAACATGGGTGGTCATGTCGGTCGTCCGTGAGGAGTCGGTGATGGCGCGTCCACGTACCCAGCCGCGCAGCGTGGAGCATCCCGCTCCGGCGGAGTTCTCGCTCCAGAGCGTGCTGGAGGCGCTGGCCGATCCGGTGCGGCGGATGGTGGTGCGCCAGCTCGCGCGCGCCGGCCAGGACATGAGCTGCGGGACCTTCGACCTGCCGGTGTCGCGCTCGACGGCGACGCATCACTTCAGCGTGCTGCGCGAGGCGGGGGTGCTCAGGCAGTACTACGTGGGCACGACCAAGATGAACGCCCTGCGCGCCGAGGAGATGGAGGCGCGCTTCCCCGGGCTGCTGCCCGCGCTGGTGGCGGCCGAAGAGCGCGAGCACACCGCCATTTCAGCCTGAACAGCGAAAGCGCGCCCGGGACCGGATGTCCTGGGCGCGTTTTCGCTGATCGGCGTCAGGAGGCCGGGGTGGTCTCCAGCTCCGCGGCCTCGCGGTCGGCGGGTGCGGACTGGCGCAGGACGACGAGCCCGACGACGAAGGCCGCGGCGAGCAGCCCCGCCGAGATGGTGAAGGCCAGCCGGTACCCGCCGGTCAGCGCGCCCGCCTGGCTCTCGCCCGCGGCGAGCAGGAGCCCGGTGCGCGAGGCCGCCATCGTGGACAGCACCGCGACGCCGATGGCCATGCCGACCTGCTGGGTGGTGTTGAACAGGCCGGAGGCCAGGCCCGCGTCGCTCTCCTTGGCGCCCGACATGCCCAGGGTGGCCAGCGCGGGGAGCACCAGCCCGCCGCCCGAGATCAGCACCATCACCGGGAGCAGGTGGGTGACGTAGTCGGCCTGTACGGGGATCTGGGTGAGCAGGCCCATCGCGGCGACGAGGAGCACCAGGCCGGCCAGCAGCACCGTACGGGGGCCGAAGCGGGCGGCGAGCCGGGCGGAGACGAACAGGGAGATGGTGCCGATGCCCACGGCGGCCGGGAGCATCGCCAGGCCGGTGTCCAGGGCGCCGTAGCCGAGCACCCGCTGCATGTAGAGCGCGACGAGCACCTGGAAGGAGAACATCCCGGACAGCGACAGCATCTGGGCGAGGTTGGCGCCGACGACGTTCCGCGAGCGCAGGATGCGCAGCGGCATGAGCGGGGTCCTGGCCGTGGCCTGGCGGACGACGAACCCGGCGAGCAGGGCCAGCGACACCGCGCCGAGGCCGAGGGTGTGGGCGCCGAGCCAGCCGTACTCCTCCACCTTGACGACCGTGTAGATCCCCAGCATCAGGCCGGCGGTGACCAGCACGGCCCCGATGACGTCGGCGCCGGCGGACAGGCCGCTGCCGCGGTCCGCGGGCAGCGCCACGAGGGCCAGCGCGACGGTGGCGACGCCGATCGGCACGTTGACGAGGAAGATCCAGGGCCAGCTCAGGGCGTCGGTGAGCAGCCCGCCGAGCACCTGGCCGATCGAGGCGCCGGCCGCGCCGGTGAAGCTGAAGATCGCGATCGCCTTGCCCCGTTCGCGGGGCTCGGTGAACAGGGTCACGAGGATGCCCAGGATGACGGCGGAGGCCAGGGCGCTGCCGACGCCCTGGAGGAACCGGGCGGTGATCAGCATCGCGGGGCCGGTGGCCGCCCCGGCCAGCAAGGAGGCGGCGGTGAAGATCACGTTTCCGGCCAGGAACATCTTCCTGCGGCCGATCAGGTCGCCCAGCCTGCCGGCCAGGAGCAGCAGCCCGCCGAAGGCCACCAGATAGGCGTTGACGATCCAGCTCAGCTCGGCGGGCGAGAAGCCGAGGTCCTGCTGGATGGCCGGCATCGCCACGGTCACGATGCTTCCGTCGAGGATGGTCATCAGTCCGGCCGTGGACAGCACGCCGAGCGCGGTCCAGCGCGAGTTACGCAAGTACGACATGGTCTCTCCCGTTCAACGTCTTACGAGAGAGACCGTAGCAGATAGTTCCGTAATAGACGATCCTCTTCGGACCTATTTACCGCGCTCCCGTGCCCGGCGCACCTGCTGCGGCCCCTCCGCGGGGGTCGCGAGATGGCCGCTCACCAGCCGGTTCAGGGCGCGGACCAGGACCTCGCGCTCATCGTCCGGCAGCGCGCCGAGGGCCGCGCGGTGCACGCCGTCCACGATCTCCTGGCTGCGCTGGGCGACCTTCGCGCCCTCGCCGGTGACGGCGATGATCCGCGCGCGGCGATCGGTGCTGGACGGGCGGCGCTCGGCGTATCCGGCCTTCTCCAGCGCGTCGACGGTGACCACCATCGTGGTCTTGTCCATGTCGCCCAGCTCGGCGAGCTGGATCTGGGTGCGCTCCTCCTCCAGGGCGTGGACCAGCACGCAGTGCATGCGCGGCGTCAGGCCGATCTCGGCCAGCGCCGCCGCCATCTTGGAACGCAGCACGTGGCTGGTGTGATCGAGCAGGAAGGACAGGTCGCTCTCGGTACGGGTGGGAGCCATCGCGGTCATACCCCCAGCCTACCCAATATGGTTTTGGCGCAGATTATCTGCGACAGGATCGATCCTGGCCGCCGATACTCGAAGGGTGCCCGAGCTACGCCTGCGGATGGCGGCCCTCGTCGAGAGCGCCGGATACCAGCCCGGCGAGCCGATCGTGGCCGGGCTGCAGCGGGCCGGCGAACCGCCCGTCTTCGCCGCTCAGGGGCTGACGCCCGCGGGCGAGCCGCTGGGCGCGGCCACGACCGTCTACGCGGCCTCGCTGTCGAAACAGATGACCGCCGCCTGCGCGGCCCAGCTCGGCCAGCCAGCCGCTGCCGCACCACGCCGGGAGCCGGCTCTTCGCCCCGCTGGGGATGACCGGCACCCGCTTCTGGCCGGGACCGGAGCCGGCGCCGCCCGGGGCCGCGCCGACCGACCCGTCATGGCCCGCCCCGCTGTCGCTGGGCGACGGAGGCGTGTGGAGCACCGCCGCCGACCTGCTGCGATGGAGCCAGGCGCTGAACGCCGACGAGCTCGGCGTCTCCGCGCTCCTGCAGACCCCCGGCCGCCTCGACGACGGAACGCTCCTCGACTACGCGTGGGGCATCGGCGTCCGGTCGCACGCGGGGCACCGCGTCTACAGGCACGGAGGAGGCTGGGCGGGACTGCGCGCCCTCCAGGCCCGGATCCCCGGCCTGGGCCTGAGCCTGGTCGTCGTCGCGATCGCCGACCACACCGAACGCCGGGTGGACCTCGCCGGCAGCCTGCTCGACGAGGTGACGGGCCGGTCAGGCAGGTGACGGGCCGGTCAGGCAGGTGACCGGCCGGTCGATGGGGTGACGGGGTGATGGGGCCGGTCGTGTCCGGGGCGGGTCAGCGTTCGACCGCCAGCTTCACCCCCAGCCCGATGAAGAGGCCGCCCGTGGCGACGTTGATCCGGCGGCGGGCGGCCTGCCTGCGGCGCAGCCAGCCGCCGATGCGCCCGGCCAGCACGCCGACGGTGCCGTCCACCGCGAACTCCAGGGCGATCATGATCGCGCCCAGGATCGCGAACTGCAGCCACACCTGGCCCAGCTCGGGGTTGATGAACTGCGGGAGGAAGGCGATGGTGAAGGTCACCATCTTCGGGTTGAGCAGGTTGGTCAGCATGCCGCTGGCGAACGCGCGCCGGCCCGACAGCCCTTCCCTGGCGACGGTCAGCTCCTCCTCGACGCCCTTGCGGCTGCGCAGCATCTGGACGCCGAGGTAGATCAGGTAGGCGGCGCCCACGAGGCGTACCACGGTGAAGGCCACCGGCACCGCCTCGAACAGCGCCGCCAGACCGGCGGCCGCCACGGCCACGTGGACGGCCTCGCTCGCCGCCACCCCGGCCGTGGCGAGCAGGCCCGCCCGCGCGCCGCCCCGCATGCCGCAACCCAGCACGAACAACATGTCAGGACCAGGCGTGATCATCGCGACAATCGTCGTCACCGTAAAAAGCACAAGAAGGTGCTGGTCGAGAGGCATGCGGACAATCATCGCCTATCTACGCAGGGACATTGCGGGCCAGCTCCTTGTCTGCCGCCTCCTGCACCGCGTCGAGATCATCGGCTATCTCCGGCCCCGCCACCGCGTCCGGCAGGTCGTCCTCCATCCGCCGCAGCGGCCGGTACCACAGGCCCAGGCCGCCCCACACCACCAGCAGCGCCCCAGTGACGGCGAGGAGCAGCCCGACGCCCCGGCCGGGGCCGACACCGACGAGGTCGCCGACGAACGTGCCGTCCAGCGCGCCGCCGGGCGCCAGCAGCGGGCCGAACAGGTCCGACAGCGGTGGCGCGGTGAGGAAGGCCAGCGGCGTCATCGACACCGCCAGCATCTGGTTGGTGGCCAGGACCCGGCCCTGCAGCTCCAGCCCCACCTTGAGCTGGATGATCGACAGCCAGTGCGCGTTCAGGATGCTGAGGAACAGCCACGACAGCAGGCCGCCGACCGCCGCCAGGGCCACCGACGGGCGCAGCCCGATCAGCAGGATCCCGAAGCCGAAGCCGCTGACGAAGCCGACCATGCCGAGGGCGCGCCGCTCCGTACCGCCCCAGAAGACCATGACCAGCGCCCCGAGCACCGCACCCAGGCCCTGCGCCGCGGTCACCGTGCCGACGGCGGCCACGTCGCCGAACGACGCCAGCGTGGGCACGGTCACCGCCAGGGCGAGCATCCCGAGGTAGTTCTCCACGACGAAGAACCCGATCATGATCATCAGCGGCCGGCGCCGGACGAGGAAGCGCCAGCCGCCCGCCACGGCCTGCGTGAACGTCTCCTCCATCCGCCGGAACAGCCGGTCGGGGAAGCGTACGAGCAACAGGGTCGACAGGCCGGCCACGAAGGTGGCGATGTTCACCGCGACCACCCCGTGCACCCCGATCATGGTGATCAGCGCCGCCCCGCCCAGCGGGGCGATCAGCATGCCGACCCCGGTGCCGAGGTTGGCGACCGCGTTGGCCTGCATGAGGTACGGCTTGGGCACCAGTTGCGCCACCGCCGCCAGGTACGCGGGCCGGTGGAAGGCGGTCACCAGCGACAGCACCCCCGAGACGGCGCCGACCTGCCGCACCTCCAGCCGCCCCGCGACCAGCAGGGCCACCAGCGCGGCGGTCGCGACGGCGGACACCGCGTCACACGCCAGCATCACCAGGCGGCGGTCCACCCGGTCCGCGAGCGCGCCGCCGAGCGGGGAGGCCAGCAGCGACGGCAGCGTGGCCAGCATCGAGACCAGCGCGTAGTCCGACACCCGCCCGCTCTCCTGGTAGGCCCACACGCCCAGGGCGAACGAGGTGAGCGCGCTGCCCAGCAGCGACGCGGTCTGGCCGGCCGCCACGGTGTAGAAGCGGCGCAGGTCCCGGCGGGCGCGCTCGCCCACCACCTCCACGTCGGCGACCGGCTCGGGCACCCGGCCCGCCGCCCAGTCGCCGAGGTGGGCGTCGATCAGCTCGGCCAGGAGCGCGGCCTGGTGCTTGATGAAGTAGTGGCCGGCCCGCGGGATCGTGGCGAGCGCGACACGCTCGGCGAACGCGCCCCACTCGCGGTACCGCTCCTGGTACAGCTCGGTGGATCGATCTCGCTCGCCGATCACGCAGAGGACGGGCGCCGCCAGCTTGCGCGCGCCCGCCGCGGCCAGCTCGCCGCTGAACCAGGCCTGCGCCTCCTCCACGTCGTGCCGCAGGCCGCGCAGCATGATCGAGGTGTCGCCGGTGTCCTCGTCGAGGGCGCCGAGCGTACGCAGGAAGTCGCGTTGCGACCGGTCGGACGACCACCTGTTGGCCGGGAACCTGCGGTTCCACCAGGCGGAGATCCGGCCGGGCAGCCGGGCGTCGGGGAAGCTGCCGCCGACGAACAGCCCGGCCACGGGCACGCCCGATTCCTCCAGGCGCAGCGCCAGCTCGGTGGCCGTGGCCGAGCCCACGCAGTGCCCGTACAGCGCGACGGGCCCGGTGCTCAGCGGGGCGAGCTCCGCCAGCACCTGCTCGGCCAGCTCCGGCAGCGTGAGCATCGGCTCATCCGGCCGCGCCGGGTCATGTCCCGGCAACTCGACGGCCAGCACCGCGGTGCCGGGATGCCGGGCCGCCAGCTCGGTGGCCAGCGGCCCGAAGGCGGCGGCCGAGCCGCCGCCGTAGGGCACGCACAGCACGGTACGGGTCGCCGTCGCGGGCCCCGCCAGCCGGTGCAGCAGCCCGGCGGCGGATCCGTCGCCGGCGTCGAGATGGGCGGCCAGCTCGCGCACCGTCGGCCGGGTGAACAGGTCGATCACGCGGAGCGCCGGATCGATCTCCCTGACCGCGCGCACCGCCATGAACGAGTCGCCGCCGAGCGCGAAGAAGTCGTCGTCCACGCCGAAGTCGTCGCTGCCGAGCACGCTCGCCCAGATCGCGGCGATCCGCACCTCGGCCGGGGTGCTCGGGGCCACCCGCCCGGCCGCCGCGGCCACCTCCGGCACGGGCAGCGCGGCCCGGTCCACCTTGCCGAGCGGGGTGAGCGGCAGCGAGTCCATGACCACGATGGCCGGCGGGACCATGTACTCGGGCAGCCGTTCCCGCAACCCCGCCCGGACCGCCGCGAGATCGACGGTGGCGGGGGCGATCCACGCGGCCAGCCGGCGGTTGTGCGCCTCGCCGACCGGCAGCACCGCCGCCTCCAGCACGCCCGGCTGGTCGTGCAGCGCGGCCTTGACCTCGCCCAGCTCCACGCGGAACCCGCGGATCTTGACCTGGTCGTCGACCCGGCCCAGGAACTCGACCAGGCCCTCACCGTTGAGCCGTACCCGGTCGCCGGTGCGGTAGCAGCGGGTCGTACCGGTGACGGGGTCGGGCACGAAGCGCTCGGCGGTCAGGTCGGGGCGGCCGAGATAGCCGCGTGCCAGGCTCGGGCCGCCGATCCACAGGTCACCCGGCACGCCCGCGGGCAGCGGGCGGCCGGCCGGGTCCACCACGTAGCAGTCCACGTTCGCCAGCGGCCGGCCCAGCGGGACGGCCGCCGCGCCGGCGGCCTGTCCGGTGGGCGCCGGCGGCGCGACACAGCTCAGCACCGACACCGTGGTCTCCGTGGGGCCGCAGTGGATCTGCAGCTCCAGACCGGGCCTGGCGGCCCTGATCCGATCGGCCAGCTCCCACGAGGTCGCCTCGCCGGCCAGGATGAGCAGCTCCGTCGGCAGCATCCTGGCCAGGTCACCGTGCGCCGCCAGCAGTTCAAGGTGGCTGGGCACCATCTTGATCACCTCGACCGGGCAGGCGGCCAGGTAGGCGAGGTAGGCGTCGGGGTCGGTGGCGGTGTCCTGGTCCACCAGGTGCACGGTGGCGCCGCTGGTGAGCGCCCCGAACAGGCAGGTCATCACCAGGTCGGAGGCCATCGTGGAGACCACGCCCCAGGAGGCGTACGCGCCGTCGACGCGCTCGGCGACGGCGCGCAGGTAGTGCAGGACGGACCGGTGCTCCACCGCCGCACCCTTCGGCCGGCCGGTCGAGCCGGACGTGAACAGCACGTGGGCCAGGTGCGCGGGCGAGACGGACACCTCGGGCGAGGTCTCCGGCAGGTCCTCGGCCAGCACGTCCTCCAGCACCAGCGCGCCGGGCACCCGCCCGGCCAGCGCCCGTTCGGCCAGGACCAGCCGCGCCCCGCAGGACACCATGTACGCCAGCCGGTCGTCCGGATAGGCCGGTTCGAGCGGCATGTACGCGGCGCCCGACTTGAGCACGCCCAGGATCGCGGGGACCAGGGGCCCGTGCCGCTCCGCGAGGATGCCGACCACGTCGTCGGCCCCGGCCCCGGCCGCCAGCAGGCGGTGCGCGATCCGGTTGGCCTGCCGGTCGACCTCGGCGTACGTCATGCTGCCCGCCGGGTCCGAGACCGCGACGGCCTCCGGCGTGCGCGCCGCCCAGTCCTCGAAGAAGGCGTGCACCGGCCTGGACAGGTCGTAGTCCCGGCGCGGTCCCGCGACCAGCGGCCCGGTGACCGGCTCCAGCGGCACCGCGCCGGCCGGGGAGTCGAGCGCGCCGAGCAGGCCGTCGAGCAGCGTCACGTACCAGCCGGCCAGCCGCCGAGCCGTGACCTCGTCGAACAGGTCGGCGCGGTAGGCCAGCGAGCCCTCGTAGCCGTCGCCGGCGTTGGCCAGCGCGAGGTTGAGGTCGTACTTGACCTTCCGCAGCGGCGGCTCGAACACCTCGGCCGCCAGCCCGGGGAAGCGCGGCGGCTCCGGCCTGGTGTCCACGACGTTCAGCACCGCCTGGAAGACGGGCGTGGTGGCCAGGCTCCGCTCCGGGTGCAGCACCTCCACCACCCGCTCGAACTGCGTCTCCCGGTGCGCGAACGCCTCCAGCGCGGTGTCACGCGCCCTGGCCAGCAGCTCGCGGCCCGTCGGGTCGCCCGTCCTGTCGCCGCGCATGACCAGCGTGTTGACGAAACAGCCCAGCATCTTCTCGGTGTCGGGATGCAGGCGGCCCGCCTCCAGGACGCCCACCGGCACGTCCTCCGTGGCCGAGACCCGGCCGAGCAGCTCCTGCCAGGCGGCCAGCAGCACCATGAACGGCGTGCCGCCGAGCTCGGCCGCCGCCGCCCGTACCCGTGCCGCCAGCTCGGGGCCGAGCCGTACGGGGACCTCGCCGCCCGACCAGTCGGCGACGGCCGGGCGCGGGCGGTCGGAGGGCAGGTCGAGCACCGGTTCGAGGCCGGTCAGGCGGTCGGTCCACCAGGTCACGTCGCCCTCGGGCTGCGCGGCGAGCCACTGTGCGTAGTCGGCGTACTGGACGCGCGGCTCGGGCGGGCGCTCGGCCAGCCCCAGCCCGGCGGTGTAGAGGGCGGCCAGCTCGGCCATCGCCACGTCCCTGGACCAGGCGTCGAACGCGATGTGGTGCACGGTCAGCAGCAGCACGTGCTCGTCGTCGTCCAGGCGGAAGAGCACGGCCCGGGCGGGCGGCTCGGCGTCCAGCGCGAACGGCCGGTACGCCTCCTCCATCAGCCGCTCCGCCAGCCCCTCCCGCCCGGCCGGGTCCGCGGGACCACTCGGGTCCTGCGGCCCCGCAGGCCCACTCAGGTCTGCCATCTCAGGCCGCCCCGGCCCACTCAGGTCTGCCACCTCAGACCGCCCCGGACCGGTGAGGTCCTCGACTGTGATCGGCACCAGTTCGGCGCCGACCACGGCGGTGCCGTCCTGGTGGACCAGCGTGCGCAGCACCTCGTGCCGTTCCGCCAGCTCCCGCACGGCCGCCAGCAACGCGGCCGTGTCCAGCGGACCGCGCAACCGGAGCGCCGTCGGCACGTTGTACGCGCCGCGATCCCCCGGCTCGGCGAGCTGGTCCAGGAACCACAGCCGCGCCTGCGCGGGCGAAGGCGCCGTGGCCGAGCCCTCCTCCCTGACGGGGATGCCGGGCACCGTACGGGCGGCGGCCCGCCGGGCGGCGGCCAGCCGTACCGCGAGCCGGTCGCTCAGGCTCTGCTGGGTCTCGGTCATCGGCCCGCCTCCAGCTCCGCTACCAGCAGCTCCTCGATCGCCCCGGCGAACGTCGCCAGCACCGGCCGCTCGAACAGCAGCCGCACGGGCACCTCCATAGCCAGCGCCTCCTTGAGTCGCGCGGCGACCAGCATGGCCGCCAGCGAGTGGCCGCCAACGGCGAAGAAGTCGTCGTCCACGCCGACCTGCTCCAGGCCGAGCACCGCCTGCCAGACGTCCGCGACGAGCAGCTCGGCGTCGCTGCTGGGCGGCACCTGCGGCCGGCCGGTCGCGCGGTCCGGTTTGGGCAGCGCGCCCCGGTCGACCTTGCCCGACGAGGTGGTCGGCAGCCGGTCGAGGGTGATCCACTGGCGCGGGATCATGTACTCGGGCAGGTGCTCGCGCAGCGCGGCCTCCACCTGGGCGGCCTCCACGTGGGCGGCCTCCACCTGGGCGCCTTCCACCGTCGCGCCGTCCGGTGCGCCGACCAGGTAGCCGACGAGGTGCTCGCCGTGCACGGCGACCGCCGCGTCGGGCACGCTCTCGCGCAGCGCCGCCTCGATCTCGCCCAGCTCGATCCGGTGACCGCGGATCTTCACCTGCTGGTCGCGGCGGCCGAGGAAGTCGAGCGTGCCGTCGGGCCGCCAGCACGCCAGGTCGCCGGTACGGTAGCGGCGCTCGCCGGGCGCCAGCGGATCGTCGGCGAACGTGGCCACCGACAGGCCGCGATACCCGCGGGCCACGCCCGTGCCGCCGATCCACAGCTCACCGGGGACGCCCGGCGGGACGAGGCGGCCCTCCTGGTCCAGGACGTAGGCCCGCTCGCCGGGCAACGGCCCGCCGATGGACACGCTGTCGCCGGCGGGGGCTTCGATCCTGGTCATGGTGGAGTAGATGGTCGTCTCGGTGGGCCCGTAGGAGTTCCACAGCTCGCCGACCCTGACCAGCAGTTCGCCGGCCAGCGCCGGGTCGAGGACCTCGCCGATGCTGACCACCCGGACGCGGTCGCCGCCCGTCCAGCCGGCGGCCACCAGCATGCGCAGCGTGGTGGGCGTGGCGGTGAACAGCGTGACACCCGAGCCGTCGATGCGCCGGGCCACGGCGTGACCGTCCACGGCGTCGGCTCGGTCGAGCAGCTCCAGGCGGAGCCCGTTGCACAGGCTCACCCACAGGTCGAAGCCGAAGACGTCGAAGGAGAACGGGGTGAGGCCGAGCATGACGTCGTCGTCGCGGATGCCGGGGGTGATGCGCATGGCGGCCACGAACGCGGCCAGGTTGGCATGAGTGACCTCGACGCCCTTGGGACGGCCGGTCGAGCCGGAGGTGTAGAGCACGTAGGCCAGGTCGTCCGGGGTGGTGACCGGCGCCTCGCCCTGTCTCGTATACACATCT
>NZ_VCKX01000337.1 GCF_005889725.1 Nonomuraea zeae
CACCCCGCCCGCCGCCCTCTAGCGGCTTCCCCCGGCTCTGACCTCGGGCGTACGCCCATGCCCTCATATCGCAAGGAGCGACGATGAACCTTCCCCTGACGCTCACCGACGCCGCGGCGGCGATCCGCGGCGGCGAGGTGACCAGCGTGGCGCTGACCGAGCACGCCATCGCCCAGGCCGACCGGCTGGACGGCGCGCTCGGCACCTATCTGGTCAGGTTCGACGAGGCCGCGCTGGCCGCCGCGGCCAGGGCGGACGAGGAGCTGGCCGCCGGGGTGGACAGGGGGCCGCTGCACGGCATCCCGTTCGGCGTGAAGGACATCATCGCCGCATCGGACGGGCCGACCACCGCGCAGAGCCTGATCCTGGACCCGGCGTGGGCGGCGGGCCGGGACGCGCCGGTCGTCGCCCGGCTCAAGGCGGCGGGGGCCGTGATCACCGGCAAGGTCACGACCATGGAGTTCGCCTGCGGCATGGTCGATCCCTCCAAGCCCTTCCCCACCCCTCGCAACCCGTGGGACCCGCGTACCTGGCCGGGCGGCTCCAGCTCCGGCACCGGCAACGGGGTCGCGGCCGGGATGTTCCTGGCCGGGCTCGGCACCGACACGGCGGGCAGCATCCGCATCCCGGCCGCGTTCTGCGGGGTGAGCGGGCTGATGCCGACCTTCGGCCGGGTGCCGAAGTCCGGCGTCGCGCCCCTCGGCTACTCCCTGGACCACGTCGGGCCGCTGGCCCGCAGCGCCCGCGACTGCGCCGCCGTCCTGGGCGTGATCGCCGGCCACCACCCGAGCGACCCCGACTGCGTGGACCTGCCGCTCGACCTGCCCGCCGCCTGGTCGGACGGGGGCTCGCTGGAGGGCCTGCGGATCGGCGTCGTCCGCGCCCGCCACTTCCCCGAGGGCGCCGACCCGGCCGCCGCACCCGCCTTCGAGGCCGCGGTGACCGCCCTGACCGGGCTCGGCGCCACGGCGGTCGAGCTGGAGCTGCCGTACTGGACCGAGATGCTGACCGCCAACCTGGTCACGGCGTGCGCGGAGGCGCTGGCCTACCACCGCAACGACCTCGCGGCCCGCTGGGGCGACTACTTCGCCGCGACCCGCGCCATGCTCGCCCGCGGCGCGCTCGTCAGCGGCGCCGACTACGTGCAGGCCCAGCGGGTACGCCGGGTCGCGCAGGACGCGGTCGCCCGGCTGTTCGACGAGGTGGACGTGATCGTCTGCCCGACCGCCTCGACCGGCGCCCCGACCTACGAGTCGCTGACCGACGCCGAAGGCCGGCTCGACGTGGAGGCGATGTTCGCCCACATCTTCACGCAGTACTGGGACTGCGTCGGCAACCCCGTCCTGGTCACCCCGATGGGCTTCACCGCGGACGGGCTGCCGCTGTCGCTGCAGTTCGCCGGCCGCCCGTTCGAGGAGGCGGTCATCCTGCGCGCGGGCGACGCCTACCAGCAGGTCACCGGCTGGCACCGGCAGGTCCCCGACCTGGCCGCGCCCCAGCCGGCCGCCTGACCACCGCCACGATCGAAGGAGACCCAACATGACCGCTTCAGCCGACCACACCGCGATCGTCGGGCAGCTGCTCGCCGCCGCCGGCCTCACCGTCCCCGAGGACGAGCTCGCGCTCCTCGCGACCGGGTACGGCTTTCAGCGCGCCGGCGTGGACGCACTCTACGCGGTCCCCGAGGCCCGCTACGCCGATCCCGCGCTCCGCTTCCGCGCCGACGCCCGTATCGTCGACTGGTCCGAGTAACCCCCAGCTCAGCCCCTTCGCGTGGCCGTCCCGCGACAGCGGCGACGGCCACGCTTTCGCACGTCAGAGCCGGTTCTTTCGCGTTTCTAAGGCCGCTCTTAGGGGTGCCACAGGGGTGTTTGACGCCGATCGCGCTCCCTACTCTGAGGATCAAGGAGATCCATCTGTACATGAGGACAGGAGAAGCCCATGGGCTCTCTCGGAAGTGGCAGCGGAAAATGGGTCCGGCGGTTCCACGCCGTGCCGACCGGCAAGATCAGGCTCTTCTGCTTTCCGCACGCCGGCGGATCCGCGAGTTACTACTTTCCCATGTCGCGTTCGTTCGACGGCCGTGACGTCGAGGTGCTGGCCGTCCAGTATCCGGGCAGGCAGGACCGGCGTGCCGAGCCGTGCGTGACAAACCTGGCCGAGCTGGCCGACCGGATCGGGGACGCGCTCGACGAATGGACGGACATGCCGTTCGCGTTCTGGGGGCACAGCATGGGGGCGCTGCTCGCCTTCGAGGTCGCGCGCAGACGCGAGGCGCTGGGCCGGTCGGTCCCGTTGGTGCTGTTCGCCTCGGGGCGGCGCGCGCCGTCCAGGTACCGTGACGGGCGCGTGCACCTGCTCGACGACCCCGGACTGACCGCCGAGCTCACCCGGCTGGGCGGCACCGACCCCCGGCTGCTGGCCGAGCCCGACCTGCGCGCCGCGATCCTGCCGACCACGCGCGCCGACTACCAGGCCGTCGAGACGTACGTCGACACCCTGCGCACCCCGGTGAGCTGCCCGATCACGGCGGTGATCGGCGACAGCGACCCGGACGTCACGCTGGAGGAGGCGGCCGACTGGGCCATGCACACCAAGGGGCGCTTCGACCTGAAGGTCCTGCCCGGCGGCCACTTCTACCTGGAGTCGCGCCGCCGCGAGGTGCTGGCCATCATCACCGGCGCGCTCAAGCGGAGCCTGCCCGTCCCGACGGCGGAAGGGACCGCGTCGTGAGGTACGAGATCCTCGGCCCGCTGCGGGTCCTCGACGGCGGCGTCAGCTCCTTCATCAGCGCGCGCAAGGTCGAGACGCTGCTCGCGACCCTGCTCATCAGATCCGACCAGGTCGTCTCGATCGAGCAGCTCGAAACGGAGCTGTGGGGTGACCAGACGCCGCGCCGGGCGATCGCGGCGCTGCACGTCTACATCTCCCAGCTGCGCAAGTTCCTGGCCCGCGAGGGCGTCGCAGACTCCGCCGTCGTCACCCGGCCGCCCGGCTACCTGCTGCGGATGCGCGACGACGAGCTCGACTTCCAGATCTTCGAGCAGTACGTCCAGCTCGGCCGGGCGCACGTCCGGCAGCACGATCACGCGCAGGCGGTCACGTGCTTCGAGCAGGCGCTCGCGCTGTGGCGCGGCCCCGCGCTGGAGGACCTGCGCACCGGGCCGATCATCGAAGGGTTCGTGATCTGGCTGAACGAGGTCCGCATGGAGTGCATCGAGATGCTCATCGACTCGCAGATGGAGCTGGGCCGGCACCGCGAGCTCATCGGCCGGCTCTACGCGCTGGTCATGGAGTATCCGCTGCGCGAGACGTTCTACCGCCAGCTCATGCTGGCGCTCTACCGGGCGGAGCGGCAGGGGGACGCGTTGCAGGTCTACCAGCGGGCCAGGGCGACGCTGACCAAGGAGCTGGGGCTGGAGCCCTGCAAGGCGTTGCAGGAGCTGCACAGCTCGATCCTGCTGGCCGACGACCGGCTGATGGACCTGTGCGGGTACGAGAGCACGGCCCAGTCGGCCTGACCGGGACGCGGCCGATTCCTCCAGGTGGCCGCGCGAAGACGGCGGAAGGACCCCCGCGGATCGCGGGGGTCCTTCCGTATGCGGCGGGTGCGCGGGGGTCAGGCCCGGGAGCCGGTGAGGGCGCGGCGGGCCTTGGCCGCGCGCCAGAGCAGCCCGAACGTGGCGCTCTGCAGGTTGCTGATCCGGCGGATGCGGAACAGCGACAGCACGGTCCACAGGCGGGTCTCGACGACGTGGCCGGGCGAGCCGTGCACGTCGTCGTGCTCGATCAGGCGCAGGTCCCGTACGTGCCGGGCCAGCAGCGCCGGGTCACCCGCGGGGATGATCTCGTCCTGGGAGCTGGCCACGTAGCAGACCGGGATGTCCAGCGCGGCGAGCTGGTCGGCGGTGAGTGCCCAGTCCCGCATGGACTCGGCCAGGTCAGCCGGGTCGGTCCAGGTGAGGTGGGCGAGCGTGTCGGTCGTCACCCGGGGCAGGCGCGCGTGCCAGTCCCGGTCGGTGAAGAACTCCGAGATCGGCGCGCCCGTGGTGATGACGCCCCTGATCCGCCGGTCCTCCAGCGCGCAGCGCAGCGCCAGGTGGCCGCTGAAGCTCAGGTTCATGGCGTACGTCTGGCTCACGTCGGCGACGTCCGACACGGCGTCGAGCAGCTGCGAGAGCATCCGGTGGCTCCCGGCGTCGTAGCGCAGGGTGTTCTCGCCGACGCCCGGCAGCTCGGTGACGATGCCCGCCATGCCGAGCCGGTCGATCTGGGCCAGCAGGGGAGCCCACTGCTCCTTGACCGTGACGATCCCGCCCATGATCAGCAGAAGGGGGCGCGGCTCGGCCGCCGACAGGCCACTGGCCCAGCAGCGTACGCGGCCGTCGCCGATCGGCAGGTCGAGCCGGTGGATGTCCAGGCCGGCGGAGAAGCGCCAGTGGTCGAGCGCGGTCACGCCCGCGGCGATCGCGGCCTGCCTGGCCGGGCCGTCGGCGAACGGGAAGCGCGCCATCGCGTAGTGGCGGCAGGCGTCGAGGTGACGCCCGCGCTCCTCCAGCTCGGCGGCGGCCCGGCACCACTCGCCGGTCCACGAGCCGGGGCCCTCGCCGTCGTGGCTGATGCGGTCGAGCAGCTCACGGTAACGGGGAATCCGCTGCCCCCGCGCGTGCACCACGACGAACTTCTTCAGCTCGTCCACGTCGTTCATGGCGTGTCCCTTCAGTGAAGCGCTCCAGACCGTCCTTGATGGCGGCCAGTACGTCCGCCGCCTCGGCCCCGTCGATCACCCGGTGGTCGAAGGTCAGGCTCAGCCGCATCGTCGGCGCGACCACGAGCTCGCCGTCGCGCACCACCGGGCGGTCCACGATGCGGCCGGCGCCCAGCGTGATGGTGGTGCCGCCGACCGAGTAGAAGCCGTCCACGGGCCGGTGGCCGAGCGAGGTCACCGCGAACGTGCCGAACGCCGCCGCCCGCCGGCGCAGCGGCCGCACGCCCAGCCGGAACAGCGCGCCCCCGAGCAGCGGCGGCAGCCGGTGCAGCAGCCTGGCGGGCGCGAACTCCGGCAGGCGGGCCGCGTCGCCGTCCCGCAGGTGGTTCACCCGGCGCTGGACGTCGTCCAGGCTGGTGCGCTGCAGGTGGGGGAAGACGGCCGAGAGCACGATCCGCTGCCCGTCGATGGCGCGGTCCAGGGTCAGCTTGCCGTTGACCGTCTCGTACCTGGCGACCTTGGGCCGCAGCCGGCCGCGGACGGCGGCGTTCGCCTCGGGGTGCGCGGCCAGCGCGCGGGCGGCCGCGTACAGGAGGTAGGAGACGATCGAGTACTGCTCGCCCGCCGCTCGGGCGGCCCGGCGGTGCGCCAGCACCGCCGTGGCGTCCACCTCGGTGTCGAGGAAGACGGGGACGATCGGCCGGATCTCGCGCAGGAAGTGCAGGGTGTGCCGGCGCTGCCTGGCCACCGGCGCGATCGTCATCGCGGCACCGCCAGCTCGAAGATGTCCTGGAGGCTCGTCGCCTCCATCACGTCGGGCATGGAGACGCGCTGCCCGGTGGCCCGCTCCAGCGCGATGAGCAGCGCGAGCAGGTGCACCGAGTCCCAGTGGTCGAGCTCGTCGAACCCGAGGCCCGCGTCCTCCACGGTCACCGGGATGCCGATCTCGTCCTGGACGAGGGCGATGAAGTCGTCAATGGTGGTCACGCCGGCCCTCCGAGGCTCGCGGTCAGTTGTACGGTCTCCGGCGCGGACATGATGTCGGCCAGGTCGTGCACGAAGGTTCCGTCCGATTCGGCGGGCCGGAAGCCGTAGCGGGGGTAGAACTCGGCGACCATGCCGTTCTTGGGGGTCCTGCGGTAGTAGCCGGCCACCGCCCGCGCCCCGCTGTCCTTGGCGTGCCGCAGCACCGCCGACAGGCAGGCCTGCTCGATGCCGCGGGAGAAGACCCGGCAGCTCAGCAGGAAGTCGTCGAGGTGGACGACGTCGCCGTCCCGCCGCACGGTGACCACGCCGACCAGCCCGTTCTCGCCGAACCTGTCGGCCGAGCTGACCGCCAGCACCCGCGTCGCCGGGGAGTCGGCCAGCTCGCGCACCTGCTGCGGCTGCAGGCGCCTGGTGGTCAGGTTGAACTGGTTCGTCCGCAGCGTCAGCTGCGACACGCGGGCCAGCTCCGCCTCGCCCGCCGGGCCCAGCCGTACCGTGACGCGCAGCTCGCGCAGGTAGTCCTGAAGGGAGTCGAAGCTGTCCAGGAAGTCCTTGCGCACCAGCTCGTCGCGGTATTTCGAGACCCGGCCGCGGTCCTCGTCGGTCAGCACGCGCGTGTCGAACCAGCCGTCGGCCAGCAGCCGGTCCAGGTGCAGCGCCGGGTCGTCGTCCACGGCGATCACCGCCACGCCGGGCAGGGCGTGCCGGACCAGGCCGCACTCGTACGGGCTGTCGTCCACGAACACGAACGAGTCGATCCCCACGTTGAGCGACCCGGCCAGCTCGGTCAGGTTGTCGTGCTTGGGACGCCAGTTGGCCACGACCCGGACGAAGTCGTCCTCGCGCAGCGTCATCCGGGGATGGCCGCTCAGCACCTCGCGCACCGGGCGCAGGTCGTTCTTGCTGACGGCGGCGAGCAGCACGCCCTGCGCGGAGATCTGCTTGAGCCCCCGCTGGAACGCGCGGAACGCCTCGCCCTTGACGCTGTCGGCCACCTCGATGCCGTCCGGGCCGTCCTCGCCGAGCACGCCGCCCCACACCGTGCCGTCGAGGTCGACGGCGAGCGTCTTCTTCGTCCGGCCGGCGAGGTGGCGGGCCAGGTGCCCGACCTGCCTGGCGTACGCGGCCAGCAGCTCGGCCGACAGGTGCGCCTTGGCGTACACGCTCATCCGGGTGTCGGAGGCGGGCACGCCGTCGGCGAGCAGCGGGTCGAGGTCGAGGACCACCGCCGAGCCCTGGCCGGACAGCCGCAGCAGGCGGGCGTTGGCCTCGCGCCAGATCGCGCCGAGGCGCGCCCGCGAGGTCAGGTCCACGAGCTGGGCGGCGAACCGGCGGGGCAGCGGGATCGTGTTGAGCACCAGCGTGCCCCTGGCCGTGCCGGCGAACCTGGCGGCCAGCCCCTCGATCAGGTCGATCTTGGCCTCGAACACGGCGGCGACGTCCTCCGGCCGCCACGGGCACGGCACCTCGTCGAGGACGATCGCCGGGTCGAGCACGCACAGCACCAGGTCGGGGTCGCGGGTGTACAGGTCACTGGCGGGATCTCCGAGCTCGAACACGTAGCCGTCGAAGTCACCCAGCGCGACCGCGGCCAGCAGGCCGTGCCTGGCCAGCTCGGCGGTCAGCGCGGGAGGCAGCATCGAGAGCGTGCTGTGGCCGGTGATCGCGACGGTCGTCGTCGGGGTCTCCGGGTGCTCGCGCAGCACCTCCTCGGGGTCCAGCCTGGCCAGCAGCCGGCCGGCCTTGACCAGCCCGGCGCCGTCCAGCTCGGCGAGCAGCCCCCGCACGCGGGGGTACTCGGCGGCCAGGCGGCCCGCTCTGTGCAGGTCCTCGATCGTCATCAGACCTTCTCCAGCGCGTACGCCGCCTTGATCCACTTGCTCGACTCGATGGCCACGCCGACCGCCCGGTCACCCGTCACCATCCGCGGCAGAGCCAGCTCGATCTGGAAGAACGGCAGCGCGTTGCCGGTGTTGCCGGTGCTGCGCACGCAGCTCACCTCGGCGGCCATCGGCAGGTCGAGCGTCTTGAGTATGCGCGCGGTCATCGCGCCGGACAGCTGCGGCGGCAGGACGTAGTCGATCTCGTCGTCCTTCCAGTCCAGGTCTTCGAGCAGCTCCTGGAGGGCCTCGGCGGCCATGGTGGGGACCGACTCCTCGATGGCCTTGTAGTCCTCGACGGCCGGCGGCTTGCCCGAGTCGAGCTCGGCCGCGCCGTACCACTCGATGACCTGGCCGGGGGGCCGGTTGAGCCCGGTGAGGCGGGCGAAGACGCGGCGCAGCACGACCGAGCCGGGACGCGGGTCCGCGCTCAGCACGACCGCGCCCGCGCCGTCCCCGAACAGGACCGCGTTCACCTGCTCGCCGGGCGGCAGCTTGGCCATGTCGACGGTGGTGTCCAGGTGCTTGGCGCAGGAGTCCCCGCCGATGACCAGGGCGGTGCGGTGGCGGCCGGACTGGAGCATCTGGTGGGCCACGTCGAGCGCGCCCACGGCGCCGGAGCAGCCGGACTGGAGCTGGTACGTGGGGATGTCGTTGATGCCGAGCCGGTCGGCGATGAGGTTGACGGTGGCGGGCATGAGCATGTCGGGCGAGGAGGTGCCCATGACCATGAGGTCGATGTCCCCGGCCCCGACGCCGGCCGCGGCCATGGCGCGGGCGCCCGCCTGCTCGCCGATGTCGGTGAGGGTGTGCCGGCGCTCTCCCGTGGCCAGGTCGACGGCGAAGTGGCGGTTGTCGGTGCCGATGAACGCGTCGATCCAACGCTCCCAGACGGTGGGCATGCCGAGCAGGCGGGCCAGGGTCGCGTTGTCGATCGGGGGGCCGGGCAGCGCGGTCCCGGCCGCCAGGATGTGGATGTCTGGGCCTTGCATCCGGTGTCCTCCTAGGAAATGCCGGTGACTACGCCAATGGTGGATTCAGGGGCTTAAGCCGGACTAATCCGGCGCTATGCGGTGGGGCGGCCGAACCAGGTCAGCAGCGCCTCCTCCAGCCCGCCCGCACCGTCCCGGGTCCCGCCGGGCTGGCCGGGCTTGCCGATCCCGCCGGTTTCGCCGATTTCAGTGGCTTCGCCGGTCCACGCGACCCGGCCGTCCGGGCGCAGGAGCAGAGCGCCGGCCGGGATCTCGGGCGTGGGGGAGGCCACGACCACGTTGATCCGGTCCGACCAGCCGGAGAGCGCCCCGGTCGAGTCGTCGCCCGCCGAGAGGTCGAGGAACCCGGTCGAGTCGTCGCCCGCCGAGAGGTCGAGGAAGAGGCCGCGCCCGGTCCGTGACACCTCGGCCAGCGAGACCACGCCGTCGGGCGTGCTCAGCGGGACGGCCCCGAACCGCCGGCCCACCAGGGGACGGCTCTCGTCGCAGCCGTATGTCACGTCCAGGCCCCCGGCCATCCTGACCAGGTGCTCGTTGACGTCGTCGTACCCGATCAGCTCGGAGATCACCTCGCGCAGCGGGGTCACCTCGGGCAACGGGTGCATGAGCGCGACCTGCGCCCGCGTCGTCAGGCAGGCTCGCGCCCCCACCGGATGCCGCTCCCGGTGGTAGCTGTCCAGCAGCCCGGCGGGCGCGTGGCCGGCCAGGTCGGCGGCGAGCTTCCAGCCGAGGTTCACGGCGTCCTCGACGCCGGTGCTGAGCGCCTGCCCGCCCAGCGGGAAGTGCACGTGCGCCGCGTCGCCCGCCACGAACACCCGGCCCGCGCGATAGCGCTCGGCCTGGCGGGTGACGTTGTGCCAGCGGGCCAGCCAGCGCGGTGTGCCGATCTTCACGTCGTGCCCGACCAGCCGGGCGATGCTCGCCTCGATCTCGTCCACGGTGGCGGGGATCTCGTCGTCCCAGCCCTGCACGCCGAACTCGCCGGTGGAGACCCGCAGCAGCCCAGGGCCCGAGGGTCCGACCGTGAAGACCCCACCCGGGTGCTGGTGCGCGCCCAGATGGGGCATCAGCTCGCCGTCGGCCGCCACCTCGGCGACGATGCCGTGGAAGGGGGCGTCCACGCCGGGGAACCGGATGCCGGCCAGCCGTCGCACGGCGCTGTTCGCGCCGTCGCAGCCCACCAGGTAGCGGCAGGAGATCTCGTCGCCGCCCGCGCTCACCGTGACGCCGGAGCCGTCCTGGCGGACGCCGGTCACCTCGTGGCCGCGGCGGATCTCGACGCCCAGCTCGCGGGCCCGCGCCTCCAGGCAGGACTCCAGGTGCGACTGTGGCACGAGCACGGTGCTCGCGTGCCGCTCCCGCATCCTGCCGGGGTCCAGCATGAGGTGGGCGAAGTGCGCCTGCGGCCACTCCAGGCCGCCCGCGCGCACCCGGTCCGCCAGGCCGCGCTGGTCGAGCAGCTCCACGGTGGTGGCGTTGATGGCCATGCCCGGTGAGTCCTCGCGGGCGACCGCCCGCCGTTCCAGCACCAGGGGGCGCACTCCGGCCAGCCCCAGCTCGCAGGCGAGCATCAGGCCGACGGGTCCCGCGCCCGCGATGACGACGTCCATCCTGATCATCCTCCTGAGGGTGGGGTGGCGCCTGTCGCGCCGAGTTGCAGGTGTCTGGCGAGCGCGGCGATCGTCGGAGCGTCGAAGATCGCCGTCGGCTCCATGTCGAGCCCGATCGTGGCCAGGTGGCTGCTCAGCTCCAGTGCGGTGAAGGAGGAGAAGCCGAGCGTCAGCAGGTCGCTGTCAGGGGTGATCTCCTCCGGCGTGTCGTGGCCGAGGACCATGGCGGCGTAGGTGCGTACCAGGTCGAGGAGCACCTGCAGCTGCTCGAACTCGGGGCGGTCCTTCAGGTCCCGCAACACCGACATGCCGGGTACGGCCGAGGCGGCGAACATCCCTGCCCCGGCGAACCCGCCGGAGGCCGGTGCGGACCCGGCGGGCGGCTCGTCGCCCACGCCGCGCAGCAGCGCCCGGCTCCGGTCGGCCGTCAGCCGCTCCCAGTCGGCGTCGGCCACGACGAGCGAGCCGTCGCCCTGCCACAACGCGGCGACCACGGCAGCCGGCGCGGTGTCCCGCAACCCAGGCGTCCGCGCCTCGCCCGGCCCGCTCTCGCGTTGCCACGGCTGGGGCTTCTCGTCCGGCTCGCTCCCGCGTTGCTCCGGTCGGGGCTTCTTGACCGGCTCGCTCTTTCCTTGCTCAGGCAGAGGCGTTTCGGTGGGTTCGCTCGCGGGCGGTCGTGGCTCGGCGGGGTGGTCATCCTCGGCCCAGGGGCCGGTGGCGACCCATACGGCGGCCTGCCCGGCGGCCCGGCGGCGTTCGGCCACGGCCTGCGCGCACGCGTCCGCCGGCGCGCGCTCCGCCAGGCCCGGCACGCCGAAGGAAGCCGAGGAGGGGGAGACGATCGCGAAGGCCGCCAGCCCGAGGTCGCGGGTCAGCTCGTCCAGGTTCGTCATGGCCCGCAGCTCGGCATCCAGAGCGGCGTCGGCACGTTCGAGCTCGGACGACCCGCCGACCGTGGGCGATTGAGCGGTCGAACCGTCGTCGGCGGTCATGGGTGTTTGAGCGGTGGCGACGTGGTGGGCGGTCATGGACGGATGGGTGGTGGCGAGGTGGTGGGCGGTCATGGGTGATGGGGTGGCGGCGACGTGGATGGCGGCCGTCAACGGGCGGTCGGCGGGGGCGGCTCGCAGGGCCGCCGCCAGCGCCTCCCGGTCCGCCGGGTCGCAGGCGACCACCGTGACCCGGGCGCCGAGCGCGCTCAGCTCGGCCTCCAGCCGCGCCTGCGCGCGCCGCCCGCCCGGACGCAGCGGCAGCAGCAGGCGCTCGGCCCCGTCGGCCGCCAGCCGGCGGGCGAGCCGGCCACCGGCCGGGGTGTCCGCGCCGGTGAGCAGGATGGTGCCGGTCTTGTCCCAGGTGGGCTCGGTGGCCGCGGCAGGCGCCAGGCGGAGCGTGTACGCGCCGGAGCCGCGGACCGCCACCTGGTCCTCCCCGCCGTCCGCCAGCACCGTCGCGAGCAGCGCGGCCACACCCGAGCCGACGGACGCGGGCAGGTCCACGAGCCGGACCCGGGGGTCGGACTGCCCCAGCCCCCAGACCTGCGCCTGGGCCAGGCGGGGCGGCTCGTCGGCCGCGCCCACCCGGACGGCCCCGCTGGTGACCACCCAGAACGGCACCTCGCACTCGCCCGCCGACCGCAGCTCGTCGAGGCTCCCTCCGGACCGCAGCAGCTCGGCGGTCGCCGCGAAGCCTTCGGTCCCCGACCGCAGGGCCGGGTGCGGGTCCTCGTTCAGGGCGGCCAGGGACAGCACGCCGTCGATCCCGGTACGCGGCAGCTCGCCGCCCATCGGGACGGTGACGACCGTGACACCGTCCGCCGCGGACAGGGCCGCCACGACCTCCTCGGCCGGCCGGGACCCGGGCGGGACGATCACTGCCCACGTGCCGGCGAGCCGCCGCTGCGCCGGGACCGGCGCCGGTTTCCAGGCCGGCCGGTAGCGGGCCCGCTGCTGCCGCCGCCACGACGCGAGCGTGGGCAGCACGGTGTGCAGCGACGCCCGCTGCGCGTCCGACACCCGCAGCGCCGACACCAGCGCGTCCAGGTCCTCCTGGTCCACGGCGTCCCAGAAGCGGGCTTCGCGGGCACTCGTGGCCGGTTTGACCGCCGGGTTGAGCCAGTACGGCTGCCGCTGGAAGGGGTAGGTCGGCAGCGGGGCGGGGT
>NZ_VCKX01000338.1 GCF_005889725.1 Nonomuraea zeae
ACAGGGGGTATCGTCGGCAGCGTCAGATGTGTATAAGAGCCAGGCGAACCCCTTCGCCCGAGCGCGACACCAGGGACGAGGAACCATGAAAGCCCACTCCCCGCCGGCGATCGCGGAGACCGGGGCACGCATCTTCGCCGGGCATCGGCGCCCGGTCGTCCGCGGCAAGGTCTTACGGCGAGTCGGGGTCGCGGCGCTGGCGGCCGCGCTGCTGGCGGCTACGGCCACCCCCGCGGTGGCCGCCGCCGAGAGCGGCGGCGCCGTGCGGAAGGCCGCTGCCGGGCAGGACCGCCCGGAGTTGCAGCAGGCCATCCAGGCGTTCGTCGATGCCGGCTTCGCCGGAGTGCAGCTGCGCGTGCACGACGAGCGGCGCGAGTGGGCCGGCAGCGCCGGGGTGCGCGAGCTGGGCCAGAGCGCGAAGCTCAACCACAACGGCAGCGTCAACGGGTACGCGGCGCTGATGTACAGCAGCCCCGACGGCAAGAAGACCATGACCGCCTCGATCACCACCGGGGACGCCGCGAACAACCCGGCGCAGGACTTCCCGAAGATGCTGGACGGGCTCATCAAGGCGGTGTTCTGCGGCGGGCAGACCGGACCGGCTCGGTAGACAGGGCCGGCCCGGCCGCCCAGCAAGATCCACCTCCGTTCAACCGCATTTCGTGAAAAGGAGCACTCCACCATGTCCACCGCCCTCACCAACCAGGACAAGATCATCCTGCGGACCGCCGCGTGGGGCTCCGTCTCGCTGATGGCCGCCGCTGACGCCACCGGCAGGCCGCACCGGGCCGCCTCCGAGGGGTCCATCGCCCTGGCCTCCGCCACCGGCCTGGTCGGGCACGTGCTCGCCGAGTGGCCCAAGGGGGTGAATCTGCGCGGCAAGTCCGTGGCCGCGCTCGCCGATCACGTGCTGCCGGCCCTGACGGCGGCCATGAGCCTGCTCAAGCAGCAGGCCCCGGCCGAGGCCGACAACTTCCGCCAGACTGTCATCGTCGCCATCGAGGCGGCCGCCCGCACCCACCAGGGCCGGCCCGCCCCCAGCCTGGCCGACATGATGGACAAGATCACCGCAGCCCTTGACGCCGCCTGAGGCGGCTTCACCGGACCCCGTGGCAGCCGCCGGTTGAGGAAGTCCGCCCTGCGCGGCATTGTGTACGCGGCGTGGTCCTGCTCGGGTGCGCACCTCGGCTATTCAGTGCTACTATGTACCGGTAGTAAGCAACACTGAATAGCAAGAGGGTGATCCATGGGCAAGCAGATCACGGAGATGCTCAAGGGAACGCTGGAGGGCATCGTCCTGGCGATCCTGTCCGGCCGGTCCGCGTACGGCTACGAGATCACGGCGTGGCTGCGCGATCAGGGCTTTTCCGACATCGCCGAGGGCACGATCTACGCGCTGCTGGTCAGGATCGAGCGGCGCGGTCTCGTGGACGTGGAGAAGGTCCCGTCCGAGAAGGGGCCGCCGCGCAAGGTGTACTCCCTGAACGCGCAGGGACGGGAGTACCTCGATGAGTTCTGGAGGACCTGGAGCTTCCTCACGGAACGGCTCGAAACGCTCCGCGAAAGAGGTGAGTAGCCATGGCCGCAGAGTCGAGCGAGCCGAAGAGCCGCGCCCGGCAGTACCTGGAAGTGGTCACCGGGCCGCTGGAGGACAAGAAGCGCTGGCGGCAGTACAAAGCGCGGGTCAAAGCGCTTCCGGAGAACTACCGGGTGGCGGTCGAAGCGGTGGAGCGCTACCTGATGCACTTCGGGCCGGGAGACGGCCCGGACGCGGCGTCGATGTTCGAGGATCTGGCCGACCTGTTCGAGCGCGCCGCGGCGGACGGTACCCCGATCCGCGAGATCTTCGGTGAGGACCCGGTGGAGTTCGTCGAGGCGTTCATCCAGAGCTACTCCAGGGGGAGCTACATCCGCCGGGAACGGGACCGGCTCACCAGCGCCATCGCGCGCGCCGCCGGCGAGGACGCCACGAACGACGGGACGGCCTGATCACGACCCGGCGAGCCCGGGCGATCCGGCGGGAGACGCGCGGCCGATCGTGCCGCCGACGCCGGCCGGCTTGAGGCCGGGTGGTCCGGAAGTGAGGCCACTCCCGGACACCCGCATTCGACGGCGGCCGCTGCCGCGCCAGGTCCCCTTGCCGGCTCAGGCCGCGCGGCCGGCCTTGAGCAGGGCCGCGACGTCGGCCACTCGACGCGCCTGGTAGCGGGCCGCTTCCAGGGAAACGTCGCTGGGCGGGCCGTCGCCTGTCACGTGCGAGGCGCCGTAGGGGTTGCCGGACTGGAACTGGACGGGGTCGGTGTAGCCGGGCGGCACGATGATGCCGCCCCAGTGGTAGAACGTGTTCCCCAGCGCCAGGATGGTGGACTCCTGCCCGCCGTGTGCGGTGTTGGAGGCGGTGAAAGCCGAGTACACCTTGTCCGCGAGCCTGCCTTGGAACCACAGCGGACCGGTGGTGTCGATGAACGCCCTGAGCGGGCCGGCCGGATTGCCGAAGCGGGTGGGCGTGCCGAACACCACGGCGTCGGCCCAGTCCAGGTCGTCGAGCGCGGCCTCGGCCACGTCGGCGGTGTCCCGGAGGTGCTGCGCCCATTCGGGCCGGGCGCTGATCGCCTCCGGCGGGGCCGTCTCGGCGACCTTGCGCAGCCGCACGTGCGCGCCGGCCTTCTCCGCGCCCTCCGCGGCAGCCTGCGCCAAGGCGTGCACGGTGCCTGTGGCACTGTAGTAAATGACGGCGACGTTCACGGGTTCCATGATCGGATCCTTCCTCAGTGTCCTTTTCAGGAGTACGACGACGCAACCCCGCGAAATGTCAGGCGACCTCACACTTCGGCGGGATGTCTCGTCGGACTGGGTGAGAAGGACACGAGCAAGGGAGCCGGCGACACCATGACCACCCGATCCGATCCGGGCCTGAGCGCGATCATGAGCGAGCGGCGCCAGCTGATCAACCTCGCCTACCGCCTCCTGGGCTCCCTGGCCGACGCCGAGGACGTCGTCCAGGAGACCTACGCCCGCTGGTACGCCCTGTCCAGGCGGCAGCAGGACGCCATCGACTCCCCCGGCGCCTGGCTGACGACGGTGGCCAGCCGCATCTGCCTGGACCTGCTCGGCTCGGCGCGCGCCCGGCGGGAGCGCTACGTGGGCGAGTGGATCCCCGAGCCGCTGCCCGACCGTACGGAGTGGAGCGACGCGGGCTCGGGCGGCACCCCCGACGACCCGGCCGACCGGATCACGCTCGACGAGTCGGTCAACATGGCCTTCCTCGTCGTGCTCGAATCCATGACCCCGGCCGAGCGGGTCGCGTTCATCCTGCACGACGTCTTCCGCTACTCCTTCACCGAAGTCGCCGAGATCGTCGGCCGCACTCCGGCCGCCTGCCGCCAGCTGGCCTCCTCGGCCCGCCGCCGCGTACGCGCCTCCGACGCCCCCGCGACCCCGGCGCCCCAGCAGGCCCGCATCGTCAGGGCCTTCAAGCAGGCGTGGGCGGCCAAGGACCTCCAGGCGCTCATCGCCCTCCTCGACCCTGACTCCACGGCGACCGGCGACGGCGGCGGCCTCGTCAGGGCCGAGCTCCAGCCGATCGAAGGCGCCGAGCAGATCGCGCGCTTCTTCGCCGTCCGGGCCGGCGCGGCACCCAACCTGACGGTCGTGGAGTGCGCGGTCAACGGCCAGCCCGGGCTGATGGCCCAGCTGGACGGCGTCACCGTGTCGGTGCTGGCGTTCGACTTCGCGGGCGACCGGATCAAGAGCATCTGGACGGTGCTCAACCCCGACAAGCTCCGGCCGTGGACGCCGGCCTGAGCCCGCACCGGCTCAGAGCCAGACGGTCTGAGCCCGCGCCGGCTCAGAGCCAGACGGTGCCGAGCCAGACGGCCACCGCGGCGGCGGCCAGGAGGGCGATGTTCAGCCCGATCAGCCGGGCCTCGTCGCGGCGCAGGTGGACCACCATGGCTCCCACCTGGATCAGCACGAGCCCGACGGCCGCGGCGATGGCGAGCCAGGACGCGATCCCGGTCAGCGGCGGCAGGATCAGGCCGGCCGCGCCGAGGACCTCCAGCACTCCGATCAGGCGGACGAACGGCATGGGCATGGTGTCGACCCAGCCCATCATCGGCTGGAGCTGCTCCTGGCTCTGGATGATCTTCTTACCTCCGGCGTAGAGGTAGAAGACGGCCAGGAGGCCGGCGACGATCCAGTAGGCAATCTCCATGAAGGACACCTCGGGGGTCAGATACGTGGCGCCGGCCACGATGGTTACCAGTCGTAAGTAGCCTCATGATGCGTCACTATTGAAAGCCTTACAAAAGGCACATCCATGTGCGTTACACACAGAGGGTTGTCATGTCGGAGTACGAACACACCTGCATGATCCGAGGAGACGGCGGGCGGGCGATCCGCACCATCCTCGACCGCATCTGCAACAAGTGGACGTTGCTGATCGTGGCGACCCTCGACCAGGGCAGCCTGCGCTTCACCGACCTGCACCAGCAGACCCCCGGGATCTCCCAGCGCATGCTGACCCTGACGCTCAGGAACCTCGAACGCGACGGCCTGGTCTCCCGGACCGTGCACGCCGAGGTCCCGCCCCGGGTCGAGTACGCCCTGACCTCCACCGGCAAGAGCCTCATCGCACCCGCGCTGGCCCTGGCCGGCTGGGCCATCGAGCACGTCTCGGACATCGAGGCCAGCCGGGAGGCGTACCAGACCCGGCACTGACGACCCGATCCCCGGAGCGGCCGGGGCGGAGGCTCAGCCGGGCAGGTTCGCCGTGGGATCGGCCTCGCCGTACCGCGACCTGGCGGCCGGGGATGCCTCCGGCCCGGCCGTCCGGCCCGGGATGGTCAGCACGATGAGGGCGGCGAGCAGGGCGGCGCCCCCGCCGATGAGCAGGGTGGCGCGGACGCCCGCCTCCGTGGGGATCACGGCCGGGCCGAAGCGAGTGGTCATGTCGGCCAGCACCACCCCGATCACGGCGCTGGAGGCCGAGGTGCCGATGGCGCGGGCCAGGCTGTTGAGCCCGTTCGCGGCGGCGGTCTCGGTGCGGGGTACGGCGCCCATGATCAGGGCGGGCATGGCCGCGTACGCGAAGCCGACCCCGGCGCTGACGATGCACGAGAAGATCAGCAGGCCGGCCAGCGTGGTCGTCAGGGCCAGGCCGACGGCGTAGCCGGAGGCGATGACGAGCGTCCCGGCCAGCAGCGACACCTTCGGGCCGCGCCGGGCCGACAGCAGGGCCGCCACCCGCGAGGTCCCCATCATCACCAGGCCGCCGGGCGCCAGCCACAGACCGGTCTGGAGCATGGACTGGCCCAGGCCGTATCCGGTCGCCTCGGGCAGTTGCAGGATCTGGGGCGGCGCGAGCGCCATGACGAACATGGCGAACCCGACGACGACGGATGCGAGATTCGTCATCAGCACCTGGCGCCGGGCGCTGGTCCGCAGGTCCACCAGCGGCGCTGCGCTGCGCAGCTCCCACGCCCCCCACAGCAGCAGCATGACCGCCGAGGCGGCGAGCAGGCCGAGCGTCACCGGGCTCGACCAGCCCCAGTCGCCGCCCTTGGAGACGGGCAGCAGGAGCAGCACCAGGCCCGCCGACAGGCCGAGCGCGCCCAGGGCGTCGAAGCGCTCGCGGGCGCGCAGCGGCGACTCCGGCACCACCGCGAGCACGAGGCCGCCCGTCAGCGCGCCGAGCGCGGCCGCGGCCCAGAACAGCACGTGCCAGTCGGCGTACTGGGCGACCAGCGCCGCCAGCGGCAGCCCGAGCGCGCTGCCGACGCCGATCGAGGAGCTCATCATCGCCATCGCCGACCCGAGCCGGCGAGGCGGCAGCACGTCGCGCATGATGCTGATCCCCAGCGGGACGAGCGCGATCCCGAACCCCTGCAACGCCCGGCCGATCACCATGGGCGCGAGCGTGTTGGACAGGGCGCACACCAGGGAGCCGGCCGTGAGCAGGACGGCGCACACGACGGCCAGGCGCCGCTTGCCGTACAGGTCGCCCAGCCGCCCGGCCACCGGGGTCGCCACGGCGCCGGCCAGCAGGGAGGCGGTGATGGCCCAGGAGGCGTTGGCCGCGCTGGTGCCGAGCAGGGCGGGCAGGCTCGGGATCAACGGGATGATCAGGGTCTGCATCAGCGAGACCATGATCCCGCCCGATGCCAGCACGGCCACGATCAGCCCGCTGCGGGGCGGGTCGGCGGCGGAGGCAGTCGCCATACGGTCCCATCTCAAAGGGGCCCGTCCGGGAGCGGTCCGGCATCGGATGAAACAGCGGCCGATGCCCGGCTCGCGAGGCCCACCACACCAGTGTCGCCGTCAATGCCATGAGCAGCCAGGGCGCGACGGCGCGGGCTCGTCAGGCAGGCGTGGGCGGCCCGGCCGCATCGACGAGGCGGGCGCCCAGCGCGCGGAGGTGCCGGATGAGCTCGGGCGGCTCGTGCACCTCGAACGGGACGCCGAGCTGCGCGACCCACATGGCCAGCTCGTCGAGGGAGTTCGATCCGGTGCTGAGGACGCACGCGTCGTCGCCGGCCGGCTCGACCACCGCCATCGTCGGCGGCATCCGGCCGGCGACGACCTCGGCCGGGGCGTGCACGGTGAACCGGCCGCGGTAGCGGTACGGGTCTACGGAGATCCGCTCCGACACGTAGTGGACCAGGTCGGCACTGGGCGGCTCGCGAGGCGTGAAGCGTGGCCCGTTCGGGGTGTGCAGGCGCAGCCGGTCGACGCGGAACGTGCGCCAGTCCTCCCGGCCGGTGTCCCACGCCAGCAGGTACCAGCGGCGGCCCGAGTTGACCAGCCGGTACGGCTCAGCGGCGCGGCGGCCTCCCGTGCCGTCATGGGAGCGGTAGTCGAACCGCAGGCTCTCCCGATCGCGGACGGCCGCGGCGATGGCGGTGAGCACGGCCGGGTTTACGGCCGCGGCCGGGCGCGCCAGCGGGACCGTCACCGATCGCAGGTTGCCGACGCGCTGCCGCAGCCGGGGCGGGAGGACCTGTTCGAGCTTGGCCAGGGCGCGGATCGAGGTCTCCTCGATGCCCGCCACGCCGGAGACGGCGGCGGTGCCGAGCCCGATGGCGACCGCGACCGCCTCGTCGTCGTCGAGCAGCAGCGGCGGGAGCCCGGCGCCGGCGCCGAGCCGGTAGCCGGGTGCGCCCGCGGTGGCGTGCACGACGTATCCGAGCTCGCGGAGCCGGTCGATGTCGCGGCGGATCGTACGGTGCGAGACGCCGAGCCGTTCGGCCAGCTCGGCGCCCGGCCAGTCCCGGGGAGTCTGCAGGAGCGACAGCAGCCGCAGCAACCGCGCCGAGGTTTCCAGCATGACGGCCATCCTAGGACTGAAGCTGTCCTAGCCGATCCCTAGCCTGAAAGACATGAACGAAGACCCGCGAATCACCCCTTTCCATATCGATGTCCCGCAGGCGCAGCTGGACGACCTGCACGCGCGGCTGGCGGCGACCCGCTGGCCGGACGAGCTGCCCGGTGTGGGCTGGTCGTACGGGGTCCCCGTCGGCTATGCGAAGAAGCTGGCCGACTACTGGCGCACCGGTTTCGACTGGCGGGCCGCCGAAGCCCGGCTGAACGCCTTCGCGCAGTTCACGACCCGGATCGACCGGCAGGACATCCACTTCCTGCACGTCCGCTCGCCGGAGCCCGACGCGCTCCCGCTGATCATCACGCACGGCTGGCCGGGCTCGGTCGCCGAGTTCACGCAGGTCATCGGCCCGCTCACCGACCCGGCGGCGCACGGCGGCGACCCATCGGACGCGTTCCACGTCGTCGCCCCGTCGATCCCCGGGTTCGGCTTCTCCGGGCCCACCACCGAGCCCGGCTGGGACCTGGAGCGGGTCGCGGCGGCGTGGGCGGTGCTGATGGACCGGCTCGGCTACCGGCGATACGGCGCGCAGGGCGGCGACAGCGGCTCGGTCATCTCGCCGATGCTCGGCCGCGCCGCGCCGCAGAACGTGGTCGGCGTGCACGTCAACGGCGCGCTCGGGTTCCCGACCGGCGATCCGGCCGAGTTCGAGGGACTCACCCCGGCGGAGCTCGCCCGCCTCGGCCAGTACCAGGACCAGGACCGGGCCGGCTACGCGATCATCCAGGCGACCCGGCCGCAGACCCTCGCGTTCGGGCTGCACGACTCGCCCGCCGCGCAGCTGGCGTGGATCGTGGAGAAGTTCAAGGAGTGGACCGACCCGGCCCGCGACCTGCCCGAGGACGCCGTGGACATCGACCAGCTGCTCACCGACGTGAGCATCTACTGGTTCACCGGCACCGCCGCCTCCGCCGCCCGCCTGTACAAGGAAGGTCAGAAGGGCTGGGGGGCGGTGGCCGAGTACTCGGCGCTGCCGCATGGCGTCGCGGTCTTCCCCGGCGACGCCGGGGTCCGGCGGATCGCCGAGCGCGAACACAACGTCGCGCACTGGTCGGAGTTCGACCGTGGCGGCCACTTCGCCGCGATGGAGGCACCCGACCTGCTGATCGACGACATCCGGGCCTTCTTCCGCCCCCTACGGTGAGGCTCGCGTCCCGGACGCCTCACCTCGAAACATCAGACGTCTGAGGACTGATAAGTTGTCCGGGTGAATGCGGAAAGAATGTCCAGGTTGCGGCATGGTCCCGTGGTGCCGCAGTTGGAGAGCTTGTTGCGGGCACGGATCCGGGAGGGGCACTGGGCGAGCGGCCAGCGGCTGCCCAGCGAGGTGCGCCTGGCCGAGGAGCTCGGCGTGGGCCGCTCGACCGTCCGGGAGGCGGTGCGGCTGCTCGAACGCGAGGGCTGGCTCGTCGTACGGCACGGCTCGGGCACCTTCGTCGCCGACGTGCCGTCCGGAGCGGCGCAGGACGTGCACGACCTGCTGCGGCGGGCCCGGCTGCTGGAGGCCTTCGAGGTACGGCGGGCACTCGAAGTGGAGGCGGCCCGGCTGGCCGCGGGGCGCATCCGCCCGGAGGACGTCGAGGATCTGCGGGAACGGCTGCGCGTACGCCAGGAGCGGATCGGCGGCGACCCGCAGGCGTTCGTGGAGGCGGACCTGGAGTTCCACCAGGCCGTGGTGGAGCTGTCCGGCAACGCCGTGCTCGCCGGCCTCTACGCCGCGGCGCGGCCGGTGCTGCTGCCGGCGCTGGTGGACCTGGTGGTGCACGAGAGCGCGGTGCCCGACATGTCGTACGCGCACGCCGACCTGCTGTCCGCCCTGGAGCGCGGCGACACCGAGGCGGCGATCGACGCCACGGTCGAGCACCTGGACGCGGTGCTCACGCTGATCAGGACGGAGGCGGCCGGATGACGACGATCTCCCGCCCCGCCGACACCGGCCCGGTCCTGCGGGTGGACGGCGTGGACCTGGTGCGCTCGGGCCGTCCCCTGCTGCGGGGCATCTCGCTGACCGTCCGCCCGGGCGAGCACTGGGCCCTGCTCGGCGCCAACGGCGCGGGCAAGAGCACCCTGCTCAGCCTGCTGGGGGCCGTCACCCACCCCACCCGCGGCGTGGTCGAGGTGCTCGGTCGCACGCTGGGCCGCGTCGACGTCCGCGAGCTGCGCTCGTACCTGGGCCACATCAACCCGAGGCACGCCCCCGAGGGCGGGCTGAGCGTCCGCGAGGTCGTCCTGACCGGTCTGACCAACACCGCGGCGCTCGTCCCGCGCTGGTCGCCGAGCCCGCAGGAGGAGGAGCAGGCCGACCAGCTGATCGCCATGCTCGGGATGAGCGCCAGAGCGCAGGCCGCACTGGCCCACCCTCTCCCAGGGCGAACGCGGCCGCGCGCTGATCGCCCGCGCGCTCATGCCGCGGCCCCGGCTGCTGCTGCTCGACGAGCCGGCGACCGGGCTCGACCTGGCGGCCCGCGAGCAGCTGCTCGCCAGCATCGACGCGCTGCGCGCCCGCCACCCGTCGCTGGCCACCGTCCTGGTCACCCACCACCTGGAGGAGCTGCCGGCGACCACGACGCACGCCATGCTGCTGCGCGACGGCCTCTGCCTGGCCGGCGGCCCGGTGGCCGACGTGCTGACCAGCGACCTGGTCAGCACGTGTTTCGACCACCCGGTCCGCATCGTCCGCAGCCCCGACGGCCGCTGGACGGCCCGCGCCGACCGGATCCCGGTCGTGATCGGCTGACGCGGAGCGCGTCGGCCGGCCACGTACGCGGCGGCGCCGGACCGGTAGTTCGCGCCCCGAATGATGTGGATATCCGGTGGTAGTCTGGCGAAATGGCGGAAGAGGCTGGCGAGCAACTCGGGATCGTCACCGCATTGGTGCGGTCGGCGTTCCTGGTGAATGCCGTCTACGCGGAGTCGGCCCGCGAATACGGGCTGACCCCGCAGCAGGGGCAGCTGATCTGCGTGCTGATGGCGCAGCCGTACGGCATGAGCGGGCTCGGCGCGGTGCTGGGGCTGGCGAAGTCCAGCCTCACCGAGCTGGTCGACCGCACCACCCAGCGCGGCCTGGTGCGGCGGGAGCCCGACCCGCGCGACGGGCGGGCCGTCCGCGTCGTGCTGACCGCGCAGGGCGGCAAGCTGGCCGAGGCCTTCCACGCCGAGGCCTGCCGGCGGATCGCGGAGCTGCCCGCGGGTCTCGGCGGCGGTGAGCGCGACGCGCTCGCCGCCCTGCTCAGCCAGATGGTGCAGGACAACCAGGTGCCGAAGGTGTTCGTCGAGCGGGATCAGGCCGCCGGTGACAGCCCACCGGTGCCGAACAGCTCGGCGAACCGCCCGGTGAACAGGTCCGCGCCCTTGTAGTCGGCCACCGCCTGCGCGGGCAGCACGAGCGGGCCGTTCTCGGAGGGCACCTGGCCCACTCCCCCGCCCGGCCCGAGCGGCAGCAGCACGAACGGCAGCGGGGACGGCACGTAGCGGGCCGTGGGCCGCTCGCCGCGCACCTGGGAGATGATGTTCGCGGCCACGGTCTCGGCGTGCTGCATCGCGTTCCCGGCCATCTTGGCCTCGGCCAGGTCGGTCAGGTCGCCGACGGCGTAGACGTTGCCGAACCCCTCGACGTTCAGCGTTTCGGTCACCCGTACGTGGCCGGCCGGGGTGCGCGCGGCGGCCAGTTCCGCGCCGAGAAAGTCGCTCTTGACGCGCACGCCGTGGGCGCGGAACCAGATGTCGGCGGAGATCCGCCCGTGACTCGACTCCACGGTGAAGCCCCCGGCCAGGCCGGGCTCGGCCGGCGGCTGCGTCGTGAGCGTGGTGCCCAGCCGCAGATCCACGCCGAGCGCGTCGAGCTGGCGGTGCAGGTCCTCGATCAGGGCCGGCTCGAAGCCGGGCAGCAGCCGCTGCGCCGGGTCGACGATGGTGACGTGCTTGTCCGGCCAGACGGCCTTGATCTCGCCGGCCAGCTCCAGGCCGACGGGCCCCGCGCCGGTGATCAGCACCCGCTCCGCTTTCGCGAGCTCCTCGTGCGTGCCGAGCAGCCGCTCCCGCGCGCGCCGCGTCAGGTCGGCACCGGTCTTGAACGGGTAGGGATAGTCGGAGCCGGTCGCCAGCACCAGGTAGTCGGCGTCAACGCGGGCGCCGGAGGCCAAGGTGACGCCGCCGGCGTCCACCCGGGCCGCGCGCTCGTGGACCACCCGGCCACGCCGCAGCAGCTTGTCATAAGGGAAGAACAGGTGCTCGGCCCACTCCGGACGGGCCAGCGCGCGAAGGGAGACGGCGTTCTGGACGAACGCGTCCCTGGGCTCGATGAGGATGACGTCGGTGTCCGCGTCCAGCGCCTTGGCTGCCGCGGCGCCTCCGTAACCACCGCCGATGACCGCAACGGTACGACTCATGAGGGCTCACTCCTAATGTTGTTCGGTACACGAACCATATTAGTTCGTGTACCGAACTGCAAGCCCGTCAGGGAGCGAGTACCAGGCGGCCGCGCACCGGCCCGGCGAGGCGGCGGTGGGCTCGGGCGACCTCGTCGAGCGGAAGGGACCCGGCGACGCGGAGCGTGAGAGCGCCGGCCTCCGCGAGCGTGACGAGGCCGGCCAGGGCGCCGGCGTCGGCGCGGATCCAGTGGTGGAACACGCGGGTGCCGCGCAGCGGGAAGGGCGCTCCCCCGGCGACGAGGGCGGCGAACGAACCGCCGGAGCGCACCGCGTCGAGAGCCGCGCTCCCGGTCACCGCGGCGTCCAGGGCGGCGTCGGCCCCGCCGGGGACGAGGGCCCGGACGGCCTCGCCCAGGCGCGCCGTCCGGGGGACGAAGTGATCGGCGCCGAAGCCGCGGACCAGCTCCTCGTCGGCCTCCCCCGCGCTGGCGACGACGCGCAGGCCGCGGGCCGCGGCGAGCTGGACGGCGAACCCGCCC